>VBGP01000031.1 GCA_005880795.1 Chloroflexota bacterium | reverse complement strand
ACCGCCACCTCAGCCTGAGCGCCGCCGAGGACGGCTGCCTGCTGATCAATGGCGTGCTCGACCCGGTCGGTGGCGCGGCGGTGCGGACGGCCCTGGAGCCGCTGGCGCGCAT
Source organism: Chloroflexota bacterium (assembly GCA_005880795.1). Taxonomy (GTDB): domain Bacteria; phylum Chloroflexota; class Dormibacteria; order Dormibacterales; family Dormibacteraceae; genus 40CM-4-65-16. The sequence goes on along the minus strand of VBGP01000031.1, from coordinate 64,248 downwards.
GGCGGGCGCCGACGATGAGCGCGACCTGCCCAGGCGCTACGCCGACGCTCTGGTCGAGCTGGCCCACGGAGGCAAGCCGGCCAACCTGCAGATCACCGCCACGGTTGAGACGGTGAAGGCCCTGGCGGGAGCTGGCGGCGGAGAGATGGAGTTCTCGCTCCCGGTTTCTTCCACCGCTGTTCAGCGCATGGCTTGCGACTGCAGCGTGATGCGAGTCCTGCTCGACCAGGAATCGGTCGTGGTCGATGTCGGTCGCTCCAGGCGAGTCATCTCGGGTCCGGCGCGGCGGGCGCTCAAAGCCCGCGACGGGCACTGCCAGTGGGACGGCTGCGAGAGGCCTGCCTCACGGTGCGATGGACATCACCTCGTGCATTGGATCAACGGAGGGAACACCGAGCTGTCCAACCTAATCCTTCTCTGCCACCGGCATCACTGGCTGGTGCATGAAGGCGGATGGCAGCTGGTCAAAACCGATGACGGCAAGATGATGCCGGTCGCGCCAACGATGACTTTCGGGAGGGCGCGCGAGCCGGACTAAACGCCTGGGAACACTGACCTGTGCGGCGCCAAAAGAAGCCAGACCCCGACCCACCCCGCGCACGGGTGAGCACGATGCCGGTGCCGGTCAGCAAGCCGAATGCGATGCCACCAATCCCCGCGACGGTTGACCCCTTGCGCGACTCCGGCATCTAGATCTCGCGGCCGATCGCCCTCTCGATCTGGACCAGGTGCGGGCTCCAGTGAAGCATTCGCTCGAGGAGCGCGACCCTGGGCGTTTCCAACACGACGGCGACGACCTTCTCCGGGAGCGCGTTGATCCGCGCGACGGCGCGCTCGGCGGCCTCGATGCATCTGGCGACCGCGGCCCGTGGCGGAAGCGCAGACCAATCGCCGGCGCCGGCGTAGTTGATCAGGTCGAAATGATTCGGGGTCAGCTCGGCGAAGACCCCGTCCTTCTCATATGTGTCCCAGCGCAGGAGGAGCAGCCGGTCGAAGAACGCCATGTGCCCGAGCACGGTAGCCACGGTCCATCCGTCGCCTGTGTCTTTGGCCAGCTCGGCGTCGCTCAGCGATGTAAGTCGGCGCAGCCTCTCGAGTCCATCGCGGTTGTGTTGGCCGTGATCGTTCACTCAAGAATTGTGCGACTTTAGGATTCGAAGGCTCATCAGTCGTGATCGCCTCGCCCCTCGAACACGACGAAGCTGTAGCCGCGCCGGCTGAGGATGCCTAAGGCTTCACGTTCCGAGACTGGCGAGCTGCGGCCGTCCATCGAGTAGCGAATGCGGAACTTGCCTTTGCTGAAGTAGAGCGTCCACTCGGAGTCGGTCTGCGCAGGAACCGCCCCGACCTTGAGCTTGCCTGCGCGCATGAGCCGCGGATACTGGCTGCGGTCGGTCTTGACCGCAATGCTGTCGAGCAGCTCTTGGCCGAGCCCAATCAGCCGGCCGCCACTGTTGCTGACCAGCGCTCGAAGGATCTCGTGGCGAACCCCCTCAGCACTCCACCAGTCGAGCTCGTACAGCTTGCCGTCGAGTAGGTGCAAACGCGCGAAGCCATCGCCCCGCCGCACGCAGATCCTTTCGAAGCCGTGCCCTTCGTTGACCACGAATCCCATCGCCAGGTCATCGAGGGCATCGAGCTCCGACGTGGCCCTGGCGTCCAATTCCAACGCTCTTTTACGCAAACGGCTGTCGCCGGGCGAGGCCTGGGCGGCACGGTCACGCAACATCACCTGGCATAGCTCGGACCGCACGTCGGTCTCATCCCAGTGTGCGAGACCCGTGAGCTTGCGCCTGTGCACTTCCAGCGCGAGCCAGTCGACGCTTCCCTTCATGACGAATGGCTCGGTCCACCGTGTGCCTTTGACCCACCGGGTACCATCCGCCAATCGTTCCCTCAGGCCGCTGGCGAGCCGGTACAGCTCCAACGCATCGTCATGGACCGCCTTGGGGAGCTCGCTCAACGGCCGCAGGCAATCGTCCGGCACCGTTTCCTGGAGCATCGTCTCGGCGACCTGGCGCACCATTTCCGGCTCGTACCAGGTCATGCCTTCGATCGTCGTCTGCTCGCCCGGTTCAAGGCGGAGCTCAAGGAATACCCCGGAGGCGAAGAACAGCGCATGGCGATCGGGCCACTCCCGAGACGGAAATCCACGGAGGACGGCGTCTCCGTGCTCGAGGATTTCGAGCACGCCGGCGAAGATCACTGCTGTAGATGCTAGGGGTCCCTGTCGGGACCACTCTAGAACCGCGTCACGATGACTGCCGTGGGTGGGTTCCCGAAGCTGGGACCGATCTGCTCGACCCGCATCGTCGAGCGTGAAGCTCCGCCGCCATTAACAGGATAGCGCGAGGCAGGGGGCTTGCGGCAAGCCCCGGGTCGTGCCGCATGATCGCCGGCTGAGGCGAGAAACATTCGGAAATGGGGGTCGTGAGATGGGTATGTCGTTGACGGTCTATGCGGCGATCGGCGCCAGGGAGCGGCGATGACCAAACATGCGGTCGTGGTAGCGGGCGGCGGCCCGACGGGGCTGATGTTGGCGGGCGAGCTGGCCCTGGCGGGCATCGACGTCGCCATTGTCGAGCGCCGAGCCGGCCAGGACCTCACCGGCTCGCGCTCACGCGGTCTGCATTCGCGCACCATCGAGGTTCTCGATCAGCGCGGAATCGCCGAGCGGTTCGTGTCGGAGGGGCAGGTGGCGCAGGTCGCGGGGTTCGCCGGCACGCGCCTGGACATCAGCGGCTTTCCCACCCGGCACCCATACGGGCTGGCGCTGTTGCAGAAAGACTTCGAGCGCATCCTGGCCGGCTGGGTCGACGAGCTCCAGGTGCCGATCCATCGCGAACGTGGCGTGACGGGATTCGTGCAGGACGCTACCGGCGTCGACGTGCAGCTGTCCGACGGCACGGCCCTGCGGGCGGACTACCTAGTTGGGTGCGACGGAGGGCGCAGCGTGGTCCGCAAGGCTGCCGGCATCGAGTTCCCCGGATGGGAGCCGACGACGAGCACCCTGATCGCCGAGGTCCACCTGGCCGAGGAGCCGAGATGGGGCGTCCACGACGACGCCCTCGGTCGCCACGCGTTCAGCAAATTGGAGGGTGGGCTGGTGGGGGTCCTGGTGACCGAAAGGCAGGTCGAACACACCAGTGAGCCCACCCTGCGCGATCTGAGCGAGGCGCTCGTAGCCGTCTGGGGTACCGACTACGGAGCTCACAGTCCCGCCTCGCTTTCCCGGTTCAACGACATGGCGCGACAGGCGGCGGCTTATCGCGCTGGGCGCGTCCTGCTCGCCGGTGACGCCGCACACGTCCATTACCCGGTGGGTGGGCAGGGCCTCAACACCGGGGTGCAGGACGCGGTGAACCTGGGGTGGAAGCTGGCCCAGGTCGTCAACGGGATATCACCGGACAGCCTGCTGGATACCTACCATGCCGAGCGCCATCCGGTCGCCGCCCGCGTACTGCGCAACACCGTCGCGCAGACCTTGCTTATCAACCCCAACGACTACGTCAAAACCTTGGGCGACATCATCACCGAGCTCCTCACCTTGGAAGAGCCCCGCAGGCGATTCGCCGGGATGATCTCTGGCCTGGACATCCAGTACGACCTCGGAGAGGGACACCCGCTGCTCGGGCGGCGCATGCCCGACCTCGACCTCCAAACCGCGGACGGTCCCACGCGCGTATTCGCCCTGCTGCACGATGCCCGGCCAGTCCTCCTCAACCTCGGTGAACCCGGCGGCTTCGACATCACTCCATGGGCAGATCGGGTTCAGTTGATCGACGCCAAATACGTCGGCGCGTGGGAGCTTCCGGCACTCGGCGCGGTCACGTCTCCAGGCGCCGTGTTGATTCGGCCCGACGGTCATGTGGCCTGGGTGGGAGACCTCACGGACCAAGATCTGCCTCAAGCGCTTGCGAGGTGGTTCGGAGCGGCAACTCCGGCTCATCAGAACCCCCATCCGAGCGGGACCGCGCCCATCACCTAAGGGTTCAAAAGAAGCGGCAAAGGGTCCCTATTGGAACGACTTTAGAACCGCCCTTGAGCGCCTCTCGTTTTAGGCGCGCGTGTGAGCGAGCGCCCGCCTAAGGACGATCGCGAACGCTCGGTCGAAGTCCGGCCGTTCGTCGGGCGAGAGTGCGTCCCGCTGACGGGTCCATGCGATCGCGTGTGCAAACCAACCGACTCGGAGCGCGATCTCGAAAGTCTCCTCCAATCCGCTTCCCCAGGGCTCCAAGTAGGCGTCGCGCAGCCTGTGGAACCACGCGTCATCGGGACCGAGATGGTTGAACTCCTCCAGGAACCGGAACGTCACCACCAGAGAGAAGAAAGGATGCGCGATCGAAGAGTCACCCCAATCTACGACGCGGAGCTTGCCGCGGTCTGAGTAGAGGTTTGCCATGTGGAGATCGTCGTGCTGCACCGACTCCTGGATTCCCAGGGAAGCCAGGGAGGCGCAAAGGTCGGTGAATCGCGGCGCATATCCTCGGAGGCGGTCGAGGTCATCTCTCGAGATGGGGAGCTCGCTCGCCAACAGGCGCCGATAGCCCGCCGGCAGCGCCGCCATGCGCAGGTCTGGCACGCCGTGGCCGACGTGGTCGAGGGCGTGTGAAATCTCCCCTTTCTGCAACTCGGCGTATGACGGCAACGCCTCGAGCCAGGCGTCGGGTGGATTTCCCCGCTCCCCGACCGCGACGCCCGCGTCGCCGAGCAGCAGCCAGCGCCGCGCTTCGTCGACGGCCAGCACCTCGGTGACACGGTCCGGCCATCGGGCGTAGAGCTCGGCAGTCAGCCTCGGCTCGAATGCCTGAACTTGCGCACATGCCTTGAACCAGGCCAGGCCACCCGTGACCGGCACCCGCATCACCGTCGCCCACGGACGCGCATGCACTGTCTCGATGGCACCGACCGGATCGACGTGCGCCCGGATCCAATCTTCAGCCGCAGCGCTGTCCAAAGATTCAAAAGTAGCGGCAAGGGGTGGCTAGCGGGACTTGAACCCGCGACACCCAGATCCACAATCTGGTGCTCTGCCATGCTGAGCTATAGCCACCGCGGCGCGGCAGGAACGCCTGCCTGGGGAAGACCAAGATTCTACCGCCCACCCCGTATGTACCAGAATTGAGTTGATGCCAACTCAGGCCGAATTCGACCAGACCATCAAGTCCGGGGAGCTCATCGAGTCCACGAACGAGATGACCGCCGAGTACCTCCGAGAGCTCAAGCACACCCTGATCGTGTCGGGCGACACCGAGCTCATCTCCGCCCCCGCCTACTACCTCGCCGCCAAACGGGCGCCCTCGATCAATGCCTTCATGACCGGCATCGCCATCATCCAGGACGAGCTGGCCCACGCCCACATCGCCTACCACATCCTCGAAGAGCTCGGCGAGGACCAGGAGAAGCTCATCTTCAGCCGCGACCCGAAGAGCTTCCGCTACCCCTACGCCTTCGACGTCCCCCTCGACACGTGGACCGAGCTCGTCGTCGCCAACGGCTTCTACGACCAGGCCGGCTTCTGCCTCCTGGGCGACATCCACGACAAGTGTTCCTACGGCCCGTGGAAGCGCGGGCTGAACAAGGTGATGCTGGAGGAGAACTTTCACCTCCGCAACGGCCGCACCTGGATGAAGCGCATCAGCGCTTCCGGTGGCGCTGCGAAAGACGAGCTGCAGCGTGCCGTGGACTGGATGTTCCCGCTCAGCGTCGAATGGTTTGGCCTGCCCGACTCGAAGAAGATGCATTCGACGCAGCTCGAGTACAGGCTGAAGGGCCTCACCAACGACCAGCTCCGCCAGTGGTGGCTCTCCACCGTCGTTCCATACTGCGAGCAGATCGGCGTCAAGGTGCCCGCGCACAAAGAGACGCGCGATGGCAATGACGTATGGGAGCTCGACTATCCCTTTCCGTGCGAGTTCGACGCCGAGAACAAGCGCTGGGACTTCAACCAGCCGATCACCTGGGACGGCGTGCTCGCTCGCTGGCGCGCCCGCGGCCCCCGCAATGCCGAGATGGTCGCGATGTTCCAGGAAGAGTTCCACAACTTCCGCAAGACGCACCACAAAGAGTCGTGATGGAGCGGTTTTGGGCCGCGCTGTCCGAGGTCCAGGATCCCGAGATGCCGGTGAACCTGGTCGACCTGGGCGTGATCTACGGCATCAAAGAAACCGATGGCGTGGTCGACATCGACCTCACCTTCACCGCGATGGGCTGCCCCGCGTCCGAGTTCATCCTCGAGGACGTACGTGAGCGCCTGCTGCGCGAATCGGGCGTGCGCGAGGTGCGCATCAATGTCGTGTGGGACCCGCCATGGACCACCGCCCGCATCAGCGAGGCCGGCCGCGACGCACTGGAAGCCTGGGGCCTCGCTGTTTGACGGGTTACAAGAGGGTCAGTGGAGACGCTGTTGAGTACGAGGTCTTCGCGCGCAAAACGCGAGTCGAACCGCTGCACCAGGTAGGCAGCGTCGTGGCGCCGGACGCCGACCTCGCGATGGCTTACGCGCGCGCGACCTACGACGAGGAGCGTTGGTGCGAGATGGCGATCGTGCGCAAAGAGGACGTCATCCACCTCTGGCAGCCGGGCGAGGCATGAGCCTCTCCGACCTCGTTTTGTCCATCGCGGACAACAAGCAGATGCTCGGGCTTCGCTACGCCGAGTGGGCGACACGCGCCCCTTCGCTGGAGGCCGACATCGCGGCGGCGGCGATGGGCCTCGACGACCTGGGTCACAGCCGGGTTCTCTATGGATGCCTCGAGCCGCTGGGCGCCGACCCCCGCGGTCCCGATCGCGAATCGGACGCGGCCAGCCTGCGCAACCTCGCCTACTTCGATGAGCCGTGGACCGAATGGAGCCAGTTCGTGGCGGCCAACGCGGTGCTCGACACAGCCTTCACGGCGATGATCGAGGCTTGCGTCGGCGGGTCAGTCGAGGTCTTGCAGCACCGCCTGCGGAAGATGTTGATGGAGGAGCGCTACCACTTCCTGCACGGGCGGAGCTGGCTGCGCTCAGGCATCGAGCCCGGGCCGTTGGAGCGCGCCTGGCAGGAGGCGATCGAGTGGTTCGGGCCGCCCGACGGCGAAACGGCGGCCCTGCACCGCGAAGGCAAGATCAGCATGGGACCCGGCGAGCTCCGCGCCGACCTTGAGAAGAAGCTCGACGTGAAGCCGTCGCGCCAGAGCATCGATTGGCAGCGTTGGGACCCCGTCCGCCGGCGCGGCACGCCGGGTGCGATCGATCCCCACACTTTCGGCATGCTCCGGGGGCTGGAGGAGAAGAAGTACGCGCCGTCAAGCGCCGCGAAGCAAACCACGGGCTGAACCGCGCTGCCCTCATTGCAAGGCAACGGACGCGGAAGTGATCTCGCTGTTCGGCACCCAGGCGATGACGCTTCAGTACAGGTGCCGCAAGTGCGGCACGGTGTTCGAAGCGATCAAGTACGGCTAGGCGTCCTCCGTCTCTTCCTCCACGCCGCCTGACGCACGGCGCCGCCGGAGGACCGCCATGGGCAATCCGGCAAGCACCACGACCACGATCAGCACCGCAACGATGATCGGCAGCAGCTGACCACCGCCGACGACCACCGCGCCGGAGGCCGGGGACGAATTCTTGTAGCCCGCTGCGAAGTAGCCGAGTTTCGTCGTCGACGTGATGATGACGAATGGTGGAGCGGACGACGCGTGGCCGATCGAGCGCCATGGTCCATCCGGGTCGTCCGCCCGATATACATCATCCGGCTGCGGCTCGAGGTTCGAGTAGAGCATCGACATGCTGGACGGAAGCATCAGCGGCGCAGTCGCAGTGATCTGGTAGACGTTGGTGACCAACCTAAGGCCTTTCGGCTGCGGACACGTCGGCAGCGGCGTGATGTCAACCGAGATCATGGTCTTGCCGGTCGAATCGAACGCTCCCGGTAGAAAGCCGATGACGACCTGGCCATCCTGGGTGTATGCGGAGCTCGGTTCGCTCTGGCCGTTGATCACGTTGACGTCCAGGTGGCCTGAGCTCGGCTTGATGTTGGCGCCGGCTTGCGGTGGCGGGCACGTCCAGTTGTACGGCTGCTGCGGCCCAAAGCCGTCGTAAAACCCCGGCGCAACCATCCAGGCGGCAAGCAGGTAGGTGATCGCCGCGACCCCCAGCAGTGCGGCCCGCCTCACAAGGCGAGATCTGCGATGACGTGGCCCAGGATCGGTCCGACCAGGTCCTTGCACGCCCAGCGCCACAGCGCAAGCAGGAGCCCCGCCGCGGCAACCGCGCCGAGAAATGCAGGCGGATGCGACAGGACGTGGGCCAGTGTCCACAAAATGGTGCTGCCCAGGATCGCCAGAGGCGCACCGCCGACCGCTTCGAGCGCTGCGTAGAGCACGCCGCGGAACGCGATCTCTTCGCCGATCGAGACCGCGATCGCGGCGAACGCAAGCCCGGCGGGCAGCAGGGGCGCGGCGCCGGATCGCGCGGCGGCGGGCAGCAGCAGCACCGCGCCCAGCGCCAGGCCACCGAGAATTCGCAGCCCGAACCTCGATGTGCCGAGACCCAGCTGCTCGGCCCGCCAGCCGACGGCGACGGCCGCGAGCGCGGCGCCGCCGAGCAACAGAGCAGCCGGTGCGAGGCCCGGTTGCTGGACGACCAGGGCGCGCGCCCATTCCGCGCCCAACATGTATGCCGCGACCAGAGCGACGCGACGTAAAGACCGGCTTTTGGCCGACGCGATCAACGCGCCAGCCGCTCGGGTGCGGCGTACACGTTGAAGCGTTCGCCGCGAAGAAAGCCCACCAGCGTCTGGTTGAACTCCCGCGAAAGGGCGACCGCGAGGCTAGAGGGAGCGCCCACGGCGGCGACCACCGGGATGCCGGCCGTGATCGACTTCTGGACGATCTCGTACCCAGCCCTACCACTCACCACCAGGATCGAATCGCGGGCCGGCAGCCGGCCATCGAGGAGCATCCGTCCAACCACCTTGTCGACCGCGTTGTGCCTGCCGACGTCCTCTCGCATGCAGATCGGAACGCCAGCTGGGTCGAACAGTCCGGCCCCGTGCAGGCCACCGGTGCGGTCGAAGACCCCCTGGCTCGAGCGCAGTCGCTCAACCAGCCCGGGCAGCAGCGCCGCGCGAACCGATGGTCCCGCCGGCAGGACGGAAAGGTCGCGCCGCAGGTCCTCGATCAACACGGCGCCGCACACGCCGCAGGCGGAGCTGGCCAGCATCGATCGCTCAGGCCTTCGCCGCGGCACGCCCGCGAGATGAATGTCGACCTGGTTCGATTCGACGATCGAAGCGTCGACCTCGATCGCACTGTCCTTTTCATCCGATTCAGCGCTGATCCGAAGCTGTCGGACGTCGTCCAGGGAACGCACGATGCCCTCCGCAAACATCAGGCCCAACGCGAGCTCGATGTCCTGGCCGGGCGTGCGCATCACTACTGAAAGCGGCCCGCCGTCAAGCAGAAGCTGCAACGGCTCCTCGGTGACCACGCTGTCTGGCGCATCGCTCCAATCGCCCGCGTTCCACTTGTGGATCCGAATCTGCGGCGCGGAAGGGCGCGGCATCAGCCTTCGGCAGCGTGCAGCTGGCGTGCCGATCGCGGCACCGAAGTCGTGATCGCAAAACCTCGCCAGGAAGTCACGCGCTCAGGCTTGAGGTCGATGACCGGGGGCACCTCCGAGATTCCAATCCCGTAGCGCTCGGCGATCGCCTCGCCGTCCGATGCGGACGCGAAGGTCCCGCGCACGCAGGCGCCGACCATCAGCGAGGGACGGAAGCGATGGTGCAACTCGACCACCAGCGCGCCCGGGGAGCCGTGGCGCGGCCGCCCGCTGGTCGGAGCAACGCTGACCTGGCCGTGTTCGACCTCCCAAAACGCGGGCCGGACGAGAGGCATGCCACCCTCGATCCAGCAGGCGTACCCGCGCGACACGCCCGCGAGACGGCGGCTGACGTCCGCCGGAACAGCGGGTACACGCGCGGCTTGCGCGGGGGGAAACGGTGCGCCTTCGACGAGGTCCGCATCGCTCAACTTCATGCGCAGCACCACGCGGTTGTACGGCATCCACTCGCGCGGCAGCTTCGTCAGGTCCAGCGCGTAACCCGCGACGAACGGAGCGTTGCGGAGGGCGTAACCGGCCATCCCAAAGAAGTAGCTGGGGCCCTCGAGCATGGCGCGCATCTGGCTCGAAAGGTTGAGGGGGTCGAAGACCTCGAGCGCGCCACGCAGCAGCACGGCTTCCGACCCGCCGTCGACGAGAAAAGCTGCCCTCGGATCGCGCTTGGCGATAACCGTCTTCGCGGCAAAACGCGACGTGGTCATCCAGATCGATCCGCCTGCAAAGCTGAACACCGCCGGGTTGACGAGTGGAGTGCGGCCCGCGCGCAGTGCGAGCATTCCGATCGTGGTCCGCCCCAGGATCGCGCTCGCCTCGCGGGTCAGTCGCATAGGAGCAACTTTAGGTCTCCAGCGTTTCACGGATCCGCTCCAGCGCGCTCTCCAGGCGCTGGCGCACCATCCCATCCAGCCTGCGCGCGACTGCGGCTCCAATCACCGAGGCGGGCGGCTCATAGGCGATGTGCAGATCGATCCGGACGCCGCCCGCGACCTGCTTGAAGCGGAAACCTCCCTCCTGCTTGATCAACCCGGATTCCGAGACCCACCCGATCTCATCGGGACGGCGCCAGCGGTCGAGGCGCAGCACGTTTTTTAGCGGCAACCCAAGCACGGCCATCTCCACCGTGAACCGCGCACCGGCGCCCCTGCTCTTGCTCCCGCTGGGTTCCCAGCGGCTGACGCCCTCGAGCACGTCAGCGACATGGCGGTAGTCGGCAAAGTAGTCGAAGGCCCGCTCCAGCGTGGTCTTTGCCGTGACCCCCGCCGAGAATTCCAATCGCGCCATCAAAGCAAGATATGCGTGTGGTCACCTGGGATGGCGGACGCGTCTCGATCAAAACCTCCGTCGCGGTCTCAGCACAGCTCAGCGGCGCCAGCCTGCGAGACTCATATGCGGAGTCGATCCGCCGCCTCAGCCTCGGCCTCCTTCAGCTCCGAGGCGACACCCTCCGGGCAGGGCCGCTCGTGCTGCTGCGCTTCGGGCGGCCGACGCTGACGCGCAGCGCGGTGGACTGGCCCATCGAGGGCGGGCTGCTGGCGGGCGCCCCAGGGGGCCACTGGCGTCTGGGGGCGACCCCCGACCACGTCGAGGCCTCGCTCAGCGACTACCGCCCCGCGCTTCCACGCCCGCTCTACGTCCTGACGCACCTGCATGTCCACCAGCTTTTCACCCGACTCTTCTTGCTCCGCCTTCACGGCCGGGAGCCTGCGCCCGGGACGGTCGCGTCCGCCGAGGACCGCAGACGGTCGGGGGCGGTCGACGCGGCCCTCTGCTTCACCCTGGCCGGCTTTGCGGGGCAGCGCCGGCTGCGCTGGACACTGGTCATCGCGATCGTCTATCACGTCGCGTGCTGGAGCGCCGGAGGGCGAACGTTCGGTGGATTGGTCACGGGGCAGCGGGTGATCTCGGTGGACGGCTCACGCCTCACCCCAACTCAATCGGTCCTCCGCCTGGCCCTGCTGCCGCTGTCGTGGATCGCCCGGCGTCCGATCCACGACGAGATCGCGGGCACCGAAGTCATCGCAGACTAAAAAAGGAAGGGGCGGCAGAGCCGCCCCTTAAGGATTGAACAGTCGCTTGCTTACGCGCGCGCTCCAGACGTGGTCCCGCCCTGCATCCAGAGAGCCGGCTTGTTGGGGTAGAGCACGAGTACGAGCACGGCAACCAGGATGCCGATGACGAACGCAATGATGTCGAACCGCCCGACCGTCACCTGCGTGAAGATCTGGTAGACGATCTCGAGGATCGCGTATAGGACGAGCGCGCGGACCCAGCTGATGTTGCCGATCGGGTCAAAGCCCGCAATCATGATCCCCGCGCCGAACGCGATTCCAGCCACCGGCGCCGATACGCCCGCGCTGCTGTCGAAGGGGAACACTGCAACGCCGACGAAGCTCGCCGCCGAGCCGACGACCAGCAACAGTCCCATGACCCACATGAGAAGCTTGAGCGCCAGGGGATTCCACTTTGCCACTACTTGCCTTCCTCCATTTTCGACCGCTGGTTGATTCGACTTTTACTGAGCGGCGGCCGTTCAGGTGCAACTTATAGGCTGATTGCACGCATTTAGCAACCTTTAATCAAGCAAATACTTGCGCGCCCCTCAGCCAGACGATCGCCGGTTTGAGCCCGTAAGCCCAGGCAAAAGCCCCTTCGTGCTCGGCTTCCCAGAGCACGAGGTCGGCCAGCTTGTGCGGTGCAACCACACCTCGGTCCGAACGGGAGAGTGAGTACGCGCCCCCGAGGGTGGCCGCGAGCACGGCTCGCTCGACAGACATCTTGAACACGGCAACCGCGAGCGCGACGACCACGCTCATGCTGGTGAGGCCGCTCGTTCCAGGATTGTGGTCGGTGCCGAGGGCGATCACCGTGCCGGCCTCGATGAGCTCTTTGACCGGCGGCAGCTTCCCGATCGACAGCGCGGTGCCCGGAGCGAGCGTCGCCACCACACCCGAGCGCGCCAAGGCGAAGGCATCGCTGCGATTTGCGCGGAGGAGGTGATCCGCCGACACGGCGTGCAGCTCGGCGGCCAATCGTGAACCACCGGTTCGATCGAGCTCGTCGGCGTGGATCCGGGGGATGAGCTTGGCCTCGAGTCCCGCCTTGAGGATGGCGCGCGACTGCGCCACGCTGAAATATCCCTGGTCGCAGAACACGTCGCAGAAGCGAGCGCCCGCAGTGTAGGCATCCGCGCACCATTCGGCGACCTGCTTGCTGTAGGAGCCCATCCGCGCGCCTCTGTCGGGCGGCAGCGCGTGCGCAGCCAGGAATGTGACCTCGATGCGCGGCAGGTCGTCACGCTTGCCGAGGCGAGCCAGGAGCCTCGTGCTTTCGAGCTCGCCCTCACGCTCCAGGTGGTATCCGGTCTTCGCCTCGACTGTCGTCGTGCCACCTTCAAGCCATGACCAGAGCCTGCGCGCCGTGGCCTCTTCGAGGGCGCCGATGCTTTCCAGGCGTGTCGCTTCAACTGTCGATCGAATGCCGCCGCCGGCTTTCGCGACCTCGGCATAGGCCGCGCCGGCCGAACGCATCGCGACCTCAGCCATCCGATCGCCCGCATACACCGGGTGCGTGTGGGCGTCGATCAAACCTGCGGTGACGAGCCCTCCGGCGCAGTCGTGCTCATCGGTGACTGATTCGAGAAGCTCGCGTGGTTCGTCGCCGTGCTTGCCGCACCAGGCGATCTCGTTGGCGTCGAAGATGACGGCCGCGTCTTCGATCACCCCAATAGCGGTTCCGGTGAAGAGGCGGCCGATGTTGCGCAGGCGCTTCATTTCCCCACGACCGTTTCGCCACCTACGACGACATTGATGACATCGTTGCCCGAGAAGCCGTAGATCAGATAGGCCGGGGTCAACTTGCGCCACTGTGGCGATCGATCGAGCGTGATGAAATCCGCCAGCATCCCCGCCCTCAGCTCTCCCGCATCCCAACCCAGAGCGCGCATGCCGTTGAAGGTCGCGGCAATGAAGAGCTCTTCGGGTTCGTGTAGTACGCGGCGACCCGTGGCGCGTCGCTGGTCGAGCTCGAGCCCGCGCACCTCCTCGATCATGTCAATCACCGCGTTGGAGTCGCTGCCCACGGTCAAGGCGCAGCCGGCATCCGCCAGCGCCGTCATGGGCCCGACGCGATCTCCCAGGTCGCGCTCGGTGGTGGTGCAGGCGCAGACCGAGACCTCGTTGTCTCCGAGCAAAGAGATGTCGTGCGGGGTCAGATGGATCGCATGCACGGCGGTCAGGTCGGGCCCGAGGATTCCTTCGCGCTCGAGCAGCTCGGCAGGCGTGCAGCCCTCCACCCGCAGACATTCCTCGACCTCGGCCGGCTGTTCCGCGAGGTGAATGTGCAGCGGCGCCTTGTGTTCGCGCGCCCACGTGGCGACGATGCGCATTGATTCGGGATCGACCGCGCGCACGCTGTGGATCGCGGCGCCGATCCGCACTCCATCGGCTTCGTTCAGCTCGTCCATGCGGCGCGCCCAGCTGTCCGCGTCGCCGTCGGAAAACGAAATCTGCTCGGCTTCGAGCGGCCTGCCGTCAAGGCCACCACGGAGGTAACAGGCATCGATCAGAGTGATCCGAATCCCCTCCTCCCGGGCGGCGTCGATGAGCGCGACACCAAGCTCGTTGCCCCGGGCGTGGAGGTAGTGGAATTCGCCGACCGCGGTGATGCCTGCCTCTAGCATCTCCCTGAAAACCAGGCGGGCGTGGTTGAAGTAGTCGGCGGCGTCCCATTCCGTGAAGCGGTACATGCGATTGCGCCATTCCCAGAAATCGCCCGCGCCCGACTCGACCTCGCCGCGAAGCAGGCGCTGGAAGGCGTGGCTGTGCACGTTGGCCAAGCCCGGGATCGTCCAGCCCTTCAGAGCGACGGCGTCCTGAGAGGCAGGCACTCCTTCGGTGACGCGCTTGATACGACCACCCTCGACCTCGATCAGCACGTTTTCTGCGGCGTGGCCGACCCACGCCTGCTCGGCGTGCCAGCGACCTGTGCCGTTCACCTAGGGGTGACCTGTAGCGGCCCCACGCGCGATAGCTTGGGGCAGGCGACCGAAGGTCGCTGGTCGGGGCGCCGCGACGAAGGAAGGGGTGGCGCTAGGAGGAGCGCATTCGTGAATGCGCGACGACGAAGCGCCGGGCCCCCTGACGCACGTATCGGCGTCCCGAGCCCCAAGATGCGCGCGGGCGCGCCGCTACTGGTCACCCAGCATTGGGATGCGAACGCCGAGCTCGTGAGCCACCTCGATCGCGCGCTCGTAGCCGGCGTCGGCGTGGCGCATCACACCGCTGCCAGGGTCATTGGTCAGCACGCGCTCGAGCTTTTTCGCCGCCTCGTCAGTACCGTCCGCGACCACGACCATGCCGGCGTGGATGGAGCGCCCGATGCCGACGCCGCCGCCGTGGTGCACGCTGACCCAGGTCGCACCGCTCGACGTGTTCAGCAGCGCGTTGAGGATCGGCCAGTCGGCGATGGCGTCGGAGCCGTCGCGCATCGACTCGGTTTCGCGGTAGGGCGAGGCCACCGATCCTGCGTCCAGGTGATCACGCCCGATCACGATCGGCGCCTGGACCACGCCCGTGCGCACCAACTGATTGAACCGGCGCCCTGCGCGCGCGCGCTCGCCGTAGCCGAGCCAGCAGATCCGGGCCGGCAGTCCCTGAAACCGCACGTGTTCGCCGGCCGCCTTGATCCAGCGGACAAGCGCTGCGTCCTCGGAGAACTCCTCGAGCATCGCGCGGTCCGTCGCGGCGATGTCGGCCGGATCGCCCGACAGCGCGACCCAGCGAAACGGCCCCTTGCCTTCGCAGAACAGCGGCCGGATGTAGGCGGGGACGAAGCCCGGGTAGTCGAACGCGCGCGTACTGCCCCCTAGCCGCGCCTCGGCGCGCAGGCTGTTGCCGTAGTCAAAGACCTCCGCGCCGCGGTCGAGAAACCCGACCATCGCATCGACCTGCAGCGCCATGCTCTCGCGCGCGCGTCTGACGTACGCGCCGGGCTCATCGAGCCGCAGTTCGGCCGCATCTTCCGGGGAGAGTCCGGCGGGCACGTAGCTGAGCGGGTCGTGGGCGGGTGTCTGGTCGGTCACGACATCGAACTCAATGCTGCGTTGGAGCAACTCAGGGAAAATCTCGGCGGCGTTACCGAGCACGCCGATGGACAGCGCACGCTTTGAATCTTTCGCTTCTCGCGCGAGCTGCAGCGCATGATCGAGACCATCCGCGCTCACGTCGAGGTAGCGATGCTCGAGTCGGCGCGCGATGCGGTCGGGATCGACCTCGACGCAGATGGCAACGCCACCGTTCAACGTCACCGCCAGCGGCTGCGCCCCACCCATCCCCCCGAGGCCGGCGGTCAGCGTGATCGTCCCCGCAAGCGACCCTCCGAATCGCTTGCGTGCGACGGCGGCGAACGTTTCGTATGTCCCCTGCAGGATGCCCTGCGTTCCGATGTAGATCCACGAGCCCGCGGTCATCTGGCCGTACATCGTCAGGCCGAGCGCTTCGAGGCGGCGGAACTCGTCCCACGTCGCCCACTCAGGGACCAGCATCGAGTTGGAGATCAGGACGCGCGGCGCCCATTCGTGGGTCTGGAAGACTCCGACCGGCTTGCCCGACTGGACCACCAAGGTCTCGTCCTTTTTGAGCCGGCGCAGCTCGCGGACGATGGCGTCGAACGCCTCCCACGAACGGGCGGCGCGGCCGGTGCCCCCGTAGACGACAAGGTCCTCAGGGCGCTCCGCGACGTCGGGGTCGAGGTTGTTCATCAACATCCGCATCGCGGCCTCCTGAGGCCAGCCGAGGCAGGTAATTCGAGTCCCCCTAGGCGCCCGAACCGTCCTCCCCCTCCCCGCTCGCCGGGGAGGGTCGGGGTGGGGGGTTTCGCTCATCTAAGAGTCCCAACCACCGATTCCGCAGCCTCGACGATAGAACCACCGCGGATCAGCGCCTCAGCCGCGGCCAGCTCCGGCGCCACGATTCGGTCAGGGCCGACGCCGGCCACCTGCTTGCGCAGCGCGACTCGCACGGCACTGGTTGCCGGGGACGGTTCGAGCGGCCGGCGCAGCTCCTGCGCCCGCGCGGCGGCGCACAGCTCGACGGCGAGGATGTGCGCCAGGTTGTCGAGCACGGTCCGCAGCTTCAACGCCGCGCCCCATCCCATCGAGACGTGGTCCTCCTGCATCCCGGACGTGGGAATCGAGTCGACGCTGGCGGGTGCGGCAAGGCGGCGGTTCTCGGCGACCAGCGCAGCGGCGGTGTACTGGGCAACCATGAGGCCCGAGTTCACACCGGGCTCGTCCGCCAAGAAGGCCGGCAGGCCTTGCGAGCGATGCGGATCGAGCAGCCGGTCGACCCTCCGCTCGGCGATCGATCCAACCTCGGCCGCAGCGATGGCGAGGAAGTCGGCGGCGAACGCAAGTGGCTCGCCGTGAAAGTTGCCATTCGATTCGACATCGCCGTTCTCCATCACGATGGGGTTGTCGATCGTGGACGAGAGCTCGACCTCGGCGATTCGGCGCACGAAGTCGAGCGTGTCGCGCGCGGCGCCGGCGACCTGTGGGCTGCAGCGCACCGAATACGAGTCCTGGACGGTGTGTTGCGAATGGCGGTGCGACGCGACGATCTGGGAGTCGCTCATCAACCGTGTGAGGTTGGCAGCACTTGCGGCCTGACCCGGGTGCGGCCTGACCTCTTGGAGGCGCGACTGAAAAGTGCGGTCGGTGCCCAGCAGCGCCTCCGCGGACATCGCGGCGGTGACGTCGGCAGTCTTGAACAGTCGCTCGGCGTCGGTGCATGCGAGGAGGAGCATGCCGAGCATTCCGTCGGTCCCGTTGATCAGCGCGAGGCCCTCCTTGGTCTCGAGCTTGACCGCCTTCAGCCTCGCCGATTTGAGCGCCTGCGCCGCGGTCCGGCGCCCGCCCTGTGGGTCCACGACCTCTCCCTCGCCGACGAGCGCGAGTCCAATGTGCGCGAGCGGGGCAAGGTCCCCGCTGCAGCCAACCGAGCCATAACGCGGCACCAGCGGTGTGATGCCTTCGTTCAGCATCCCGATCAACGCCTCCGCGAGAAGCGGTCTGACGCCCGACATGCCCATCGCAAGGGTGCGTGCGCGGAGGAGCATCGTCGCGCGCACGACCTCCACGTCGACCGGAGCTCCGACGCCTGCGGCGTGGGACCGGATCAGGGCCAGCTGCAGCTCGGGCTGGCGAAGCGGAGCCACGCGCGTGCCGGCGAGCGCGCCAAACCCGGTCGACACCCCGTAGACCGGCTCCCGCGACGCGGCGGCCCGCTCGACGCGGGCGCGGCTGCGCTCCATCTTGGTGCGCGCCGCCGCGGCGAGGGCGACCTTTTCGCCGTGACGGGCCACAGCCACGACCTGGTCTTCTGTCAGCCCTCCACCGCGCAGCGTCACAGTCATCGGCGGACCCTCTGTGCAGCGCCGCGCAGCGTGACCGTCATTCGGGCTAAGGCTAGCTGATGTTCTTCAAGGCTTCGCGCCGGCTCAGGCCGCTCAGCTGCGCCTCATGAGCGCGCACGTAGCGCGCCACCTCTTTGGGATCTGTCCACGCGTACTGGCGCAGCGCCCATCCGATGGCTTTGCGAATGAAGAACTCGCGATCGGCGAGGTTGGGCTCGATGTTCGCGTAAAGCAGATCGAGGTCCGTGTCACGCTTGAACCTCAGCTGACAGATGATCGACACCCGCCGCTTCCACATGTTCGCGTCGGCGCTCCAGCGCCGCATCAGCGGCCGGATTCGCTTGGGATATTTCCGCAGCAGCTCACCGATCACCGTCGCCAGCTCATCGACGTGATCCCACCAGGCGCCGCTCGTGACCAGCTCCTCCAGCATCGCCATGTCTGATGGCGTGAGGCAGTCGACGTGGCTCCTCATCGTGAGCAGGAACTGGACCGCATAGCGCTCCTCGCGATATCGCGCGCCGCGCCACAGCTCGAGAATTGCGTTGCGCCACTCGCCGCAGCTCATGTCCATGCCGTCGAAGACCCTGCGGCTGATCGCCCTGACCTCGGGCAAGTTGATTCCGTAGTACGGCATGGTCGATTTCATATATGACTGCATGCCCGCGGCCTTTTGCGGGTTGGCCGCCGCGGTCATCTCACGACGAAGCCAGGCGATCTTCTCCCCGTACGCGTTAGGAAGACTGCTCAACCGAAAACCGCGGTACGCGACGCCGCGCGCAAACGTCGAGGAGCCCGACGAAGACAGGGTGTGGCGCGCCCGGCGCTGATCGGAGTTGAGGCTGGTAGAGCGTCCCTACGAAGAACGGGTGGTCGACCCGTTCGATGGCACGGACCTCTCCAGTGCCGTCGGTGGCCGCGATTCGCATCCCATACTCGCGCGCGATGTGCTGCATTTCGGGTGCCAGCCCGTACGAGCACGTCGTGTACTCGATCGCGTGCTGGCTGCCATACAGGTCGGCAAGGAGGGACCCAGGCGCGAGGTCAACCGCGATGGTCTGGTCCTGGAGCGAACACTCGAGCGGAGTGATAACGGGGGTGCCACCGGGGCCGTACTCGGCGTGGGCAGCATCGCTTACCCCCGCAAGGTTCCGAGCGTGCTCGACCAGCACGTGTTGAAAGCCACCTCAGGTCCCGACAAGCGGGATTTTGCGTTCGCGCGCTGCCCGCACCACCCCGTGGGCAGCCTCCGGATCGCGGTACGGGCTGCCGGGCCCGATGATGACAGCCGATCCGGCTGCGGCGATCCGAGAAGCGTCTTGAACCTCATCCGTGCACACGACACGGACATCAAGGGGGATCCGCCCATGCTCCGACGCATGTTCGAGCGCAGCGAGGGTCGCGCGATGAAACCGGTGATTGGCCGGCAGATCGATCAACACCGTGACGACTACGGCGCGCACCGCCGAACGTTAGCACCCAACTCGAGCCGCAGGAGCCAGACTTCCCTACCCGGGATCCGCTATTCGGGCACACATGGTCGAATCCCTCCCATGAATATGCCGCCATTCGGGCACATTTGGTCGCATCGCGCCCCTCAGGGGGCCGCGATGTAGCGCGCTCGCTCGGCGACCCCATGATCGTCCACCTCGAGCAACCAGGTGGAGCCCTTCTCGTACCCACCTTCCCCCGCCTTGATCAGCTCACGCTCAACCAGGTCTTCGACCAGCTCCCAGACGATGTCGCCGTGCGTGCTGAGCACGACGTCGGCAAGCGATCGATCGCCGAGGAACTCGGTCAAACCCTCGAGGCCGTGCCCCTCTTCGAGCGACGGCGACCGTTTGACCTGGAGGCGGCGGGCACGCGCGAGTGGTTCGACGGTCTGCATGCACCTCAGGTATGGGCTCGAGAAGATGTCGGAGATTCGAAACGGCTTGAGGACCGCAACGAGCTCCTCGGACTGCTTCTTTCCTTTGTTGTTCAGAGGCCGGAGACGGTCGTCGCCCGACCAGTGGCTGCGGCTCCCCGCCTTCGCGTGGCGCACGACATAAAACGTCCGCAGGTCAGGGCATCCAGTCGCGCAGGCGCTTGCGGTCGAGCGAGTTCCAGACCTTGCGCCACTTCGCGCGCGCGGCAGCAGCAGCGATGCCTTCGAGCGCAATCAGCTCGCCGGCCACGAAAGCGCGCCGCCCGCTCACCTTTGCCGCCCGCAACCACGCCTGCGCTGTGACGCTGTCCTGGTGCTCGCCAAGGATGGTCTGCAGCTTTGCTGCGGCTTTGGCGAAAGCCTCCGCACCGGGCCCGGCCACCGGCACCACCGCTTCCGCCGCGTAGCGAGTTCGCTTCGCGAGAATGCGGATGCGGTGCAGCTCGGGGTCGGTTGGCGTCTCGGGCAGCTGGCGCACCGCGGAACGCAACCGGCGCCAGGGCGTCGTTGCGAGGGCCGGCAGGACCGCGCTTGCGGGCTGATCCCCGTCGGGCAAAGTGGCCGGCGAGTGGGCGGCAGCGACCAGGTTCTCGAGGACGTCGATGTAGCGCTGCGAATCGAGATCGACGGCGAGCTGGTTGCGCAGCCCGTCGATTTCGGTCGCGAGCAGCTGGAGCAGCGAGGTTGCCGACCGCAAGTCACTGGCAGGCAGCGACCGGGCGCGATCGCGCAGCCTTTCGAGCAGCACCTCGCGGTCGCGCACGGCGCCAAGGCTCGTCGCGAGCCAGCCAAGCTCGGACCGAAGCGGCTCCGTCCACTCGACGTCGAGAAGCGGTCCGAAGGTGCGGAGGTTGGATCGCAGCTTGCGGGTGGCAACCCGAGCCTGATGGACCGCCTCCGGGTCACGGCCTGTCCTGACCAGCGGGTCATTGTGGAGGACGGCGCCGACCGACTCGGCAAGTGCGTTCCTGATTACATCTTTTGCCGGGGCGTTCGGGAGCAGTGGCGTGGGCGCAACTTCAGGCGGCTCGATCGCCCGCGGGCCAAGTGCCCGGATGTGCTTTGGCGTGGGGTCGGGAGCGCCGGCGCCCGCTCCGCGCAACCTCGTGACGAGCGGAGCGATGATCTCGTCCGCGCTGTCGGCGCCGTTCTGGCCGGCGGCCTCAACCTCGATCTCGCGAAAACGTGCCGCAACCCGCCTCCCGTCACGCACCGAGACTTCGTCGTCAACCACCTCGGCCACGCGTGCCCCTTTCCCGTCGACCAGGCGGACCCGGCGTCGCACCGTTGACAGGCGCGCCACAGGCACGAGCTCAGTCCTGCGCACGTATGCACGCACCACCTCTAGCGCAGCTGCCGGCGGTTTCTTTGAACCCCCCTCGAATGTCAGCTCGGCGCGTTCGAGCAGAGCAGAAGGCCTACCCGGAGCGGAAGGCGGTGTTGCGAGCTTGAGCGTCCAACCTTCGCCGGCGCGATGCCGCAGCGAGACGCCCCAACGCGCAAGGCGCAGGTCGGGCGTGTCGTAATAGACAGTCTCCAGGCGCACGGTTTCCGACGGCCCGACGGCGACGCCGTCAATGACCCCGCTGAGGTCCGGGAGATGGAACGCGGGGCCGGCCCCGAGTTTCACCTCACGTTCGATCAATGTGGTCTAGACATGCGGTACGCCGTTCAGCCCGTTGCCATGAGCGCTCTCGAGCGCAAGGTCTTTGAAGCGATTGTGCGAGTTGAGACCGCGGACCGTGGGCACCTTGTGCCACCCACCGTCGGGCCCTAGCTCCCAAGCGAGCACGTCGTCCGCCAGCGAGACGTCGAGGATCTGCTGCAGGCGGTGCCGCAGCCGGGGATCGGTCACCGGTACAACGGCTTCCACCCGGCGGTCGAGGTTGCGCGGCATCAGGTCGGACGACCCCAGGTAATACTCAGGGCGCCCCCCGTTGCCGAAGGAGAAGATGCGCGAGTGCTCGAGGAATTGGCCGACGATTGAGCGAACGCGGATCCGCTCCGAGAGTCCTGGCACGCCTGGCCGCAGCGAGCACATGCTCCGGATCAGTAGGTCGACCTGCGCGCCTCCCTGGGACGCCGCGTAGAGCGCATCGATGATCTCCGAGTCGATCAGGTTGTTGACCTTGATGATGATCCGGCCGCCCACCACGCCCTCACGCTCGATGAGCTGCGTGATCCCCGTCCTCAAGTTGGTTGGCGCGACCAGCAGCTTGCGATAGCGGCTCTGCCGGCTGTATCCGGTGAGCAGGTTGAACAGCTCGGTCACATCGGCTCCAAGGTCTGAGTCGGCGGAGAGAATGCTGACGTCCTCGTAGATCCGGGCGGTGTTCGGGTTGTAGTTGCCAGTGGAAACGTGGAGGTAGTGCTGGATGTGTCCGCCTTCACGCCTCACGACGAGCGTCACCTTCGCGTGCGTCTTGAGACCAAGGAGTCCATACACGACGTGCACGTTCGCTTCCTCGAGGGCGCGAGCCCAGCCGATGTTCGCCTGCTCGTCGCCGCGAGCCTTGATCTCGACCAGCGCGACGACCTGCTTGCCGCGTTCCGCGGCGCGGATCAGCGCGCGCACGATGGGACTCGCGGGTCCAGACGTGCGATACAGCGTCTGCTTGATGGCGAGCACCTCGGGATCGCTTGCCGCATGATCGATGAACGCTTCGACCGACGTGGCGAAGGAGTCATAGGGGTGGTGTGCCAGGACGTCACCCGCGCGCAACACTGCAAACAGGTCTGGAACCTCCGCAGCGATGCCCCGGAGGCGAGGTTGCGTCGTCGGCGTCCAGCTCTCTTCCTTGAGGTCGGGGCGGTCGAGGTGCGTCAGCAGTGAAAGACTCCCCATGTCGAGGAGTCCGTCGATCTGGTACACGTCCGCAGGCTGCAGCTCCAGCTCGCGCATCAACAGCTCGAGGACCTCGGATGACATCCGCGGATCGACCTCGAGCCTCACCACGCGCGCATGGCGTCGCCGCCGGCGCAGCTCGGTCTGGATCGCGGCTAGAAGGTCTTCCGCGTCGCTGTCCACGTCGTCCAGGTCGCCGTCCCTTGTGACGCGGAATGGGTAGTGGGCGATGATCTCCATCCCCGGGAACAGCGCCGGGAGGTGGAGCGCGATCACGTCCTCGAGCGGCATGTAGCGCTCACCCCCTTCAGTCGAGGTGTCGAGCGGGATGAATCGGGGCAGGACAGGCGGCACCTTCACGCGCGCAAAGCGAGGCTGCCGGTGCAGCGGGTCGCGCACCCGGACCGCCAGATTGAGTGAAAGGTGAGAGATATATGGGAACGGGTGACCCGGATCGACGGCCAGCGGGGTCAGCACCGGGAAGATCTGCTCTCGGAACACGGTGTGCAGGCTGCTGAGCTCTTTCTTGCTCATCTCCTCCGCCCTCACCACCGAGATGCCTGCATCGGCCAGGGCGGGGACGATGCCGCGGTTGTAGATGCTGACCTGCCGGTCGACCAGACCCTCGACGCGGGTACGGATCGCCTTGAGCTGCTCGAGCGGCGACATGCCGTCTGGCGAGGCGACCGCCACGGCCGCCAGGACCTGCTCTTTCAACCCCGCGACTCGGACCTGGAAGAAGTCATCCAGGTTCTGGCTGAAAATGGCGAGGAAACGCACCCGCTCGAGTAGGGGAAGCCGCACGTCTTCGGCCATCGCCAGCACTCGCTCGTCGAAGTCGAGCCGCGACAGCTCACGATTGATGTATCGAGAGCTGGCCAGCGCGAGGACAGGCAAAGACTCCGGTTCGGGGTGGGCTCCGACCGCCACGGAAGAACTCTAGCGGGTGATTCCGCGCCTCAGGTTAAGGACCGGGTAAAGACCGGAAAGGTCGGGCGGCGGTAGCCAAGCTACGGTTGGTCGCCCGCGCACGCTCAGGCCAGCTGCCAGGCCGCCGAGTTCGGCGGCAGCCTCAAAAATCCCCCATCCACCCGGGCGAGTGGGCTGCTTCCGAAAAGTAGCCTGCCCTGGGCAGGCATCCGGACCGGCCTGTCGAGAAAGTTGCAGGCGACCGTCAGCCGGCCTCGCGAGTAAGCCAGGGTTCCCCCCGGCGCCGCGCGCCACACCATCGCCTCTGGCAGGCGGCCGGCCAGGCGTCTCCGCCCCGCCAGAGCCCTCCTGAAATGGCCAAGTGTCGATTCCTCCGATGCGGCCTGGACGTCCACGGCGAGCCGTCCCCAGGGCTCTGGGATGGGCAGCCACGGAGCGGCCGCGGAGAAGCCCGCGTTCGCCTGACCCCGGCTCCAGGGCAGCGGCACCCGACACCCGTCGCGGCCCTTCTGCCGCCCTTCGGAGTGGAAGAAGACCGGGTCCTGCCGCTCTGTGTCGGGAAGGTCGACCTCTTCCAGCCCAAGTTCCTCGCCCTGATAGAGGAACACCTGGCCGGGCAGGCCCAGCAGCAGCAGCAGGGCGGCCAGGGCACGGGCCCGTCCCGTCGAGCCACCGCCCAGGCGGGTCACGGGACGCACCACGTCGTGGTTGGCGAGCGTCCAGGTCGGTTCCGTTCCCGGCCCGCGCAGGGCGCTGCGGCTGACCTCGATCGAGCGCTTCCAGAGCGCCGCGTCCCAAGGCAGATGGATGAGCGCAAACGCCATGTGAAGTTGGTCGGGGACGATGTACCTGGAGTGCCGGCGAGGGTCGAAGATCTCGCCTACCAGGACCCGGTCGGGTGTGTATGCATTGGCGATCTGGCGCCAGCGCCGGTAGACCTCGTGCAGCTGCGGTTGGTCGATGATCCCGAAAGCCGAGTCGAAACGCGCGGCGCCGGTTACGCGGTCGGCGATAAGAGGCCGGTCGGCCAGATCCTTTCGTTTGAAGAGCGCCGCCGCGACGTCGATGCGGAATCCGTCCGCACCTCGGTCGAGCCAGAACTTCAGGATGCGCTCGAACTCTGCCGCGACAGCCGGGTGCCACCAGTTGAGGTCGGGCTGCTCGGGCGCGAACAGGTGGAGATACCACTGCGGGCCGTTTGGCTCGGGCGACCACGCGGGACCACCGAAGGACGAGGTCCAGTTGTTGGGCGGCGCGCCGCCTGGCTTGGGGTCGGCAAAGTGGTAGCGCTCGCGGAGCGGGCTCTCCCGGGTGGCGACCGCGGCCTTGAACCATTCGTGCTGGTCAGAGGTGTGATTTGGCACGATGTCGACGAGGACCTTCAAACGCAGCTCGTGCGCCCGCTCCAGCAGGCGGTCAAAGTCCTCGAGGGTCCCGTACGCGGGGTCGACGTCGAAATAGTCGGCGACGTCGTAGCCGTGGTCCTTTTGTGGCGATGGATAGAAAGGCGTCAGCCAGATGGCGTCGACGCCGAGGTCGCGGACGTAATCAAGCCGTGAAGTGATGCCGGGCAGGTCGCCGATCCCGTCGTCGTTGGAGTCGGCAAAGCTGCGGACGTAGATCTGGTAGAAGACCGCGCTCACCCACCACGGTTGGGGCATGCGGCTAACTTAACTGGCAAGAAATGCGCGCTGCGCGCGCGGCCAAACGGCGCCCGCCGAGGGCCGGCGGGCCGGCCCTCAGCGTCAGGCGCAGGCTCAGGCTCCCAGCGCGGCCACCACGTTGGAGAACACGTTCTGGATCTGATTGCCCATGGTCAAAAGAATCACGATGACTACGATCGAGACCAGCACCAAGATCAAGGCATACTCGACCATGCCCTGGCCGCTTTCCCTGCGGCGCGTACGCGAACTCATCCCTTTACTTCCCTCCTTTCCCGGCTTACGGGGCGTTATGAACGGTAACTGGTACAACGTTCGATTTCAGCTTTCATTAAGCCGCTGGTCTCAATTGTTTGTAATGGCTTGCATAAGCCCGACTAATATGTCGCGGTGCGCAAGCCCGCCTTCACGCTGGAGCAGCTTCGCTCCTTCGTAGCCGTCGCCGAGAACGAGCACATCTCCCGCGCGGCGGCCTCACTCTTCCTGACCCAGGCGGCGGTCACGCAGCAGCTGCACCACTTCGAGCAGGCCGTCGGTCTTCAGCTTTTGGAGCGGGACGGGCGCAGGGTCAGGCTTACAGATGCCGGGCGGTCGCTCGCGGAGACGTGCCGCGCCGCCCTGCGGTCGGTCGAGGTCGTTGGTGATTCGGCTCTCGCGATGAAGCACCTCCAGGCGGGTTCGCTCCATCTCGGCGCCAGCCCAACGTGCGCGGCCTACTACCTACCGCCCCACCTGGCCGAGTTCACCAGGCGCCATCCTGGCGTCAAGCTCAACGTCACCGTGGACCCGTCTGCGGACCTGAACCGCCGGGTCCTCGTCGGCGCCCTCGACTGCGCCCTCATCGAAGGCGCGCCCGACCCTGAGCTGCAGGCAGCCGAGCTGACGCGCGATGAGCTGCTCCTGGTCGCGCATCGGGACCATCCCCTCTCTCATCTTCGGCACGTCACGCCGGCAGACCTCGTGCACTTCCTCTACCTCGGGCGGGGGCCGCAATGGTCCGCCGAGCGATATGTGAGGGAGATGCTCGGCGATGCCTACGACCAGGTCGACAGCCTGAACCTCGGGCATCCGGAGTATGTCCGCGCCGCGGTGGCCGCGGGTCTTGGGTTTGCAGCGCTCTCGAAGCGTGCCGTCGCCTCTGACCTCTCGAGCGGATTGCTCAAGCGGCTGCCGATCGCGTCGATCCTGCGACCCATCAGCGCCGTGCGCCGAAGGGCCCGTGGTGGCCCCGCGCAGGAAGCGTTCTGGGATCTCGTCACCGGCACCGGGGTGGCCGCATCCGGGAAAATCGCTGCGGATGGCCACGCCACAGCCTGAATCGGTAATCCAAACACGCGGTCTGCGCCGAGTGTTCAAGTCGCGCAAGCGCCAGGTCGAAGCTGTTGCCGGTGTGGACCTGGACGTGCGCCAAGGCGAGATCTTCGGTTTCCTCGGGCCCAACGGCGCAGGGAAAACGACCACTTTGCGCATGCTAGCCACGCTGCTGCCGCCGAGCGGCGGCACGGCGCGCGTCGCCGGGTGCGAGCTCGCCACACAGCCGGCACAGATCCGCGAGCGAATCGGGTACGTCGGCCAGGCCGGCGGCGCCGACCGCGAGATCACGGGCCGCACCGAGCTGGTGTTTCAAGGCCGTCTGTATGGAATGTCAACGCAGGCCGCGGGCAAGCGCGCGGCGGAGCTGATCGAGATGCTCGAGCTGGAGGGCGCGGCGGACCGCAAAGTCGGCACCTACTCCGGCGGTCAGAAACGCCGGCTCGACATCGGCCTGGGCCTGGTCCACAACCCGCAGCTGCTCTTCCTGGACGAACCGACCACCGGGCTTGATCCACAAAGCCGCGCCCGGGTCTGGGACGAGGTGCGCCGCATGCACGACCGAGGGACGACGATCTTTGTGACCACGCACTACCTCGACGAGGCTGATGCGCTGTGCGACCGCGTCGCGATCATCGACTACGGAAAGATCGTTGCCGAAGGCACTCCCGAGGAGCTCAAGCGCGCGGTCGCCGGCGACGTGGTCACGCTGAGCGTCGCCGGCGAACAGGACCGCGCCCTAGACCTGATCAAAGCGCAGCCATTCGTCCGAGAGGCGAAGGTCGAGAATGGCTCCGTCCATCTCTACGTGGACCGTGGAGAGGTCGCAATGCCGGCCATTCTTCGCCTGCTCGACGCGGCGCACATGCAGATTGTGACCATGGAGCTGCACCGGCCGAGTCTCGATGACGTGTTCCTCCGACAGACCGGACGCTCACTGAGGGAGACCGCGGCGTGAAGCTGATGCGCGACACATGGCTTGTCTTCGGTCGCTACTTCGGTTTGCTCATGCACAACCCCGTTTGGATCGCACTCGGCGTGCTTCAACCGCTGCTGTACCTGGTGCTGTTCGCGCCCCTGTTGAAACCCATGGCGCAGATGCGGGGCTTTCCGCCCGGCGGCGCCTACAACGTCTTCGTTCCGGGGCTCCTCGTGCAGCTTGGAATGTTCGGCGCCGCGGGCGTCGGGTTCAGCCTCATCGCCGAGCTGCGCATGGGTGTCATCGAGCGACTGCGGGTAACACCGGTCAGCCGTGTCGCGCTTCTGTTCGGGCGGGCATTGCGCGACATGGTGTCGATCGTGGTCCAGTCGCTCATCCTCATCGTCATCGCGCTGCCGTTCGGGCTGAGCATCCACCCGCTCGGGGTCGTTGTGGTGCTCGCACTGATCGGGCTGATCGGACTGCTCACAGCATCCATCGCCTATGCGGTGGCGCTTGCGGTGAGGAGCGAAGACAGCTACGCGCCGATCGTGTTCACGTCAACGCTGCCGATCCTTCTGCTGTCCGGCGTCCTCCTTCCCATGACCATCGCGCCACAGTGGCTGCAGAACATCGCGGCGCTCAACCCGCTGCTCTATGCGGTTGACGCCGCGCGGCACATCTTCAACGACAACCTCGGTGACCCGAGCGTGGCCAGAGGTGTCTTGATCATGGTCGTGCTGTCCGTTATCGCGGTGGTCATAGGCGCGCGGCAGTTCGGTCGTGCAGTCGCCTAGCCGGCGTCGTATAGCTGGAGGCATGAAAAGGCACAAAGAGCACAAGCCACCTCCCTCCCCGCCGGAACTCCCCGAAGCGAAGCCCCTCCCCTACGAGGCGAACCCCGGCGGAACGGAGGGTGTCAATGCGGGATGGCCCGGCGGATCGTCGGGCGTGATCACCTGGCCAGAGCCCGAGGGCGACACGACTTACTCGACCAAGGACGTGCCCCTCAGCGCGCGCCGGGAAGTGGTACGGGCGATCCTGTGCGAGAAATGCGGCCAGGGCTTCCCGACCCAGGCCCTGCTCAACGTCCACCGGAGGACAGCCCACCGTCCCCGCGCCTGACCCCAACGCATCGGGTGATTTTTCTTTGAACGATCAGTCGGCCGAAAAAGCGCGCTAAAGTCACCGACTTATGCTGACGTCGGTCATCTCGAAAAGCGTCTTCGGGGTCGGAACGCTGCTTGGATTCGGCGTCATCGTGTTCGGCCTCGCGGGCCTCGGGCTTGCCTTGACCAATCCGAAGTACCAGAACGACGCCGGCGTTGCCGTCGGCTTTGTGGTCCTCGGCAACGGTCTGCTTGGCACGTGCCTGGTCATGCTGGTGAAACCTCACCACACCATGGGCTCAGTCGCGACCGAGCGGACCGCGCCGCGGGGGATCGGCGGGCTGGCGATGGCGATCGGCGGCGGAGGGATGGGTCTCCCCGACCTGGGTTTCCTCGGTTGGGTCGTCGTGCTATTGATGGTCATCAACGTGGCGATCGCGCTGGGCCACCCTCGGTCCGGCGCCAGCTACGTGGTCCCGTGGGGCACGGTCTTGGTGATCGTGAGGAGGGCAATGCAGGGCAACTGGCCCGCCGCCATCATCATCGCCGCCGTGTGGGTCGTGGCCGTGCTGATCCTGCAGGCCGCTTCGTATTTCGGATGGTGAGCGTCACTCAGCGGCTGAGGCCGATCGATCAGAGGCGGTTGGCCTGCTCCCACTCCGCCTGACAGCGGATGCAGCGGGTCGCCGTGGGCAAGGCCTCCAAACGCTCGGCGCCGATCGGCTTGCCGCAGTTCTCGCACAGCCCGTATTGGCCGTGCGCCCGAACCTCGGCCGCGTGGGAGGCCTGCTCGCGGTCGCGCTCGAGGATCGCGTTGATGGACTCGGAGGTGGCCTTGTCTTCGAGCGCCCTGGTCTCGTCTGAGTTCCTGAAGCCCCGACTCATGCTTCCAGCTTAAGGGAGCGCCGTCAAAACCCCACACGCGGGGGCGGATTCCCTTCCACGACAACCCCGCTCTGACCCACCATGTGCTCCGCGGCGCACTCCGCTGCTCGTTTCTCCAGGAGCTCGCGCTCCCGCACGTTCTCGGTAAGCGAGGCGGCCCGCTCGAACTCAACGCGCGCCTCCTCGGAACGGCCGACCTTCCTGAGGAGGTCCCCGCGGACGGCCGGCAACAGGTAGTAAGACTTGAGCGTGGGCTCGTGGACAAGAGCGTCGACGAGTTCGAGGCCGGCTGCTGGACCGAACGCCATTCCGACGGCGACCGCCCGATTCAGCTCGACCACCGACGACGGTGCGAGCTGTGCGACCGCGTCGTAGAGCGCAACGATGCGCGGCCAGTCGGTCTCCGACGCAATCGTTGCTCGAGCGTGGCACGCGGCGATCGCCGCCTGCAGCGCGTAGGGACCCAGGGCACCCCCGAGCCCCTCGGCGCGCTCGAGGGCCGCGAGGCCGCGCCGGATGAGCAGACGGTCCCAACGCGCTCGGTCCTGATCCAGCAGGAGGACGGGCTCGCCGGACGGCCCGACGCGCGCGCCCAGACGAGAGGCCTGGATCTCCATAAGCGCGACGACGCCGTGGACTTCAGGCTCAGCCGGCACGAGCTCGGCCAGGATGCGGCCCAGGCGAAGGGCCTCCTCGCAAAGCGCCGGTCGGACCCAATCCTTCCCAGCCGTTGCCGAATATCCTTCGTTGAAGATGAGGTAGATCACCTCGAGGACGGAGGCCAGGCGCGCGATGCGCTCGGCACCGCCCGGGACTTCGAACCTGACGTGCGCCTCGGCGAGGGTTCGCTTCGCTCGGACGATGCGCTGGGCGATGGTCGAGACGGGGACGAGGAAGGCCCGCGCGATCTCCTCGGTCGTCAAGCCGCCGAGGACGCGGAGTGTCAGCGCGACTCGTGTGTCCGTCGAGAGGACTGGATGGCAAGCCATGAAGATGAGGCCGAGGAGATCGTCCTCGACCTCCTGATCGATGGCCGTCTCCAAATCCAAGCCTTCCTGAGCCCGCTCGGCATGGCGGCCAATCTCCTCGTGCTTGCGCTCGAGCGTCTTGCGGCGCCGGATCAGGTCGATCGCGCGGTGCTTCGCGGTCCCCATCAGCCAGGCGCCTGGGCGCTCGGGTACGCCTTCGGTAGGCCACTGCTCGAGCGCGGCAACGAGGGCGTCCTGCGCGAGCTCCTCTGCCATCCCGATGTCGCCGACCACACGAGCCAGCCCGGCGATGAGCCGTGCCGACTCGATCCGCCAGATCGCTTCGATCGCGTGATGCGCTTCGGTGACAGCGGTCTCGCGGCGACCGGGGCCGTCGGGTCTGTCTCCGTTTCCTGGACCTATGGCGAGAGCTCCTTCATATACCCTCGTACTCGACGACCTCGCGGATCTCGAAGGTCCCGCCATCGTAGGGTGCCCGCTTCAGCCACTCCAGGGCCTCGTCGATCGAGCGCACCTGCCAGAGCCAGTACCCGGCCACCAGCTCCTTGGTCTCCGCGAACGGCCCGTCGATCACGGTGCGCTTCTTGCCGTCGAACCGAACGCGCTTGCTCTGCGAGCTCGGGTAGAGGCGCCCGGCCTCGAGCACAACCCCCGCCTTGACCAGCTCTTCGTTGAACTTCTGATAGTCCGCCATAGCCTCTGGCGTTGGCGGAGTTGCCGCGTCGCTCTGCTCGCCTTCCTTGGCCATTATCAGTACACGCATGTCTGCCTCCTCCTATTACATCTTCCGCTTCGTCTTGGGCTAGGGCTTTTGTGGCGCCACCCACTCATCGAATGACGGAGAGCGTTTTCGACATGGGCTGACTTTCACGTCAGCTCCTGGCAATGTTCGGAAATGATTTGCGGCGGCGGACTCCAATCCCACGATGTCCTCCGAGCCAGCCCCGGATCACCATTCAGTGACGCTTTGGTCCGCTAGATCGAAGGCGTAGCGATGGGTGCCCTGGACGCGCGACTCATGCAGGTCGGATCGCATATTTCCGATACCGAGCTCGATAACCGCGCATCCGGCCGATTGCCGCCAGCATTGGGAAGAGGGCGTTCTGGACGTAGATCGGCGGACTCGAGGGCCGGATGAAATCGCCCACCTCCTGCAAAAGCACGGCGCCCTGGAGCAACTTAATGTCGCCCGTCCGCGAGAGTTTGCCGTCGCGGCTGAGCCCGAACTGAGTCTCGAAGAAGATTTCAGCAGATGTCAGGGCGGGGCGGTGCTCGTAGAGGATCCGCAGGATGCCCTGACCTCCGTTCCACTGGCTGTGTGAGACACCGACTGGGCAAACTAGCGCCTCTCCAGGCTGGGCCACGCCCGTTCTGTTTCCAATCTGGTATCCATACACACCCTCCAGGACCACAAACCTTTCCTCTTGACTTGGATGGATGTGGGACCTGACGACATACGGGCCTGGTTTCACGATCAGTTCTGCTTGAAAGAGCTGCCCGTTCGAAGAATCGGCTGTGGAGAGGAAGATGAGCCGCTCGCCGGTCTGCGGGCTCTCGATCGCGGTTCCGATCTTGATCAATCGTGTGTCTATCCGCGGAATAAGGATCTGATCAGCGCCTTGCCGACTACGAGCGGATGGTTTAACGCAGTCGCCATCTTTCCGACTCGGGAATTGGGATCTCGCGCGACGCCGAGTTGTCTCAGCGGGGTTCCTATGTCGAAGTAGGTCCGCTCGCAGACCATGCGCTCCTCCTCGAATTGAAAGACGATGATCAACGGAAAGTCGACCTTCCTGCCGGTTGCGGGAAGTCCCCGCCAGTTTCCATCATGCGTACCGGTGAACCGGCCCTCGACAACGATGGCGTCGTCTGCGTAATGCATGGCCTCGGCATGGAAGTGGAAATTGGGAAAACCCTTCTTGTTCTCATGGAGGAGGGTGCTGACCCCGGAGTGGCCGTCCCAGACCTCTCCTGTCGCGACGATCTCGTAGCGAGGGTGACTGAACGCCTCGATGCAGCGCTCGAAGTCGTGAGCGTTCTCGGCTTCCATGTGCTTGAGGACCGTCGCCTCACGCATCTGTCGCAAGCTAGGCATCATGTCTGAGTCTGGGGTGCTTTCGAGTGACTCATTTCCCGCTGCTTTCCATCAGGGTCGCGGAAGATGCATCTGACCTCACTCCTACGCCATCAAGGCGCGCTTGTCGAGCCGACTTGGTCGGGGAGGCGGGATTTGAACCCGCGACCACTTGACCCCCAGTCAAGTGCGCTACCGGGCTGCGCTACTCCCCGACGGAGCAGTAATCGTACCCACGCACTGGCAGGGGGCTTGTGGTCGCGGGCCGCGGGTCAGTTGCTGCGCGTTCGGGCCGGAACCCTCTGCGCCAGCGCGATCAGATTTCCTTCTGAGTCTTTGAACCAGGCGCCCTTGGTGCCGTCCGGCATATCCACGAGGCCCTCGCGCGACTTGAACTCGGGGTAGTCGTATTCCTCGAGCTTGACGCCCTTGCTCTTCAGCTCGGTCACCGCACCCGGCACGTCCTCGACCTCGAGCGCCATCTGCGTGTGGTCCCCGGACGCCTTGCCCATGCTCGGGAAGACGAGGAAGCCGGTCTCGCCCGTCTGGTACATCACACCGCCGTCCGGCTGCTGCTCGCCGGGCTTGAGCCCGAGCTTTTGCTCGTAGAAGTTGCGAGCGCGTTTGATGTCCTGGGCGGGGATGGCGGGGGCGGAGCTCTTGATCTTCAGCATGGGGTGCCTCCTTCGCACGAATACCAGCTGACGGGAACAGGTCCGATTATCCGCCGATCTAGGACCTCGAGCCGTACGCGACGAGGCTGCGGTGCGTCGCCGAAAAACCCGCTTCGCGAAGGGTCGTTTTGAGGGGAGATTCCATCACCGGCAAACCATCGACCTTCTGCAGCTCGACGCGCCCCGCATTCGTGGCCATGGCGATCAGGGCCTGGAGATGCGCAAGCTGCACCTCGCCGCTCGTGAGCATTGAGCGGCCGCCACGCTCCAGGTACAACACGAGGCGCCCGTCATCGAGCACGCAGTACGCGCCTGCGGCTCGACTCATCTTTCCGTCGGATGGCGGCCAGTCCAGAACTGTGCCGTAGGGGTTTGCCGGGTCCGTCGCGGCCAGCGCGATAACGCCCCCACCCGATTCACGCAGCGAACGCAGGCGGTCGACCGCACCGGGTAGCGCGAATTGCGAGCCTCCCAGGCCCTCGACAAAGTACCCGCGCCGGATGCGTCCTGACTCCTCCATCGCGCGCAGCACCGGATAGAGGCTCGCGAATCCGCCCGGCCAGCCCTCGCCCACCACGGCCTCGCGCGTCAACACCCCGTGCCGCTGCAAGAGCACGCCCGCCTCAGAGTGCAGCCGCTCGGTTGCGTTGGCGCCCGATCCGATCAGGTCGCTGACCAGAGACCAGCGGCCCGTCGCCCGGGGTTGGATGAGTCGCGGCAGGCGCGGCTTGCGCGCCGGCCGGCGCGCCAACGGACCCAACAGGCGCAGCGGCGCAAAGGTGTCGTTGGTGACCTCGCCCGACCAGACAAGGTCCCACAGCGCATCGAGCATCACGTCCTCATCTCCACCGCCACAAGCGTTGTAGAGGTCGCGGAAGAAGCTCGCGCCGCGGGCACCTAGATGTGCCCGGATTTTCTCGTGCAGCTCGGACTGCGGCGGATCGACCGGCGGGGCGATGAGGCGGGGCGCATCGCCGCGCAGGTACAGCGCGACCCGGCCGTCGCTCGTGCCGAGCGAGCCGCGGCCCGCCCAAACGACCTCGCCCATCGATACCAGCTCATCGAGCAGGCGAGGAGCGTAGTTGCCGACGCGCGCGGAGATGACGTCACGCTCGATCACGCTGGCAGGCAGGGCCAGACCCTGGAGCTGGAAGACGACCTCCAGGAGGCGGTCGACTCCACCCGCGCGCACCGCGACGCCGTGCCAGGCCGGTAAAAATCGGGCCAGCGCGATGGGCGGCACTGACTCGACCTCGCGGCGGAGCGCGGCGAGCGATCTCCGCCGCAGCGTGCGCAGGACTTCCGGATAGCAGTATTCGCGACCCTCCGCCGCCTTGCGAAACTCGCCGGCAAGCACATCGCCTTTCGCGGCAAGCCGTGTCAGCGCCGCCTCGACGGCCGGCGCCGGCAGCGCCCAGCGCTTCGCCGGGTCCGAGGTGACAAAGGGGACGTGGGTGCGCGCGTAGCGCCGCAATAGGGATTCGAGTGGGTCGGGGCCGGCATCCAGGAACACATCAGGCAGCCCGATCGGCAGGCTGGCGCCTACCGCCTCGCGGTAGCGACCGGCGTCTTCAGCCGCGATCCAGCGCGATTCGCCGGCGAGCCGGACTGACAGCGCTCGGCGTTCTCGCTCCAGGCCGCGCAACCACCCATCGTTGACACCTCGCGCGGTCGCTTCTTCGTCGCTGAGGTCGCCGAGCCGGACAAGAAGGTCGTGCGCCTCATCCGCATCGCGCGGGAATCGTTCTGGAAGCAAGCCCTGCAGCTCGAGCTCGACCGCTGCGATCGCCTCCGGATCGAGGAGCTCCCGCAGGTCCTCGCTGCCCAGGAGCTCCGCGAGCAGCTCTCGGTCCAGGGTGAGAGCCTGCGCCCGGCGCTCGGCCAGTGGTTGATCCCCTTCGTACATGTACTCGGCCACGTACGAGAAGAGAAGCGAGGAAGCGAAGGGCGATGCGCGCTCGGTGTCCACGGCGACAACGCGGATCTCGCGCGACCGGATCGCGCCCAGAAACGCGACGAGGGCGGGCATGTCGAAGTGATCGCTCATCACCTCGCGCCACGTCTCGGCGAGGATCGGGAAGTCGGGATACTGCCCCGCGACCTGGAGCAGGCCCGCGCTGCGCATGCGCTGCTGCCACAGCGGCGTGCGCTGGCCCGGCCTGCGCTTGGGCAGCAGCAGCGATCGCGCGGCGTTGTCCCTGAATCGCGCGGCAAACAGTGCAGATGCCGGCAGCTGGGCCGACACCAGAGCTTGAACCTCCTCCGGGTCGAGGATCAGCTCCTCGAGCGCCGGTGGCGACTCGACCTCGGGCAAGTGCATCGCGATGCCGTCGTCGGTCCACAGCGACCGGGCATCGACCCCAAGCTTTTCCCGAAGGTGCGCCTCGAGCGCCATGGCGAGCGGCGCATGCACCCGTCCCCCAAACGGTGTATGCAGGCAGACGCGCCAGTCGCCGACCTCATCGCGAAAGCGCTCGACGACCATCGTGCGGTCGTCGGGCACGGCACCGGTGGCGGTTGCTTGATCCTCCAGGTACGCGAGGAGGTTCTTGATCGCGAGGTCGTCAAAGCCGGCGCGCTCGCGCAAACGCTTCGCCGCTGCGTCGGGGTCGAGCGCCCGCAGCTCGCGCACCATCTTGCCCAGTGCGGCCCCGAGCTCGACCGGACGGCTCGGCGCGTCAGCCTTCCAGAACGCGATCTTGCCCGGTTCGCCGGGTGCGGGCGTGACGATGACCTGCGACGGCGTGATGTCGACGATCCGCCAGGTCGAAGCTCCGAGGACAAAGGTCTCGCCGACCCGAGTCTCGTAGACCATCTCCTCGTCCAGCTCACCGACGCGCCGGCCGTCGTCGGCGAGGTTGACCGTGAAAAGGCCGCGGTCGGGGATCGTGCCTGGGTTGGTGACGGCCAGCCGCTGCGCGCCCGCGCGCCCGCGCACCTTGCCCGCGACCCGGTCCCAAACGATGCGGGGCCGCAGCTCCACGAACTGGTCGGAGGGATAGCGCCCGCTCAGCATGTCGAGCACGGACTCGAAAGCGCGCGGACCGAGGTCGCTGTACGGGTACGCGCGGCGGACCACCCGTCCCAGCTTTTCAATCTCCCACTCGTCCATCGCGCACATCGCGACGACCTGCTGCGCCAGGACGTCGAGCGGCTTGCGGGGAACGACGGTCGACTCGATGCGCCCTTCGAGCATGCCCTCGACGACCGCGGCGGATTCGAGCAGGTCACCGCGAAATTTGGGAATGATCACGCCGCGCGACACCTCGCCGACCGAGTGCCCGGCGCGGCCGACGCGCTGAATCCCGGCGGCAACGCTGGGTGGCGCTTCGATCTGCAGCACCAGGTCGACCGCCCCCATGTCGATGCCGAGCTCGAGAGTGGAGGTGGCGACCAGACCGCGCAGGCGGCCCGCCTTCAGCTCATCCTCGATGAGGAGGCGCTGCTCGCGCGCGATGGATCCGTGGTGCGCACGCACCAGGTCCTCCTCGGCGAGCTCGTTGACACGCGCCGCGATGCGCTCTGCCAACCGCCTCGAGTTGACGAAGACGATGGTCGAGCGGTGCCCGCGAATGAGCTCGAGCAGGCGTGGATAGATCGCCGGCCAGATGCTGTTCAGGCCTTTCGCGCTGTCCTCGTCCTCGGCGGTCAGCCGGGTCATGTCCTCCACCGGGACCTCGACCCTCACCTCCATCGTCTTGAGCCGCCCCGCGTCGACTATCGATACGGCGCGGCCGGCACCGCCCAGGAACCGGCCAACCTCTTCCAGAGGCCGCTGCGTCGCCGAAAGGCCGATGCGCTGGGGCTCGACTCGCGTCAGCTCACAGAGTCGCTCCAGGCTCAATACGAGGTGGCTGCCGCGCTTGGTGGCGGCGACGGAGTGGATCTCGTCGACGATGAGCCACCGGACCGACGCCAGGATCTTGCGCGCGGCGCTGGTCAGGAGGAGAAAGAGGGACTCCGGCGTGGTGATGAGGATGTCCGGGGGGTGGCGCTCCATCGAGCGGCGCATGTCCGCCGGCGTGTCGCCAGTCCGGATGGCAACTGAGATGTCGGGAGGCTTGATCCCAACGTTCTCCATCTGGTGGCGTATGCCGACGAGCGGCGAGCGCAGGTTCCGGTCGACATCGTGGGCGAGAGCTTTCAGCGGCGACACATAAAGGACGCGACACCGCTCGGCCTCGGCCGGCATCGGCTCCGAGGACAGGCGGTCGAGACACCACAGGAAGGCAGCAAGCGTTTTGCCGCTCCCGGTCGGCGCTGCCATCAACACGTGGCGGCCGGCCGCCACCTCCTCCCAGCCCCGCTCCTGAACCGCGGTCGGATCTGCGAAGGTGGCTCGGAACCAGTCGCGGACCGGCGCCGAAAAGAGGTCGAGAACTCCGCCGAAGGCGCCTTCCACGCGATCCAGTTTGACGATTTCCCGCACTACAAACAAGTGTTCTTAACAGCGCCGTCCGGCACACTTGGCCCGCAGCCGTGTATCCGTTCGAGAGGTTCGCGCCGGACGCTCAGCAGTCGCTGACATTTGCCCAGGAAGAAGCCGAGCGCTCTCACCATTCCTACATCGGAACCGAGCATCTGCTGCTGGGGTTGCTGCGCCTCCCCAAGGGCCCGGCCCCAGTGGTGCTGCGAGAGCTGGGGGTGGACATCGACACTGTGCGCCACACCATCGCGACAGTGATCGGACGCGCTGAGCGGATCATCATCCAGCAGATCATTCCGACCTCCCGCGTCAAGATGGTCATTGAGATCGCGTTCGAAGAAGCACGCCGGATGGGACACGAACGCGTCGACAGCGGGCACGTGCTCATGGCGCTGGTGATGGAAGGCGAAGGCATCGCGGCTCACGTGCTGGAGGACCTGGGTGCGACCGCGCAGAAAGTGGTCGCCGCACTGGAGAGGAACTGGAACGTCGAGCCGAGCGGACGGGGAAGGCGGGCTCAGCTGAAGCCCCGGTTTCCGCTCCCGGCCCGGATGCGCTTGCAGGAGATGCGGACGGTGGCCGGTTTCCGGCAGGTTCCTCCTCCGGGCTCAGACGTCGAGACGCTGCATCGACTGCTCGCCACGCCGCACATCGCATCGATCCTCCGCGCGCGCGGCCTCGACGTCGACAAGCTCGCCAAGCAGATGCTGAGCCCGCCCGAAGCCGTGCTCAAGCTCCGGCGCCAGCTCGCCCTCGCCCGGAGCAACCTTGCCAACGCGGTCGGTGAGACCGACTACGAGCGCGCCTCGCAGGTCCAGAAAACGGTGACCAAGCTGGCCGCCCGGCTGCGCAGCGCTGAAGAGGAATGGCTGAAAACGCTCGGCAGCTGACCGATGCTCAGAGTGACGGCGATGGCCACGATGGAATCAGCTGCACGAGTCCAGCCGAGAGCCACGTCAGCCGGTTGGTGAGCAGCAGCAACCCCATGACGACCAGCACCCCTGCCGACGCGAGATCGATCGCACGCCGGTGGTCGTTGACGAATCGGATGAGTGGCCGCGCCCCTTCGAGGGCGAATGCGAGGACCATGAACGGCAGGCCCAATCCCAGGCAGTAGGCGATCATCAGGCTCAAGCCCTGTGGCGTGGTTCCTGCGGACACCGCCGAGCTCAACACCGCGCTGAGGGTGACGCCGATGCATGGAGTCCACCCGCTCGCGAAACCCATGCCGAGGAGGAAGCCGCCCACGGCGCCGCCTCCCTCAGGCGCGGTTTTCATCAGCCTGTACTCGCCGGACAGAAACGGGATGCGGATCAGGCCCGCCACGTGGGCCGCCATAACGAGAACGAACACTCCCGCGACAACCGGCACGTAGGCGCGGACCGGCTGCACCGCGAGCGAGAAGACATAGAAGAAGAGGACGAAAACCAGGGACAGGCCCGCGACGAATCCGGCGCCGGCCACCGCGACGGACGCTGACGACGTCGACACGGCCCCGCCGGGCGTCACGGCAACCCTTTCTCCGGTCCTCGCCCCGAGGAACGCCAGGTATGCGGGGACCAGCGGCAGGACGCATGGAGATACGAACGATGCAAGACCCGCGAGGAAGGCGATCGCCGGGTTGAGACCGCTCAGCATTCAGTTACTTCCTCGACGGGCTATGCCCGCCAAGCGGGGCTTGCCTCGCGAGCCAGCTGCGCGATCGCGTCCACCACTTCCGGCCAGACCCTCCTCGGCACGTCGTGTCCCATGCCCTCGATCTCGAGGAGACGAGATCCAGGCATGGCGGCTGCGACGCGGCGGCCGTTTTCTACTGGCACCAGGATGTCCGCGTCGCCGTGGATGACCAGCGTGGGGATCCGGATGGAGCCCAGGCGTTGCAACCGGCTCGGCGCAGCAGCGATCGCCTGGAGCTGTCGGACGAACCCTGCCGGGTGATAAGCGCGGTCGACGGCCACGGTCACGCGCCGCCGCTCATATTCCGCGTCGAACGGGTCTGCGGGACCCAGCAGCGTCTGCTTCGCCCACACGCCGAGCTCGATCCGTTCCTCGCGCGTGTTGGGAGCAGGCGCCAGCAGCACCGCGGTCGCCTCCGCAGTGGGCTGCACCTGGTCCTCGCCGTTTGGTCCGGACATGATCGACGTCAAGGTCAGCACGTGGTCTGGATGGTTTAGTGCCACCAGCTGCGCGATGAAGCCGCCCATCGAGGCTCCAACCACGTGCGCGGCGCGGACGCCCAGGGCATCGAGCAGGCCCGCCGAGTCGCCGGCCATGTCGTCCAGGCCGTATTCGCCTCCGCCGTCCATCCACGTCGACAGCCCGGCATCCCGGTTGTCGAACCGGATGACCCAAAAGCCGCGCCCGGCGAGGAGCTCACAGAACTCCTTGTCCCAGCTGATCATCTGTGTGCCGAGGCCTCCGATGAGCAGCAAAGGCGCGCCGCCACGCTCGCCGAAGGCCTCGTACTCGAGCTCGATCCCGTTCGACTCGGCGCGTGGCATCGGACCCATGCTACTAATCCTTCGTGGCCAGACCGCTTCCAACTCGAGCCGAGGTGGACAAGCGCTTCACGTGGAACCGCGAGAGCGTCTTTCCCGAGCCATCGGGCTGGGAAGAGGCCGTCCAGGCGATCCTGTCCCGGATCCCCGACCTCGAGGAGTTCAAGGGGCACCTCGGCGATTCGCCGGATTCCCTCGCGGACTGGTTCGAGGTCAGCGAGCGAGCTCGCCGGCTGATGGCGAAGGTGATCGTCTACGGCTCGATGGACTACTCGGTCGATGTCGGCGACCAGGCCGCGGCGGCCAAAGTCGATCGCGCCCGCAGCGTCGCGGCTCAGCTCGGCGCCGCAGCCGCCTTTGCCGTCCCTGAGATGCTCTCGATCGGCCTCCCCAAGCTCCGCGAGTGGGTGAGGTCATCGCCACGCCTTTCCCACCTTGGCCACTACTTCGACCGTCTCGAGAAGCTGGAGACCCGCATCCGAAGCGCCGAGGTTGAAGAGCTGTTGTCGCAGGTGACAGATCCCCTGGCGACTGCGCTTTCAGTGCACAGCGTGCTCGCCAACACCGACCTCAAGTTCGCGCCCGCGGTTGGAGCGGGCGGCCAGCTGCATGAGGTCGCTCAGGGCACCATCGCTGCGCTCCTCACCAGTGCAGACCGCGAGGTCCGGCGCACCGCCTTTGAGAGCTACGCCGATGAGCACCTGAGGATGCAGCACGCGATGGCGGCGAGCCTATCCGGCGCGGTCAAACGCGACGTCTTCTTCGCGCGGGCGCGCGGGCACGCGTCCTCTCTCGAGGCTGCGCTCGAGCCAGGGTTCATTCCTGTCGACGTGTTCCACAACGTCGTCAAGACCTTCCGCGAGAACGTCGGCACGTGGCACCGCTACTGGCGCATCCGCCGGCGGATGCTGGGGCTCGAGGTGCTGAAGCCGTACGACCTGCGCGCGCAGCTCGGCACCAGCGCCCTTCGGGTGCCCTACGAAGAAGCGGTGGACTGGATCTCGCAAGGCGTGGCGCCACTCGGCAAGGAATACGTCGCGATCATGCGCAAAGGCGCACTCGAGGACCGCTGGGTCGACATCTATCCCAACAAGGGCAAGCGGATGGGCGCTTTCTCGAGCGGGGCGATGGACACCCAGCCCTTCATCTTCATGAGCTACAACGACGACATCTTCTCGATGAGCACTCTGGCGCACGAGCTCGGACACTCGATGCACTCCTACCATGCGTGGCACTCGCAGCCTTACGTCTATGCGAACTACGGGCTGTTCCAGGCGGAGGTGGCCTCGAACATGCACCAGGCGCTGACGCGGCGCCACCTGCTTGCGACGAAGACCGACCCCGCCTTTCAGATCGCGGTGATCGAAGAGGCTATGTCCAACTTCTACCGCTACTTCTTCATAATGCCGTCGCTCGCAAGGCTCGAGCTCGAGATCCACGAGCAGGTGGAGCGTGGCGGCGCGATCACGGCCGGCTACTTGAACAACCTGATGGCGGATCTTCTGATCGAGGTCTATGGCTCAGAGGTCGAGGTCAGTGAGCGAGACCGCGACCGGATCGGTTCGACGTGGGCGCAGTTCCACACCCACCTTTACAGCAACTTCTACGTCTATCAGTACGCGACCGGCATCGCGGCGGCGGACCACCTCGTGGAGCGCGTCGCGGCGGGCGATTCCAAGGCGGTCGAGTCCTACCTGGCGTTCTTGAAGAGCGCGAGCTCGATGTACCCGCTCGAGGGGCTGCGCATGGCCGGTGTGGACATGACGTCGCGCGAGCCCGTGGAGGCGGCGTTCGCCACGCTGGCTTCGATGGTGGACCGGCTCGAGAAGCTCACCGGCTCAGACCACTCCTGAACACGGTCCGTCAGGCGCGTTGCGCGCCGCCGAGGAATGGGATCACGGCCTGCGAGAGTGCCGGATTGAGGTTGATGTCATAGTGCGTTGCTCCCGGCAGGATCGCGAGACGGTGGTGCGTCATCCCCGAGCGGTCCCAGTTGGCGTCACGCTTTCCGCCGCCCAGCAGACCGAAGAATTCAACGGCGTGGGACGGCGAGACCCCGTCTGCATCTCCGACCACGATCATCACCGGCATTGGCAGCTTGGCGACGTCCGCTGACCAGTCGTAATCGATCTTGAGGGCGGTCGTGAGCTGCGTTACGAGCACTGGCCAATCCTCGGTGCGCGGCGCGATCCGGACATAGGTTTCGTACATCGGGCTGCGCTTCAGCGGCTCCGCCGTCTCAGGACCCATCGCATCCATGGCGGCGGCCATCTCTGGATACCAGCCGCTTCGCTTGAAGACGGTCGAGACCAGGACGAGGCGTTCGACGAGCTTCGGATGCTGGATTGCAATGCGCAGAGCCACAGCACCACCCAGCGAGAAACCCATGATCGCGGCACGCTCGAG
Organism: Chloroflexota bacterium; assembly: GCA_005880795.1. Taxonomy (GTDB): domain Bacteria; phylum Chloroflexota; class Dormibacteria; order Dormibacterales; family Dormibacteraceae; genus 40CM-4-65-16. Next base: position 21,582 of record VBGP01000031.1, on the reverse strand, counting down.
CTTCAGGTCTGTGATAAGCGCAGCGATGTCGTCGGCCATCGTTTCGAAACGCATCGGCCGGTCGACGGCCGGCGAGCGGCCGTGGGACTGGAGATCCACGCCGATGACGCGATGTCCAGCCGCAAGAAGCTCGAGATTGGGCCCGAACATCTCAACTGACCCGAAACCGCCGTGCAGCAGGACTAGTGGGGAGCCCGTTCCGAAGACCTGATAAGCCAGCTCGATGCCGTTCACTTGCGTGACCGTGGAGGTGTTGAGTGCTTTGTTCATCTCATTTCCAATTGTGGCTACAACAAGATCCTGAGCACGTCGGACTCGCGAATCCTGAAGCCTAGCCGCTCGTAGAGGCGGTGCGCCGCCTTGCGCGCCTCGCCACGCCCCGATTGGAGCTCGGCGACCTGGGCTCCGCGCTCCCGTCCGATGTCGAGCGCCGCCTTGACCAGCGCCTCGCCCACACCCTTCCCGCGTGCGCCGGCATCGACGACGACCTCGTCCAGCCGCGCTTTGATCCAGTACGGCGTGGTGTAGACGATCACCGTCGTCGTGCCGACGATCGCGTCGCCGTCCCTCGCGAGCAGCAGCGTGACGGCGGGGTCTGAGATCAGCCGGCGCAGCCGCTCCATGTCCGGCACCGGCAGCGTCGAGTTGAGCTGGGGTAGGAGGTGCGACAGCGCTGCGTGGAGCTCGGGAGTCGCCTCGTGCACCGGCTCAATGCGGACCATCACTCTGCCGCCAGTGCGGCTGGGCCGTGGCGGACGCTCGGAGCGGCAGTGGTCAGCAATGCGATCACCAGCATGCCGGCCCCCGCGATCAACCCCGCCATGCTCGGGCCGAACCACTGGATCAACAGGCCTCCGGCCAGCGAGCCGAGCGGGAGTGCACCAAACGCGGTGAGTGACCCGACGCTCGACACCCGTGCGATCAGTCGATCCGGTACGAGCCGGTAGTAGATCGTGCCGGTGGCGATGTTCCATACCGCGCCCATGAAAGCCAGGCTGGCGAGCAGGGCGCCCAGGACGATCGGGCTGCTCACCACGCCCACAGCCGCCGTCAAGGTTGCCCATATCCACAGGGTCGTCAGAACGACGGAGTTGGGACGAAGGCGCCTCGCGATCCGCCCGCCGGACAGCGCACCAGCCAGGCCCCCGATACCGAAGCCCCCCAGGATCAGGCCGATCAGAGTGCCCGAAGCGCCGCGCTCGCGCTCGGCGACGATCACGACCAGGATCACCACCTGGATCAAACCGTTGGTCGCCGAGGCCGCGAGGTTGACGATCAGGATGTAGTGCTGGCCCCAGAGCCACCTGATGCCCTCCTTGATTTCACTCAGCACGTTTCTGCGCTGCTGGGTGCGGGTCTCTTCAAACGGGGTGCGAATCAGCAGCAGGGTGACCAACGAGGCGAGATAGGTCAGCGCGTCGGCGAGAAACGGAACCGTGCGGCCCGCATCGAAAAGCAAACCGCCGATTGGATTGCCGAGAAGCGTCGCGGCCCGAAGTCGCGCCTCATTTTGGGAGAGGGCGGCCGGATGCTGCTCCGGCGGGACCACAATCCGGATGGCCGCCACCTCGCCCAAACGAAAGAACACGAACATGGTGCCCTCGGTGAAGGCGACGATCGTGACTTGCGCGATCGACAACCGGCCTAGCCACGCCGCCAGTGGGATGCTGCCCAGAGCGACGAGGCGGACGATGTCGCAGGCGATCATGAGCCGTCGCCGGTTGACACGATCCATCACCGCGCCCGCCGGGAGCTGGAAGAGGATGTAGGGAAGGGTGCCGATGAAGCCAACCAGGCCCGCGATCCCGGGCGAGCCGGTCATCACAAGCACGAGGAGCGGGTAGGCGATCTGCGACACGCGCGAACCCAGGACCGAGACGGCCTGGCCCGCCCACAGGAGCTGGAAGTCTCGATTCTTCCGCAGCGGCGTCGCGATAGGTCGAGGTTAGCTCCGGGGGACGCACGCCGCGTCCCCCGGTTTCCGATTTGCGGCTAGCGTGCGCCTACTGGCGACATCGAGGCAATCCGTCGCTCGGCCGCCTCCATCGTCTTGATAGCACTCTGCACCGTACCGACAGGGTGAATCTCGGTCTTGGTTATGCCCGCGAAGGGCAGATTTCCAAGCAGGTCCTGCAACTCATCGCCGGACTTCACGTCAACGATCAGAAGGCCGGCTCGCTCGCCGGCGAACGGGTACATGGCCTTGATCCGCGAGTCTTGATTCGAGGCGAACTGCTGGAACGTCTGCTTGGCAAGAGAAACGGCTGCTTGCGGCGGCACGCTCGGCGAGTCGATCGCGCGGGCAATCACAACGAACTCCATGCATAACCCCCTTGTCAAGAAGCGAAACGGCGACGCATCCAGACTGCCACTGAAGCGCTGATGCCGTCCAGCTCCTAAAGCGGTTCATCTCGACCCCATACCCGCCAGGCCCGCGGATATACAACTCTTGACGATCGCGCTCATCCCTCGATCAACCTGAGCAAGGCGGCGGTCCCCGCGGCCGCCACGACGACGACGAGGAATGGCGCCCGCAGCGCGACGGCGATCACCGCCACCCCGAGAGCAGCGGCGCGCACGTCGAGCACCAGATGCTGGCCGGACGAAAACGTCTGCGTCGCCACGAGGGCCGCCAGCAGCGCGACGGGGATCAGAGGGACGGTTCGCTGCAGGCGCGCATCCTGGAGCCAACGCTGGGGCAGGGAGAGTCCCGCGAGCTTCAGCCCGTAGCAGGCTGCCGAGGCTGCGATCACGCCGGTCCAGATCACCGTGGCTTCCTCAACCAGCCGAACAGCGAAACGAGCAGCGCAACGATGAGCAGGGGCACTCCCGCCGGCACGAATGGCAGGACGGCGATCGCCACGAGGCCCGCGGCGAGCGCGATCGCCAGCGGTTCCCGCGCCCTGAGTCGAGGCGCGAGCAGAGCCAGGAACGCAGCGGGCGGCGCGGCATCGAGACCGAGCAACTTCGGATTCGCGACGACGTGCGTCGCAAGCGCGCCGACCAATGTGCCCAGGTTCCACAAGGTGAAGAGAGCAAAGCCCGTGGTCCAGAACGCGAACCGGCTGAGCGCCGGATCGTCGCGGGCGATGGCCATCGCGGTGGTCTCATCGATCACGAAATGAGAGGCGGCCGGCCGGCGCCATCCGCCGGCATTTAGCAGCGACGACAGGCGCAACCCATACAGGGCGTTTCTGGAACCGAGAAGCGCGGCCGTGGCTGCGCCTGCCCAAATGCTGCCGCCGGCGCCGATGACCCCGACCATCGCGAACTGCGACGCCCCGGTGAACATCAGGACGGAAAGGGCGCAGGTCTGGAGCAGGGAGAGGCCGGCCGCGGTCGAGATCGCTCCGAACGAGATCGCGTAGGCGCCGCTCGCGATTGCGATGCCCATGGCATCGCGGACTACGCCCCTGCGGGGATCAGCCGATCTGGTTGCCGTCTGGCCCGACGACGTCCCAGGGGGCGCCGAAGTTGTTGACCCCTTGTCCTGTGGCATCTCCGGGATTGTGATCGGTGACGACGTAGTAGAGAGGGTGTCCCGCGTACGTCACCTCGGTCGTGCCGTCGCTGCGCTTTGTCGTCCCGAGCAGCGATGCGGTGGCGCCGGCCCCTGCCTGCGGAGATCCGCCAGTGAGCAGCGGGGGCCAGTAAGTCGCACATGACCCGTAGCACGTCGACGCCGTGGTCTTGTCGGCCTCGAAGAGGTAGAGCGTGCGGCCGTTGCCATCGACCAGGATCTGGCCGAGCTTCGCGTTCTGCGCCACGGCGACGGTGGCGGCGGGCACGCCGGCGGGTGGCGACGTCGAGACCTGCGAGCCCGCGCCTCCGCACGAGACGGCGGCCAGTAGTGCCATGAAGGCAATTGCGTTGCGCATTGGAACGAGTACGGATACGCCACTGGGTTACTGCGCACGCCCCTCTCCCTCTCCCTGCGGGCAAGCCCGTTAAGGACGCGCCCGCCGCGCCCATTGATTGCTCCCCTGAGGGGAGAGGGGCATGGCTACTCCGGCGTTACGTAGGCGGCCGTTAGGCCTCCGTCGACCAGGAACGTCGCGCCGTTCACATAGCTCGATTCCTCGCTGGCCAGGAAAAGCGCGGCGTTGGCGATCTCACGCGCCTTGGCCAGCCGGCCCATAGGCAGGTGCACGCGGCGGCGCTGGTATGCGCCAGGATCTTCGTTGAAGATCCGCATCAGCAGCGGCGTCTCGACCGGTCCTGGACAGAGCGCGTTCACGCGCACGCCCTGGCGGGCGAACTGCACCGCGAGCTCGCGGCTCATGGAGAGAACCGCGCCTTTGGAGGCCGTATACGCGATTTGCGAAGTCGCCGCCCCCATCAGCGCGACGAACGAGGCCACGTTGATGACCGAGCCGCCGCCGGCCTTCAGCAGGTACGGGATGCCGTACTTGCAGCAGAGGTACACGCCCTTCGCGTTCACGGCCTGCACCCGGTCCCAGGCATCGGGCTCGGTCGTGAGGATGGAGTCGTCGTCCGGCGGCATGATGCCCGCGTTGTTGTAGAGGACGTTGATGCGGCCGTAACGCTTCTCGGTCTCCGCGTACATCGCCTGCACGCTTCCGGGATTGCTGACGTCCGCGGCGAAGAAGAATGCGTCCCGGCACTCCGAAGCCGTCTTCTCCCCCGCTTCGCGTCCCACGTCAGCCACGCACACCTTTGCGCCTTCGGACGAGAACAGGAGCGCCGCCTCGCGGCCGATGCCGCCGGCCGCGCCGGTGATCACCGCGACCTTGCCATCCAATCTAGCCACGTTCGAAGAGCCTCTCGCGCTCGTAGGTCGTGACCACCTTGTCGAACAGCGCCTGCTCCGTGCGTGCGTAGTTGAGATAGTGGTCGATCACGTCTTCACCGAACGCGGCGCTGGCCATCTTGCCGCTCTCCAGGGCGCCGATCGCATCTCGCAGCGCGTGAGGAAAGCGCTGGACGTCCGACTCGTAAGCATTGCCCTTGAATTCTGGCGGGAGCGTGAGCTTCTCTTCGATGCCCTGCAGCCCCGCCGCAAGGAGAGCCGCGAAGCACAGATACGGGTTGGCGTCGGCGCCCGGGATGCGCGACTCGGTGCGCAGGTGCTGACCGTGGCCCACGATGCGAAATCCGCATGTGCGGTTGTCGTGGCCCCACGCCAGGGTAGTTGGCGCCCAGCTGCCCGCGGCGAAGCGCTTGTACGAATTGATGTTGGGGGCGAGAAAGATCGCCAGCTCAGACGCGTACGCGATGTGACCGGCGAGATAGTGCTTGAAGACCGGCGACTCTCCGTCGAAGACGTTGCGCTCGTCCTTCCACAGGCTCGAGTGCACGTGGCACGAGCTGCCGATCCATCGGTGGTCGGGTTTGGCCATGAAGGTCACCGAGCAACCCTGCTGGTGCGCCATCTCCTTGATCCCGTTCTTGTAGATGGCGTGGTTGTCGGCCATGGCCAGGGCGTCGCTGAAACGGAAGTTGATCTCCTGCTGTCCTGGCCACGCTTCGCCTTTCGAGCTCTCGACGGGAATGCCGGCGGCCTTCATCCCCTTGCGGACCGCCCGGATGAAGGGCTCGTCGTAGGTCGTCGCGAGGATGTGGTAGTCGAGGATGTACGGCACCGACGGCGTGAGGTCGATGTAGTTCTTTGCGTGGGCCTCCGCGAACGTTTCCTTGAGCAGGAAGAACTCGAGCTCGGAGCCGAACATCGGCTCGAAACCGAGCTTGCGCGCGCGCTCGATCTGGGCGCGCAGCACCTGGCGCGGCGACGGACGCACCGGTTTGCCGTCGTGCCAGGCCACGTCGCAAAGGACCATCGCAGTCGCGTCGAGCCACGGGATGACGCGCAGCGTGTTGAAGTCCGGCACCATGTCGAAGTCGCCGTATCCGGCAGCCCAGTTGGCCATCTCGTAGCCCCGCACCGGGTCCATCTCCATGTCGACTGTCATCAGGTAGTTGCACCCCTCGGTCGACTCGCCGTCGAAGGACGTTTCGACGAAATATTCGGCGTCGACCCGCTTGCCCATCAGGCGGCCCTGCATGTCCGTGAAGGCCACGACCACGGTGTCGATCGCGCCTTCAGCGACCTGGTGAGCGAGGTGCTCCTTGGTCAACATTCGGTAGTTAGCGTCGTGTTTTGCGGCGGCCCCGGGCGCGGGCGACGAAGCGCTCGAAGAGCCTGCGGGCCCAGGGGAGGTCGGTGGTCAGCTCCTCGGGGTGACACTGCACCGCAACGATAAGCCCGTCATCGGACTCCACGCCTTCAACCGTGCCGTCCTCGCCTTTGGCGGTCTGGTGCAGGCCGGGGGCGAGGCGGCGGATGGCCTGGTGATGGAAGCTGTTGACGCGGATCTTGTGTTCGCCCGCGGCGTGGCCGAGCTCGGAGCCGGGATCGACCTCGATGGTGTGCGCGAGGTGGCTGCGCCCGTGGTCCCGTACATCGTGATGGTCGAGGTGCTGCACCAGTGAGCCGCCCAAGGCGACGTTGATGACCTGCTGCCCGCGGCAGATGCCCAGCACTGGGATCTCCTTCTCGCGCGCTTGCTGGAAGAGCTTCAGCTCCGTCTCGTCCAGCTCACGGTCGATTGGTCCGACCTTGTCGTCCTTGCTCTCTCCGTAGAAGGCGGGGTCGACGTCCCATCCACCGGGAAGAAGCAGGCCGTCGAGGTCCGGGAGAGCCGGCGTGCCGGGCGGGAGCTCGACCGGCTCCGCCCCCGCGGCCTCCACCGCCGTGCGGTAGGGCACGTAGTATTCCGCGCCCCGCCTGGGGCTCGTCGTGATCCCGATCTTTGGCTTTTCAGACACGCGCTAGTTCGTCGGTGCTCCCGCGGGCATCGGAGCGCCTACCGCCTCGAGGTCGGCTTCGATCCGGGCAAGCTCGTCGGCGCTGCCCTGAACCTTTGGCCCCTTGAACCAATTCTTCGCTGAGAGGAACCAGTACCCGCCGGCAAAGATCAGGACGACGGCGACGGCCACCGGTGCGTAGTTGAAACTCGCCAGCGTGTTGCCGGGCGCGAACTGGGGAAGCACGAACAGGACAGAGATGCACGCGATCCAGACGACGGCGATCCATCCGACGATCGGGCTCCACCGGCCTAGCTGCCACGGGCCGGCCTGGAACCTGCTGCCCGCGATCCGGCGCAGGAGGATCGGGATGCCGTACGCGATGTACAGCCCGATCACGGCGATCGAGGTCACCGCGGCGTAGGCAGTCGGGTTCCACAGATACGGCAACCCAAGGATGAAGGCGCCCACGGCGGCGAACCAGATCGAGTTGGTCGGGGTGCGGGTGCGCTTATTGATGCGGTGCCAGAACTCGGAGCCAGGGACGGCGCCGTCGCGAGAGAAGGCGTAGATCATGCGCGAGTTGGCGGTCACCGACGACATCCCGCAGTAGAACTGCGCGCCGATGACGATCAGGAGCAGGAGCGCCGCCCCGGTCTTGCCGATGGCGTCCTGGAAGATCACCGCCGGTGCGGCTCCCGCGGCGCCGACAATGCCTGCGTAGTCCGCGTCGTTGATCGCCTGGGTCACGCCGATCACCAAAATCCAGCCGGCGATGAGCGAGATGATGATCGACCACACGATGCCGCGCGGACCCGAGACGGCCGCGTTGCGCGTCTCTTCGGTCATATGTGCGGAGGCGTCATAACCGGTGAAGGTGTACTGAGCCATCAGCAGCCCGGTAAGGAAGACGAAGGTCGAGGCGCCCGCAAATGTGAAACCAGTCAGGTTCACGAATTTCGTAAATACGTAGGTCGGCGACTGGTGGTACTTCGAGAAGAGGAACAGGACGCCGACGATGACCAAGACCCCGGCGATGTGCCACCACACCGAGATGTCATTCAGCAGTGCGACGAGCCTGACTCCGAACGTGTTGAGCAGTCCGTGGATGAAAAGCACCACCGCGTAGACGCCGATGATGCTCAGCCGCGAGGCGAAGTCGGTGCCGGCGTTCAGCGGATTGGGCCAGGAGGAGATGTAGAGGCTGAGGAAGTAGTTGGCGAAAAACGCGAGCCCGAAGTCGATGCCCGCCGTGACCGCGACCTGGCCGAGCAGGTTGAACCAGCCGGTGATCCAGCTCCACCCGGCGCTGCTCTTGCCGCCAAGCTTGGCGGCCCAGTAGTAAAGCCCGCCGGCGGTCGGGTAGCTGGAGCACACCTCGGCCATGGCGAGGCCGACCAGGAGGACCATGACGCCTACCAGGGGCCACCCGATGGTGATGACCGCGGGTCCGCCGTTGCTCATGCCGAAGTAAAAGAGGGTCAGGCAGCCGGAGAGGATCGAGATGATCGTGAAGGACACAGCGAAGTTGGAGAAGCCGCTCATCCTGCGCAGCAGCTCCTGCGCGTAGCCCATGCGATGGAGTGTGTCGACGTCAGAACTCTGGGCCTGGACGCTCATTTGGTGCTCCTCCCTAGTAGCCTTCCCTCGTCGGCTGTCGCGGCGAAGCTAACAGCAGCCTGAGGCATTGTCAAGAACGTTCCCGGGGGCGCTTGATTGGGGCAGGATGTAACAAACGTCACAGAACGTGAGTCGGGCGTCGGCGAGGTCGTCCGGCAGCGGCTGGACTCGCTCAGCCCGGCCGAGCGCCGTCTCGCGCGCGTTCTGCTCGCCTCGTATCCGATCGCGGGCCTGGAGAGCGTCGCGCGCTTCGCCGAGCGCGCGGGCGTCAGCCCGCCGACGGTCACCCGGTTCATCACCAAGCTCGGATTCAAGGGTTATCCCGAGTTCCAGGAAAGCCTTCGACATGAGATCCAGGCCCGGCTGAGCTCGCCGCTGGCGCGGTACCGGGACGAGCCCAAGCACGACTCGGCGGTGAATCACTCCCTCGAGGTGTCGGCGCATAACCTGAAGGCGACGCTGGAGCTGCTCTCGGACCGCGACGTGAAGGAGGCGGTCGCGCTCCTGGCGGATGTCAGGCGCCGCGTGATGGTCCTCGGGGGCCGAGTGAGCGCAACCCTCGCCCGCTACCTGGCCGGCCAGCTCCACCTGCTGCGGCCGGGCATCGGGCTGGTCGACACGGAGCGGAGCGCGCCGGCCCAGCAGCTGATTGACATGCGAAAAACGGATGTGCTCGTGGTCTTCGACTACCGGCGGTACCAGCCGGACACGATCGAGTGCGCCCGAGTCGCGGCCGGCCGGGGATGCGATGTGATCCTTTTCACCGACCCCTGGCTCTCCCCCGCGTCGGCGTTCGCCCGCCAGGTCCTGGTCACGAGCGTGGAGACGGTGGGGCCGTTCGACTCGCTGGTCGGCGCCATGGCGGTGGTCGAAGCCTTGATCGCGGCGGTGCTGCGGCAGCTTGGACCGCGTGCCGAGGCGCGTATGCAGAGCCTGGAGCGGCTGCGCGCGGTGGACGTGCTGGGCGGAAATGACTCGGGCTAGCGCGAGTACGATGCGGGGGTGGTGACCGAGGCCGTCAAGGCCCTCAGCGCTGCAGAGATCACCGAGCTCTGCCTCCGGCACACCCTCTACGACTGGTCCGCGCAGTCGGCGCTCAAACCGCTTCCGGTGACGAGCGCCAAAGGCGTTTACTTCCACACCGCCGACGGGCGTCGGTTCATCGATTTCAACAGCCAGCTGATGTGCGTCAACGCGGGGCACGGAGACCGCCGCATCATCGATGCGATCCACCGGCAGGCCGAGCAGCTGCCCTACATAAGCCCTTTCATGGCCCACGAGGCGCGGGCGCGCCTGGGCGCCAAGCTCGCGCAGGTGCTGCCCGGTGACATGGACAAGGTGTTCTTCACGCTCGCCGGCGCCGACGCGAACGAGAACGCGATCAAGATCGCGCGCGCAGTCACAGGCCGGACGAAGATCCTGGCTCGCTATCGCTCGTACCACGGATCGACCGGCGCCGCCGTTCAAGCGACCGGCGACCCACGGCGCTGGCCGAACGAGTACGCCGGAGGCGTGGTCCATGTGCTGGATCCGTATCACGGCATCCAGCGCGGCTGGGACACGGTCGAAGAATCGCTGGCCAATCTCAACGAGACGATCCAGCTGGAAGGGCCGCAGACGATCGCGGCTTTCATGCTCGAGCCGATCGTCGGCACGAACGGCATCCTGGTCCCGCCGGACGGCTACCTGCAAGGCGTGCGCCAGATCTGTGACCGCTACGGCATCCTGTTGATCTGCGACGAGGTGATGACCGGTTTCGGGCGCACCGGCCGCTGGTTCGCGGTCGACCACTGGGACGTCGTTCCCGACATGATCACCATGGCCAAGGGTTTGACCAGCAGCTACGTCCCGCTGGGCGCGGTTGGGATGCGGCCTAAGGTCGCGGCATATTTCGACGACCATGTGTTTTACGGTGGGCTGACCTACAACAGCCATCCGCTGGGCTGCGCGGCTGCGCTCGGTGCAATCCAGGCTTACGAAGAAGACGATATGGTCGGCAACGCCCGTCGCATGGGCGAGGTGCTGGCGCGACGGCACCGAACCTTGCGCGAGCGACACCCGTGCGTGGGCGCGGCGCGTTCGATCGGTTTGTTCGGGTGCCTCGAGCTGGTGCGCGACCGGCAGACGCTGGAGCCGCTGGCTCCGTTCAATGGAACCTCGCCCGAGATGAAGGCGATCGCGCAGGCATTGATGGATGGCGGCATGCACACGTTCGTGCGCTGGAACACGATCATGACCAACCCGCCGCTGTGCATCACCGAGAGCGAGCTGGACGAGGGCTTCGAGATCCTCGACTCTGCCCTTGAGATCGGCGACCGCGCGGTCAGAGATTAGTCCCGACGAGGTACGCGAGCAGCAGCTGAAGAAGCTGCGTGCCGGGCTCGGTGACGTCCTCGAGACGAATCCCTTCTGGCGCGCCCGGCTGCACGACGTGCGTGGGTGGGACGATTTTGAGCGGCTGCCCCTCACCACCAAAGCTGAGCTGCTCGCCGACCAGGAAAGACACGCGCCGTTCGGCTCGAACCTCACGTACCCCCTCGAGCGATACGTCCGCCTTCACCAGACCTCTGGATCGAGCGGCGACAAGCCGCTGCGCTGGCTTGACACGCCAGAGTCGTGGGAGTGGTGGCTCCGCATCTGGGCCGGACATGTCTATCGCGCCGCGAAGGTGACTGCCGCAGATCGGGTCTTCTTCGCCTTCTCGTTCGGCCCGTTCATCGGTTTCTGGTCGGCGTTCGGCGGCGCGCAGCACCTCGGTGCGCTGTGCATCTCCGGTGGCGCGATGACAAGCGAGCAGCGCGTGCGCGGCCTGGTCGATCTCGGCGCAACGGTGCTGCTGTCGACTCCGACATACGCGCTGCGCCTGGCCGACGTCGCGGAGAAGCTGGGGGTTGATCTGGCCGCGGCCGGAGTCAAAACCACGATCCACGCCGGCGAGCCGGGCGCGAGCATCCCCGCGACCCGGGATGCGATCGAGGCCGCGTTCTCCGCGACGTGCTTCGACCACACCGGTATGACCGAGCTGGGCCCGACCGGGCACAGCTGCACACAGCGCGACGGCGTGCATTTGATCGAGTCGGAGTTCATCTTCGAAGTCGCTCCCGACGGTGAGCTGATCGCCACCAACCTCGGTCGCTGGGGCATGCCGCTCGTCCGCTACCGGACCGGCGATCGGGTCGTCGCCTCGCGCAAGCCCTGCTCATGCGGGAGCCCGTTTTTGAAGGTCGTGGGAGGGATCCGCGGACGCGTGGACGACATGTTCACGGTGCGCGGAGTCAACCTCTATCCGTCGCAGGTCGAGGACATCGTGCGCCGGTATCCGGAGGTGACCGAGTTCGTGATCGAGCACCGGCGCGAGCGACAGATGGACGAGGTTTCGCTGTTGCTCGAAACATCCGTGGCGCCCTTTCCGGCTGATCGACTGGAGGCTGACCTGCGCCAGGCCCTGGGCGTGCGGCTCGAGTGTCGGATCGTCGCTGCCGGGACGCTGCCGCGCTCGGAGCTGAAGTCGAAACGAATCGTCCGCATCGAGACGTGAGAACGGTCGAGCTGCAGGCCGAGCCCGCTTCGCTTCAGCTCGACCTCGACCGGACCGCGCTGATCGTGGTCGACATGCAGAACGGATTCGCGAGCCCGGGCGGGATGCTGGACCTGGCGGGCATCGACGTGGGGCCGGCACGTGAGGTGGTTGCGAATGCGCGGATGGTCTGCGAGGCGGCGCGCCGCGCCGAGTTACCGGTGCTTTATCTCACCATCGGGTATCCGCCGGACCTCTCGACCGCGGGTGGTCCGGACTCACCCAATCCGCAGAAGGAGCTCGCGTTGTGTCTTATGCGCGAGCGGCCTGAGCTGCGCGGGAAGTTGCTCACGTTCGGAACGTGGGACTTTCAAATCGTCGATGAGCTCGCTCCATTGCAAGGCGACACGGTGATCGTGAAATCGAGGTACAGCGGATTTCACGGCACCGATCTCGATTCGGTGCTGCGGAATCGAGGGATTCGGAACCTTCTGATGCTTGGGATCGCATCCAACGTTTGCGTCGAGTCGACGATTCGCGATGCCTACTTCCTGGAGTACTGGTCAGTGATGGTGGCGGATGCGACGATGCCGGCCGGTTCGGCCGAGATCCAGCGCGCAACCGTCTACAACGTCAAAACTTTCTTTGGCTGGACCACCAGTTCAGAGGAGCTAGTGACTGTGCTCGACACAGCCAGCACGGATACGACCAACGCCTAGCCCGCATTGACAGTTGGGCCGAGGGAAGTGGGCGTGCGAGCTAGCGGCGCTCGTTCGCGCGGACGACCTGGCTGAGCAATCGCAGCAGATCATCTCGCTCGTTTGCCTGGAGCGGACCGACCAGTCGATCCGTCATCGCGTGGGTGCGCGGGATCAGGTGCTGCACCGCATGCAGTCCCCGCGTCGTGAGAGTGATCGTCTTGCGGCGGCCATCGCGTCGGTCGCGCTCGCTGCGGATCAAGCCGCGATCGCATAGGCGCGAAACGACCTCGGCCATCGTGGAGCGGTCCAGCGAGATGCGCTGCCCGAGTGTGCGCTGGTCGAGATTCGGTTCGGCGTACAGCGCGTTCAGCGCCGCGAACTGCGGTGACGTGATCGTGTGTGAAACCTCCTCGTCCCACAGCAGGTTCATCACCTGGACCGCGCGGCGCAGGAGGTGTCCTGGGTGCTGCATCAGGTCGTCCGCCTGCTGCCCGTCACGCCGCTCGTTCTTCACCTTTTGCCTCCACCACTCGATAGCCCACCGGCAGCAGGCGCAAGCCCAGCCGTTCCTCGACCGTACCCCATAGGCCGCGGGGCAAGGCGAGCGCGAACAGCGCGGCCGTCGCGCCGAGGCCGACCAGGTACCAGGGGCCGCCCTGCGTAAAGGTCGTCTGGATCGCGAACAGCAGGATCGCGCCGATGATCGGACCCTCAAACGTGCCGAGGCCACCCACCAGGACCATGAAGATCATGTACGCCGACCACTGCACGCTGAAGACCGACCCGGGCTCGATGAACAGCGTGTTGGCCACGACCAACACACCAGCTGCCCCGCAGCCGAAGCCCGCCAGGACGAAGAGCAGGCGTTTGCGCGCCGCAACCCGAACTCCCAGCGAGCGCGCGGCATCTTCGTCGTCGCGGATAGCCTGCAGCGAGGCGCCCAGCGGAGATCGCAACAGCAAGAAGAGGGCGACCAGGAAGATGACAGTGAAGGCAAGGGCGAGCCAGAACGTGTAGGCCTGGCGGAAGTTGGGCTCGTATTGATTCATCTGAATCAGCGAGATACCGGTGCCGGCGCCGAGATTCTGGTCGAGCCTGACGATGATCGACATGACTTCGGCGATGACCCACATCCCGATCGCAAATTGGGCGGCGCGCAGGCGCAGCGCGAAAAGCGAGATCGGGAGCGAGATCGCGCCGGCAAGAAGCGTCGCAAGGACCATGGCGAGGTAGGGGGTGACGCCGTGGTCCGCGAAGAAGACCGTCCCATACGCCCCGATCCCGATGAAAGCCTGCTGTCCGACCGATAGAAGCCCGCCGTAGCCCGCAAGGGCGTTCCACATCGCCGCCAGCAAGACCAGGATCAAGAGCGTCGTGAGCTTTTGCACCAGATCCGACTCGAAGACCAGGGGGACGCAGGCCAGGGCGACGGCGACCGCTGCGGTTCCGCCCGTGAAGAGCTTCGAGGTCCGCGTCCACCGTGCGACCCTCATCGTGCGACCCTCAAGGCAATGCGGCCGCCGCCGTATCGGGCGATGAGCACCACCAGGAACAGCAGGTGGCCGGCCATGACCGAGAACTGCGGGTGGACCTGCGCTCCGAGCGTCTGCGCGACACCGAGCGCGATGCCACCCAGCAGCGTGCCCCAAAGCGATCCCATGCCACCGATCACGACGGCTTCGAAAGCGAAGATGAGCTGAGTCGGGCCGCTGACAGGGTCGAACACGGAGCGGATCGCCAGGAAGAATCCGCCGAGCGCTGCCGTCGCGACCGCCAGAGCCGTCGCCGACGCGTAAACGTGGCGGCTGTTGATCCCGACCAGCTCGGCGGCGTCGGCGTCCTCGGCAGTCGCTCGCATCATCCAGCCGAAGCGGGTCCTCGAGAGGAACAGCTGCAATGCCCCGAAGACGAGCACCGCAACGACAAGAACCACGATGCCCAGCGCGGAGACCGAGAGGCCACCCGTCACCTGCCAGCTGGCTGTCGTTAGCGCTCCAGCGCTGCCGCCGAGCGAGCGCACGTCCGGGGAAAAGGTGAGCTGGAGCAGGTTCTGAATCACGATCGACAGGCCAAACGTGGCGAGCAAGGGCGTCAGGATTCCGCCCTTCAGGCTGCGCTCCAGCACCGTGAGCTGAAGCAGGTAACCGAGGACAACCATCACCGGCAGCGCCGCCGCGAATGCGACGAAAGCAGAAACTCCGGTGTGCTCGACGATCACAAACACGACGTAGGCGCCGAAAACGGCAATGTCACCGTGCGCCAGGTTGATGATCCGCATCACCCCGAACATGATCGAGAGCCCGCATGCAAGCACCGCGTAAAACGCTCCGAGGAAGACACCTTGCAGGGCCGCATTCAGGAGCGTCATGCGGGCTTTCGAAGACCGAAGTAAGCGCTGACCACGTGGTCGCGATCCAGCGCTGCGGCCGCCCCCTCGAGCACCACTCGGCCCTCCAGCATGCAGATGACCCGCCCCGCAACGCGCAGCGCCCGGGTCAGGTCTTGCTCCACGAGGAGCACGGTCGCGCCTTCGCTGAGGATGCCTGCCAGGGAGCGGTAGACGGCGTCGACGACGATTGGCGCCAGCCCAAGCGAAACCTCGTCAAGAAGGAGGAGTCGAGGATTGCTCATCAGGGCGCGGCCGATCGCAACTGCTTGCTGTTCGCCACCGGATAGGCTGGCCGCCGGGGTGCGCCTCCGTTGCTGCAGCATTGGAAACACATCCAGCACCGACCGCACGTTCCATCGTCCTGGCCGGCGGGGCGAAGCAGCGACCCGGAGGTTTTCCTCCACGGTGAGGCTCGGGAAAAGACGGCGGCCCTCGGGCACGAGGGCGATCCCCAAGCCCACGCGGCGATGCGCGGGCAGCGTGGTGATATCGACCCCGTCGAGCTCCACCCGTCCGCCATTCGGCCGGTGCACACCGGCGATTGCTCTCAGGAGCGTCGTCTTACCGGCGCCGTTGGCGCCTATCAAGGCGACGGTCTCGCCCGCCTCGACCTCGAAAGACACGCGGCGGACCGCCTGCAGCAACCCGTAGCGACAGTCGAGCGCGTCGACCTTCAGCAGGGTCACGGGCCGCCTCCGAGGTATGCGTCGATCACCGCAGCCTGGGACACCACTTCCTCGGGGCGGCCATCCGCGATGATCTTGCCGGCGTCCATGCAGACGAGGCGACCGACCACCTGCATCAGGACGTGAACGATGTGCTCGATCCACAGCACCGCGATCCCGCGGTCGCGCAGTCCGGCGACGGTCTCGACCAGCGCGGCGGATTCGGCGTCGGTGAGCCCGCCTCCGATCTCATCGAGAAGAAGTACTGCGGGCTCGACTGAAAGCGCGCGAGCCAGCTCGAGGCGCTTGCGCTGCATGAGACCAAGTCCTTCGGCGCGCCGGTTGGCGAGCTGGGTCAACTCCGTCCGATCGAGCACTTCGAGGCAGAGGTCATAGGCCTCGCGGCCGCGATGGCGCCCGCCCGCCGTGGCACCCACCAGCACGTTCTCGAACACAGTCATCCCCGCAAACGGTCGCGGCACCTGGTGGGTGCGGGCGATGCCGAGCTTGCATCGGTCGGCGGCGCCTCTCGACGTCACGTCGCGGGACTTGAACACGATGCTCCCGGTGTCCGGAGCAAGCGAGCCCGCGAGCACGCTGAGCAACGTCGTCTTTCCGGCGCCGTTGGGACCAACCACCCCCACCGCCTCGCCAGGCCTCAGGTCGAGGTTGACGCCGTCGAGCACCGCCAGCGCTCCGAAGCGCTTGCGCACGTCGACCGCGGCGAGAACTACATCGGTTCTCGCCTCCATCTCGTCTGTTCTATCCCGTATACGGCTTCAGTGTCGAGGCGATCGGCACCTTGGGGTCGGCTGCGTTTTCGCAGATCACGAAATCGATCGGCCACTTCGACACGCCTTCCTTCCACTGGCCTCCGATGATCGGGGTGCTGACCACGTTGGGCACCGCGGTCCCGGCCAGCGATGCAGGCTTCGACCAGTCGAGGTTGCCCACCGGGGTCTCGACCGTAAGCGTCTTCATCGCGTCGACGATCTTCGACTTGTCCTTCGGGTTGCCGCTCGCCTTCAGCACGGCGGCGGCGACGTCGAACAGGGAGAGGCTCGCGCCGAGCTGCTGGTTCCACTGCTTGCCAGTCGCCGACTCATACCCGTCGCCGAGCTGTTTGCTGGTGACGCCCGTCAGTGAAGACTTGTACGGCCAGGTCGGCGCCCAGTACACGCCCGACGCGAGACCGTTGCCGATCGAGCCAAGCGACGTGACCTGGGAGGGGAACAGACCTGTCTTTGCGATCTGGCCGATCTTCACGTGGTGGGTGTATCCCTGCTGCGAGGCCTGGCGCCAGAAGGTGGCGAAGTCAGGCGGGATCGGAAATGTGTTGAAGATCTGGCAGTCCTCGCTGATGAACTTCTGGATCTGCGCCGTGTAGTCGTTGGTGCCGTCCTCATAGGGTCCCGGGTCGACGATGGTGTAACCCGCGCCCTTCAACAGCGGGGCGAGCACTCCCCTGATGGCATTGCCGTCGGCGTCGTTGGGATACATCACACCGACCTTTTTGTTGGTCGGAACCTGCGGCCAGAGGTGCGTGTAGGCCAGGAAGAACTGCTCCACGCCGAAGCAGTAGTGGAACGTGTATTTGAACGGCGACGGCTGCCCGGGCTTGGCGCCTCGACCGAGGTACCACGCCTCCCACGGCACGACGGTCGAGATGCATGGCACTCCGGCCGCCTCGCATGCGTCCGACACCGGGTTCACCGTCTCGGGTGTCGAGGTGGTCAGCATCAGGTCGACCTTCTGGCTCTGGATCAGGTCGCTCGCCTGCTGCGAACCCACAGAAGGCGTGGACTGGCCGTCTCGATTGATGATCTGCACCGAATAGTCGGTACCGCCGATGGAGAGACCACCCTGCAGCGCCTTCTTGGCCAATCCGATCACGTAGGCGTCCGGCTCGCCGAAGCCGGCGGCTGGGCCCGTGATGGGGCTGATGTAGCCGATCTTTATCGTGCCGGAAGGCGTTGACGACGACGAGGTCAGGCACGATTCGAGGACGCCGGGGACCGCCAGCCCACCCAGGACAAGACCCGTGCCTTTGAGCATTTCTCGGCGCGTGAGTGACACCTGAATACCTCCCCTGTTCAGGCCGGAAGAAGGCAAATGCTCCGTGTACCGACGATCGGAGTTTGAGCCAGTTCATAATGCCCGTCAAGGGTCGTGACCGAGCAAAAAAACGACCAGCAGAGCTTCGAGCCGCCGTACCTCTACCCGGAATACCGTGCGACGGAGCTGCGCGCCCCTCGCCACCACCTGGTGACGCTGCCCGACGAATGGTTTCACCGAGCGCCTGGCCCGGCCTTCGGGCGCATTCCCGTCCGGCCGGGGGACGCCGACCTGACCCGCCAGCATCGGGGCGAGCCGCTGGGCGAGCGGATCGTGATCGGCGGGCGGGTGCTGGATTCGGACGGCCGGCCGGTCCGCAACACGCTGGTCGAGGTGTGGCAGGCCAACGCGGCCGGGCGTTACGTCGACCCGGTGGACGACCATTCCGCACCCCTGGACCCCAACTTCACGGGCGCGGGGAGATGCCTGACCGACGGTGACGGCGCCTACCGATTCGTGACGGTCAGGCCCGGCGCCTATCCATGGCGAAACCACGCCAACGCGTGGCGTCCGGCGCATGTTCATTTCTCGCTGTTCGGGCCATCGCTTGCAGGGCGGCTCGTGACGCAGATGTACTTCCCAGGTGATCCGCTCATCCCCATGGATCCAATCCTCAACTCAATCCCCGACCCCCGCGGTCGCGAGCTCTTGGTGGCGCGCTTTGACCTCGACACCACGGTTCCGGAATGGGCGTTGGGCTACCGGTGGGACATCGTGCTTCGCGGACGCGCGGCGACGCCGGTCGAGAGCTGATGGTCCCAACGCCGTCGCAAACCGTCGGGCCGTTCTTTGGATTTGCCCTTCCCTTCGACGATGACGCGATCTCCGCCGCCGATGGCATCCGCATCGAGGGGCAGGTACTTGACGGCGCGGGCCAACCCGTGCCCGACGCGCTGCTGGAGGTTTCGCAAGAGGGACAGTTCGGGCGATGTCAAACCGACGAAGAGGGCGCCTTCCATTTCACTGTGCGCAAGCCGGCCGCGGGTTTCTTCGAAGTCACGCTCTTCGCGCGTGGCCTTCTACGCCACCTCAACACGCGGATCTATTTCCCAGGCGAGGAGGACGCGGTGCTGGCGTCGATCGACCCAAAACGGCGCCACACGCTGGTCGCCCGTGGCGACGGCGGCGTCCTTCGGTTTGACGTGCGGCTGCAGGGGATCGACGAGACAGTCTTCTTCGAGTGACTCCTAAACTGAACGCGTAATTGAGCGCCCTCAATGTCGTCTTGCCGCTTGGCTCGTCCGTGCTGAGCTTCGTGTTCGCGGCAATGGTGCTCGACCAGTGGTGGCAGCGCCGCCATGCCTTTCAGCTGGTCTGGGGCATCGGCCTGGTCTGGTACGGGATCAGCGCCGGAGCCGAGTTCGTCGGTGGAGCGTTCGGGTGGAACGAGCCCGTTTACCGGACCTGGTACCTGATCGGCGCCTTCCTGGTCCCGGCCTATCTCGGGGCGGGCACGCTGTATCTGCTGAGCAAGACTCGATTCGGCTACTTCGTTGCCTTCTCGATCGCGCTTGGCGGTCTCTTCTCTCTGGCCGCAACCCCGAAGTACCCGGGCTCATCGACCGCCGGGTTGCTCACGTTGGCTGTTGCGCTGCTGGCGGCCGCGGCGGTGGCAATCGCGACCACCTTGCGCCGCGACCTCCAGGCTCACGTGGCCATGGCGTTCCTGGTTGTGGGCACGCTCGTCGTTGCGCTTCTGCTCATGACAGCACACGTCTCGGGGAGCTATGTCGATCCGGCCACGCACGTGCCGGTGGCGGCTGGTTTCCCCGGCTACCTCCGTGTCACCAGCGTGCCGTTCAATGCCGGCGGCGGGCTGGCGCTGGTTTTCGGCGCCCTCTACTCCGCATACATCTATATGCCGAAGCGGCGCGCGGTGGCGGCTCGGCTCGGCGTGATCGCGATCGTGGTCAACTTCTTCGCGTCGCTGCCAGGCGCGGTGACCGCTCTCGTCGCGGGAAAGCTCAACTCACGCGTTCCGGCCACCATCCTCATCGCGCTGGGCGCCCTCATCCCCGGTGTGACCAGCAGCCTCAATCGTTTTGGCGTCACCTGGTCCTTCTTTCTGGGTGAGTTCCTGGGCCTCCTGCTGATCTTTGTCGGCTTCCTGGTCAGCGAGGAGGTGTTCCGCAACGTCCGCCTCGGCGTCACGCTGTGGTCGCGTGCGCCGTCGGTGTCACTCGAACGCGAGGTCGGTTGAGATCTCGATCGCTTTCTCGATGCTCTTGGCGACGGGACATCGCGAAGCGTGGAAGGCGTGCGATCTCTCAGCGGCTTCGCGCTTGTCGTCGGGGCAGCCCCGCAGCGTGTAGTGGACGTGGATCTTCTTGATTACCAGGACTTTCTCGACCAGGTAGATCTCGCCTTCCGCCTCTGATGTAAGTCGACCGTCGCTCGCATCGATCCCGCGCGCTTCCAGCGCGCCACCCAGGGTGCCGGTGAGTCAACCGGCGGCGGCGGCCACGACGTAATCGAGAGTCGTGGCGTGATCGGGGTACTGTCCCGGCGCCGTGCCGTAGTGCTCACGAACCGGGCCGTGGGTTCCGAAAGTGATCGGCTGAGACTCAGCGGGGAGGTAAGCCTGGCGGATAGGCCCGCGCTCCCGAACGATCCTCACCTTACTTATATATGTCGGCTGGGCCGTCCCCACCCTCCGAGCTTAGCGCTTGGGCCTAGAGGGTTTAGCGGCTCTGAATCCAACAAATCTTCACACCCAAGCAGCGCCTTTCGAACTGGGCACAGTCTGTCGAGTGCAGAGGATAAGCGACGCGTTTACATCGCAAAACCCAATCCGAGGGGGGCAAGCATCGGAGGTGACCAGCGGGACACCTTAGTTCCTCGCGTTTGTTTATGAATCGCGCGGAAGCGCGAGGGAGCACGATGAGCAAGAGAGGCCTCTTGAGGGTTATCGCGGGGCCAATGATTGCGACAGCGCTGACGGCCGGCGGGATGTTAGCTCAGGCCACACCAGCTTTTGCAGCAACCACAACCACGCACCTTCCGTGGACAACACCTCTAATGAACATGTGCACAGGTGATTTGGTCTCGCTGACGGGCGATTTTCAGATGGTGACCGGCGAAACCATTGACGGCAACGGTGACGTCCACATGATCCTGATGCAGCATGGCGCCGACCTGAAGGGATTCGGCCTTCTCAGCCTGGGCAGCAATCCCTACGTTGGCTCATTCACCGACAACACGATTACCGAACTCGACCTAACCGGCGCAACCACCGACCAAGAGGCCTTTCACGAGAACCTCATCAGCAGGGGGACCGAGCCGAGCTTCAAGTTCCATTACAACATCCGGGTCGTGAACGGTGTGCCGACCGTCGACCACATTGATTCGGACCCTTGCTGATTTCGTCACGCGTAGATCTCTGAATTGCTGTACTAGAGTCGTGAGCTGAGGTCTTGCGCCCAGTTGATCAGGAGGGCAGCGTAGGCAGCGTTGATTCCGACTCCGCTTTGGGACTGCACCGTGGTGATGAAGTAGCTGAGTTGGTTCTTCGCGCCTGTGGTGTTACCTGCGTTTAGATACGACTGCACCGAGTTTAGAATCGAGATTAGTTTCGTTTGCTGCATGGGCGTAATTAAGCCCTGCTGGGTTCCTTGGTTGACCGCATTGATCATGCCGCCTACTGTCGCATGAACCTGGAATGTGACAGTTGTCGTTGATGTGTTACCCAGCTGGTCGGTTGCGGTTATCACGATTGCATGGGTGCCCGCCTTTAGATTGTTGACGTTCATGACCTGGCCGTTGGTCAGTGAAGTCACCGAATCGAGCTTCGATGACAGTGAGACCAAATTT
>VBGP01000204.1 GCA_005880795.1 Chloroflexota bacterium | reverse complement strand
GACATCGCGGTGACGTCCGGCGAGGTCCACACCAGGACGTTTCAAGAGGCCGCCAACTACCTCACGCGCGGCGCATGGGACATCGTGCGCATCGACGCCGCGATCTCCGGCGGGATCACGGCGACGAAAAAGGCCGCGAGCCTCGCCGAAGGCCTGGGCCTGCGCTGCGAGATCCACAGCTTCGGATACACCCTTGCCCAGGCGGCGAACCTGCAGGTGATGGGCGCCGTCGCCAACTGCAAGTACTTCGAGTTTCCGATGCCGATCGGCGGTTACGGCGCAGGCATGCGGGACCAGATCGACCTCGAGCCGGACGGGACGGTTTGCGTTCCTCAGAAGCCTGGCCTCGGGGTCGAGGTCGACTGGGAGCGCATGGACGCGATGACGGTGGCTCGCTTCTGATGAAGGTGGTCATCATCGGTGCGGGCGTGGTCGGAGTCACCACCGCCTATTACCTCGCAAGGTCCGGCCACCAGGTCACCGTCGTCGAGAAGGAGACCGAGGCCGCGACACTGGCCAGCGCAGGCAACGCGGGTCTCATCGCGCCGGGTCACTCGTTTGCGTGGGCGTCACCCTCCGCGCCCAAAGAGCTCCTGCGCTCCTTGACGGTCGACGACACCGCGCTGCGCGTGAATCCGTTCAAGGCCCCGGGCATGATGTCTTGGGGTCTGCGGTTCCTCCGCGAGTGCAACGCGGAGCGCGCGACAAAGAACACCCTCGTCAAGCTGCGCCTCGCGCAGTACAGCCAGCGGATGCTCGATCAGATCGCGGCTGACGAGCACATCGACTACGACGATATCCACGAAGGGATCCTCTACCTCTATCGCGATGCGAAGCGTTTCGAGTCGGGCATCGAAAAGATGAAGCTCGTTCAGGAGCATGGGCAGAAGCAGGACGTCCTGGATGCCGACGGCGTGGTCGAAGCCGAGCCTTTCCTCGCCCCGGTCAAAGACAAGCTGGCGGGAGCCATCTACGGCGTCACCGATTCGAGCGGCGACAGCGTCAAGTTCACGCGCGCGGTGCAGGCGGTCTGCGAACGGATCGGTTCGAGGTTTTTGCTGGGCAAGGGAGTGACGAAGCTGTCGGCGAGCGGCGGCAGGGTGCGCTCGGCGACGCTGGAGGGAGGCGAATCGCTGGCCGCGGACGTGTTCGTCCTCAGCGCGGGCGTCCACAGCCCGAAGATCGCGCGCACGGTTGGGGTGAGACTCCCGATCGCCCCGGCCAAGGGCTATAGCGCCACCTTTCCGATCCGAAGCAATGGCGGTCCGCAGATGCGGATCGGTGCGGTCGACGAGGAGCTGCTGGTCGCGTGGTGCCGGATGGGCGACCGTCTGCGGATGACGTCGAGCGCCGAGTTCACCGGGTATGAGACGACCTACAACGAGCACGACCTGAGGTTGATTCGCAAGCTCGCGTCAGACCTGCTTCCTGAGGCGGCCGAGTACGACAAGGGCACCTATCGCGCGTGCAACCGGCCGATGACCCCAGATGGACCACCCATCCTCGGCCAGGCAGGACCCGACAACCTTTACATCAACAGCGGTCATGGGCACATGGGATTCACGATGGCGTGCGGGTCGAGCCGTATTGTGGCCGACCTCATCGACGGGAAGAAGCCTGAGATCCCGGTCGAAGGCTTGATGCTGAGCTCTCGGCCTTAGCCGGCTTCAGATTCCCTCGAAGCTCTAATGCCGCATCTGGGCACAACCCCGGTTAGTCCGGACTATCGGGCCTTTGTGCCCGCGGAAATATCGGATAGTCCGGACTATCCGGCATTGCGAGGTCGCGGCTGCCACTCAAGTGACGATCAACTCTCCGTCGGCGTTCTCCAGGACGATCTCCTGGACGCCGTCGACGTCGGCCTTGCGCACTTCGTACATGGAGGACGTGCCGAGGAGAAGCCCCAGCTTCTCTCGCACTCGGTCTGGCTCCGTCGTCCCTACGACCACACGGCGCAGCGTTGTCGCGTCCACGCGATGGGACGCCGCAACCTGTCCCGGGTGGAGACCGTCGGGGATCCTCCACTCGATGATGAACGGTATTGGGCTCGGATTCGGGCCCTGGTCGACATCTTGCGTCCACCAGCTCAGCAACTGGCCGTCGGGCAGCTTCCGCGAGCCTTCGACCACCGGCGGCAGGTCCCAGCCCGCCATCTCCAGCTTCGCGCGAACCGCATCGAGGTCGCGTGTCCTGAGCGCCCAGGCGACAAACGTCGTGCCCTGGTTCAGCGCCTTCGCAACGCGCACGCCGAGCCGGCTGCCGGCCGCCTCGTGCTCATCGACGACCGCGATCAGCTCCAGGTACTGCGGACCCAGAGGCACGATTTGATTGGCTGTCCCCACCTTCGGGTGACGGCCACCTGGGACTGCTTGAAGGCCGAACCGTTCGTGGATGCGCCGCGCCGCCTGGTCGAGGTCTTCGACGGGAAGCAGCACGTGGTCGACCACCGTCGGCGGATCGAGTCCTGGGGCCGACTGACTGAAGTCAAGCATCACCAACCCCCATACGCGACCCAGCCTCCATCGACCGTGACATGGCTGCCCGTGATGTAGCTCGCGTCGTCGGAGGCGAGGAACACGGCCAACCGCGCCACCTCCGCCGCCTCGCCGAATCGACCCATCGGAGTCCTGCGCTCGATGTCCGCCGCCGTGAAGGCGCCACGTGCCTGGCTTTTGACACCCAGTCCCGTCGAGATATAGCCGGGGTCGAGACACACGACGCGCACGTTGTCCCTCGCCCACTCCGCGGCAAGCACCTTGGTGAG
>VBGP01000187.1 GCA_005880795.1 Chloroflexota bacterium | reverse complement strand
CGCCCCGCCGATGCAGAACTCGATCGTGGCTTTCCGGCGCCGCGACGCGGGCCATCCGGAAGGGATCGTCGCGGCTTTCCTCGCGCTCCTAGAAGCGAGGTAGGCGGCGTCGGTCCTCCCCATTCATGGGGAGGTGTCGGCGCAGCCGACGGAGGGGCCGACCCGCCAATCCCAGCCTATGAAAACGCGCAGACCGCCCGAATTCAACATCGGTTTTTCCGATGGGTCTCATCACATCAATCAATTTGACTTATAGGTGGGCCGTTGCTAATTTGGGCTGCATGGACAGCGAGAACACGGATCGGGAACCGACGACGCACGAGTGCGAGTGCCCCGAGCCTTGCAACTGCGACCACGACAACGAGTAGTCGCTCCGGCCGTCGGCGTTAGCAAGCCAGAACTGAGGTCAAGGAGGCCCTGATGGAACTCGTCTCCACGCCCCTCCTGCCGGAGGGCTACAAGGTCCCGGCGTCGCGCAGCGAATCTCCGAGCAAGCGGTTGCGCCGGCTGCTGGCGGAACAGCCCTACGTCTTCGCGCCCGGCGTGTACGACCCCATGGGCGCCGAGCTCGTGATGTACCACGGCTTCGACGCCGTCTACTTCAGCGGCTACTCATTCGCCATCGGCCACCTTGGCACGACGGACATGGATCTCTATTCGTCGGTGGAGATCGCGGATGGAGCCCGGCGCGCGGTGAGCGCGCTGCGCAAGTTCCAGCTCACCATGGCCATGGGCGACCCCGAGAAGAACGTCGCGCCAATCCACCTCGAGATTCCGCCGGTCGTCGTCGACATGGACGCCGGCTACGGAAACATGTTCAACGTGCAGCGCACGATGGAGCTCTACGTCAATGCCGGCGTCGCGGCGGCGCACCTGGAAGACCAGGTGATGCCCAAGCGCTGCGGTCACATCGCCGGCAAGGCGCTGATCTCCGCGGATGAGTTCGTGGGCAAGTTGAAGATGATGCGCAGTGCGGCCGACGACCTGGGCCACAAAGACTTCATCATCATCGCGCGCACCGACGGCGTCTCCGCCAGCGAAGCGCCAGAGTCGAAGCGCGGCCTGGGCCTCGCGATCGACCGAGGACTGCGCTACCTGGACAGCGGAGTGCCCGACCTGCTGTGGTGCGAGTTTCCGACCGCGGAGCGCGGGGCGACGGAGACGTTCTGCACCGAGATCCGAAAGCGATTCCCGAAGGCGCGATTCGCCTTCAACTACTCGTCCTCGTTCAAGTGGTTCAACGAGAAGAACCCGATCACGTGGGACGAGCTCGGGCTGCTGGGCGTCGGTTTCATCTTCATCACGCTTGCCTTGCAGCACGCCGCCGGCCACGGCATGTCGACGCTGCTCCGGGACCTGAAGGAAAACCAGGAAGAGGGATACATGGCCCTGCAGCGCAAGGAGTGGGCTGACGGAGCGGACATCCCGACGCGCTCGCACCACCTCTTCACCGGGGTTCCGTATCACCATCACATGGGCCAGCAATACGGCGCCTCGCGGCTCAACGGAGACATGGACGAGCATCTCGAGATCTCGAAGGTCGTCTAGAGACATCTAGACTTCGCCCCTGAAGGGCGACGGGTGTTTCTCTTTCCATTCCGCTACCTGTGGTGGCTCGTGTCGAGCGTCCGGCGCTCGATCGGCAAGCCGCCTGAGTTCGTCATCTTCGTGCTCGAGGAGAACCTGCCCGCGCTGCCGGACCCACCGCGATCGTTCTGGCAGCGGTTTATCGCCCGGCCGCGATTGAGCATCAAGGAGCTCGGCGAGCGGTTCGACGCGATCGGTCGCGACCAGCGGATCAAGGGCGTCGTGCTGCACCTTCGCTCCCCCGGGATGCCGATGTCCACGCTGCAGGACCTGCGCGAGCTGGTGGCCGATCTTCGCCGGTCGGGCAAGCGCGTGGTCGCATGGGCGCCGGCGTACACCACCGGCACCTACTACCTCGCCTGCGCGTGCGACCAGATCCTGCTCATGCCGTCAGGAATGATCGGCTCGCTCGGCTTCGCGACATCGGGGATGTTTCTCGCCGACGGGTTGGCGCGATTCGGCATCAGCGCGGATTTCGTGCAGGTCTCGCCCTACAAGTCGGCGGCCGACCCCCTGACCAAATCAAAGATGTCGCCCGAGCTTCGCGAACAGCTCACCTGGCTGCTCGAATCGCAGTACGAAGAGCTGGTGGGCGCCATCGCCGAGGCCAGGTCGCTGGACCAGGCGGGCGCGAAACAGCTGATCGACGGCTCGCCGTACGGCGACGGCGACGGGATCGAGAAACACGCGGTCGATCGCGTCCTCGCCGAGGAGGAGCTGCCGGCGCACCTGGGCCGGGATGCGGGCAACCCGGTCCGGATCGGCACCTGGGAGCGCGCCGAGAGCAAGATGCGCAGGCCCGCCCCGACGCTTGGCCGCGGCAAGTACGTCGCGCTGATGCGCGTCGAGGGCACCATCATCGACGGACACTCGGGCCGGCTTCCGGCGAGGCCCCCGATCGACATTCCGCTGGTCGGCGAGGACCGCGCCGGGGACCTCAGCGTGGTGCAGCTGGCGCGGCAGGTGGCGGCCGACAAGAGAGCAGCGGCGGCGGTCCTCTATGTCAACTCGCGCGGCGGATCTTCGACCGCCTCCGAGGCGATGCGAGCGGCTCTTCAATTGGTTGCCTCACGCAAACCGCTGGTCGTGGTCATGGGTCCGGTCGCGGCTTCAGGCGGGTACGACGTCGCGACCCCAGGGGCGTGGATCGTGGCGCGGCCCGGCACGCTGACCGGATCGATCGGCGTGCTGGGCGGAAAGATCGTGACCGGCGCGCTGTGGACGAAGCTGTTGTT
>VBGP01000008.1 GCA_005880795.1 Chloroflexota bacterium | reverse complement strand
GATCATCAAGAACGCGATCGCATTGTGGTGGCGGCGGGCTCGCTGCATCTCCTGCAGGAACCGCTGCGCGAGGTGCCGCCGGTTGGGCAGCTTGGTGAGCTCGTCGGTGAGGGCGTTCTCCTCCTGGGCCTGGAAGAGCTGGGCGTGGCGGATGGCGATCGCCGCCTGGGAGGCGACCCCGTTCAGGAGGCCGGCCTGGTCTTCGGACAGCTCTCGCCATGCGTTGAGGTAGAGCTCCATCGCACCCATCAGCTGCCCCGACCGCTGGATGGGAACGACCAGCACGTGCTGCGGGTGGCCGCCGGTGTCCAGGCCTGGGGCGGTTTGCTCGTCGAGCTTGACGACCAGCGGACGCATCGCGGACAACGCCGAGCTCAAAGGTTCCTCGTTGATCTTGCGCATCCCGCCGCGGGCGCGTGTATTGAGGTTGTAGGAAGCCTCGCGGTACATCTCGGTCTTGCCGGTTCGGACCAGATACATGGCGCCGGCGACCGCGCCCATGATCCGGCCGGCGTGGGTGAGGGCGACGTTGAGGACCTCTTCCAGGGCCAGCGAGGAGTTGACCGCGGACGCGATCGCCAGCAAAAGGGCGGCCCGATCGCGGGCGCCGCTCTCGTCGGCCAACGCAGCTTCGAGCTCGCGGGCGGTGCCGCGATTCCGCATTAGGGAGACGGTCAGGAGGATGAGGGCCAAGACCAGAAAGACCGACGTGATCAGGAGTACGGCTGCGAGGTCCAAGAGTCACTCCTATGGGGCCCGGAGGTTGCCATAGGTTAACGCGGCAAACTTCGACTTGGTTCTATAAGAGCGCGGGGAAGGACAGTTGTCGCGCGCAAGCGCGTTATGGAAGCGGCTTACTGATTGCTCCCCCGCGAAACCCCCTCCTCTCCCTCGCCACACTGGGAGGCGTTTGGCGAGCGACGCTGGGTGACGGCCGGAATGAATCCGGCCTCAGGCCGCACCTCGGCTACGGGATATACTCGGCCCGATCTGGAGCCGCTTTCTTTTGACGATCTTCCTCTCGGTGGCGAGTGGACCACGCGCCGCCGCACCGTCTCCGACGCAGAGATAGCCCTGTTCGCCGGCGTCGCCGGCGACCTCTCCCCGCTCACCATCGAGGCTTCCGGAGATGGGCGCCGTCCCGCTCCGCCCGCATTGGTGGTCGCGATGGCGGTCGGCCTGGGCTCCGTCGACACGCCCGTACCGTCGATCGCCGAGTGGGAGTGGCTGAACTGGAAGTTCCCCCGTCCGGTGCACGCCGGCGACACCATCTATGCCCGGTGGACGCTCACCCAGAAGCGCCCGCCCGCCAGCGGCGCGCCGTCGTCGATCGTCGTCTGGCGAGTTGACGTGCACACCCTGGACGGAGCTCTTTGCGCGGAGGGCGAGATCGGCGCCAAGGTGAAGCGGGGCGTGGCCGCCGAGCGTCCGCGTCCAGCCGCCGAGCAGCCGGCATCCTCCAGCGGTCCACGGCGGCGGCGCCGCCGCCCGCGGGCCAACGGCGCTGTGCCCGAGCCGCCGCCGGTCGCGGCGCCACCCGCCGCCACAGCCAAGCCCGAGCGAGCGGCGGGACCCTCGCGGAGACGCCGCAGGCGGCGCCCCTCAGGCTCCGGTGCCCGCGAGCGCGAGAACCCGGACGAGCACGAGCCGCGCGCGGCGCACGTGCCCGAGACAGCCCCGGCGCCGTCGGCGGAGTCCGCTCCCGCCACCCCGGCGCGGCCCGCGGGCCGGAGTGGGCTGGGCGGGGTGCTGCGGCGCCTACGCAGGCCTACGCAGGCCTAGGCCGGAACCTCCAGGGCCTCCAGGTACTCGATGACCCGGCGGGTCAGCTGGGTCGGCGTGGATGCGCCGCTGGTCACACCGACCCTGGTTGCCCCCTTGAACCAGGCCAGGTCCAGGTCCTCCATCCGGTCGACGAGGTAGGCCGGCTTGTGACCTAGCTTCTTGACCACCTCGACCAGGCGCAGCGAGTTTGAAGACCGGGTGCTGCCCACCACGATCACCAGGTCGACCTCTCTTGCGGCCTCGACCGCCGCCTCCTGGCGCTCCTGCGTGGCGCGGCAGATCTCGTTGTGGACCTCGGCCTGCGGGTAACGCGCCAGAACCCGGGCGATCAGGTCGTCCGTGTCCCACACGGAAAGCGTGGTCTGGCATGTCACGGCGACACGGTCGCCCTCGAGGTCGAGAGCGTCGATGTCTTCGGGGTCCTGGACGAGGTAGACCTTGCCCGGCGCCTCCCCCACCACCCCTTCGGGCTCGGGATGTCCCTTGCGGCCGATGTAAACCACCTCGTAACCCTTACGGGCGAGGTCGGCCACCAGCTCATGCGTCCGCACAACGTCCGAGCATGTGGCGTCGACGGGGGTCAGGCCGAGCTCCACCGCGCGCTGCTTGACCTGCGGCGACACGCCGTGGGCCGTGAAGATGACGGTGCCTTCTTTGATGTGCTCCAGACCGGCCAGCCGGTTCGGCTGATCGACCAGCTCGATGCCCTGGCGCTGAAGGTCGTCGGTCGCATGAGTGTTGTGGACCAGCATGCCCAGCATGTGCACCGGACCTTGCGTCTCCTCGCGCACACGCTTGGCGATGCGGAACGCGTCCACCACCCCGTGGCAGTAACCCCGCGGCGTGATCTTCAGGACCTGCATCGCGGTTCCGAGTCTACGAGAGCGAACTCAGCGGATCCCCGCGAAGAGGTCAGGTTCGGGCAGCTCTGGGCCCGCTTTGCCTCGAACGAGCTGGAAATAC
This sequence comes from Chloroflexota bacterium, assembly GCA_005880795.1. Lineage (GTDB taxonomy): Bacteria > Chloroflexota > Dormibacteria > Dormibacterales > Dormibacteraceae > 40CM-4-65-16. The sequence continues at coordinate 153,932 of VBGP01000008.1, read as the reverse complement.
TCGGTACCGAATGCCAGCTCGTAGAGCTGGCTTGCCATCGTCGCAAACCAAGAGTTCGGATCGTTTTGGCTGACGTGCGCCGCGAACGCCTGGCGTTTGCGCTCGACGTAGTCATGCACGTCGACCCGGGTTGTCACAAGCTCGTCCGGCGTGCCGGCGAAGCGCATGTTCGGGTTTTGCATCCGACGCGCCTCCTCGGGCATCTGCTTCATGAACTCCTCCATCCCGGAGCGCGGGATCGCGGTGTAGTACAGCTTTTTGGCCGGCAGTCCTTCGCGCTCGAGCATGTCGAGCGCTGCGTTCGTGACGTAATGCGCCTTGATGTGGTCGGGATGGCCGTACACCCCGTCTTCGGCATAGGTCACGACGATATCCGGGCGCTCCTCGCGCATGAACACGGCCAGCCTGCCCGCGGCCTCGCCCAGGTCCGCCTGGTGAAAAGAGCGCGGGTCCTTGTTGTCAGGGGTGTCCACCATGCCGGAGTCGCGATAGCCCAGGAACTCCTGCCGGTCGACCCCGAGGATCTCGCCGGCTGTCTTAAGCTCATCCGTCCGGATCTCGCCCAGGCGAGGCCGCGACGCCGCCTCGTCCATGTTGTAGATCTCCCCGGCCTCGCCGCGGGTTGCGGTGATGTTCACGACGCGATGACCGTGCGCCTTCGCCTTCATCATCACGCCACCGGTCGAGATCGCCTCGTCGTCCGGGTGTGCGTGAACCAGCAGAAGTGTGCCCATCTAGTGGAGCAACGCTTCAGCCAGCTGCTGAATTCCGCCGTGGCCCGGCCCGGGGATGATGCGGTCCGCGGCCGCGACAACTTCCGGCGGCGATCCTTCGACCGCAATGCCGAGCCCGGCCCAGGCGATCATCGACGCGTCGTTGCGACCGTCGCCGACGGCGGCCACCTCGCCCTGCGCAACGCCCATGCGCTCCGATAGAAAGCGCAGCGCGGAAGCCTTGTCGCTCTCCACGCTCGTGAACTCGATGTACTCCGGCACAGATGTCGCGGCGTTGAGCCTGCCCGCCCAGCGGCGTCGAACATCGGGCAGCAGCGCCTCTGCCTTTTCAGCCGCGGTCACGATGACCAGCTTGGGCGTGGTCCGGCCCATCGCCCCATCCAGGTCGCCGACGACGTTGATTTTCATGCCGGCGTGGTTCGCGTACTGATGCGCCTCGGGCCGGTCACGCTCAACAATCAGCTGGTCGTCTCGGTACGCCTGCACGTGCAGGTCTCGCTCACGCGCGTAGCGGACCACTTCCATTGCCAACTCGTGCTCGACACCGTGATCGAGCAGGACGCCGCCGTCGAGCGTCCGGACCTCGGCGCCCTGGTAGCAGATGATCGGACCCTCGAGGCCGAGCTGTTTCACCCATGGAACCGCGCCCGGAAAGGGACGGCCCGTGCACGCGATCACTGTCACCCCGGCTGAAACTATGTGGCTGAGGGCTTCCACGTCTCGCGGGTCGAGGTTCAGCTTCATGTCCAGGATCGTGCCGTCCAGGTCCAGCGCCAACAGCTTGTATCGCGTTGCGAGAGCTATCGCTTGGCCTCGGGGTTGACCAGGTTCGGCGGGCGGCCGCCGCGCACGGCCGTCGCCATGTTGCGCGCGGCCATGGCGGACATCTCGGAGCGGGTTCGTACGGTGGCGCTGGCGATGTGCGGGGCAAGCACCACATTGGGCATCGGAATCAGCTGCGGATGCACCGCGGGCTCGCGCTCGTAGACATCAAGGCCCGCACCGGCCAGCTTGCGTGCCTTCAGCGCTTCGACCAGGGCCGCCTCGTCCACGACCGGCCCGCGCGATGTGTTGATCAGGATCGCGTTCCTCTTCATCGCGTTGAACTGCGCGGTGCTGAGGAGATGCAGCGTCTCCTTGGTCAGAGGCACATGGACCGAGATGAAGTCAGACTCGGCGATCAGCCGATCCAGGCTCGAGCGCGTGGCGTTCAGCTGCTGCTCGGCCTCCTGCGGGAGCGGCTGTGGATCGTAATAGAGGACCCGCATGTTGAAGCCCTTCGCGCGGTGAGCCACGCCCCGTCCGATTCGCCCGATGCCGATGATGCCAAGCGTCGCACCGTACACGTCCTGGCCCAGCATCATGTCGATCGCCCAGCCGTGAAAGCCCGCGCTGCGCGTGAAGTTGTCCGCTTCGACGACCCGGCGTGCCGTCGCCATCAGGAGGGTGAAGGCGAAGTCGGCGGTCGCATCATCGAGAACTCCTGGCGTGTTGGTCACCATCACCTTGTGTGCGGTGGCGGCCGCCAGGTCGATGTTGTCGAAGCCGACCGCGACGTTGCTCACGCACCTGAGGCCCGGGCTCGAGAGCACCGTTTCGCGGATCGGGTCCATCAGCTGGCTCACGATCCCGATGCAGCCCTCCGCGGCCTGTCTTATGTTCGCCTCGTCGAGCGGGCGGTCGGGCGGATAGGAGATGACTTCCGCCGCCTCGGCGAGTATTGCGGGGCCCGGGTCCAGGATCGGATGCATCAGCAGGACTCGAGATCGCCCCCCCGCGATCACGGCCGGAGACCTCGTCGAGAGATTCGGTGCACAGGTGGCCCAGATGCTAGGCGCGGGCGAGCACCGGAGCGAGCGCATCCGTCGATGCGTGAGCGAGGAGCGCAGTCCGCAACGACGCAGATGGGCCGCATGGGCGCCGAAGATCCGGCGAGGGGCTCCGGCCGGGATCGCGTGCTCATGGATTCAGTCCCAGCTCCTGCGCGATCGGCTTCAGGGCATCGCGGACGATCTCCACGTGCTCGTCGAAGGGTATACCCAGCTGCTCCGCCCCGGCGGCCAGCTCCTCGCGATGCACTCCTCTGGCGAAAGCCTTGTCCTTCATCTTCTTGCGCACGCTGCTGGGCTCGACCGCGCTCAGTGACTTGTCCGGCTTTACAAGCGCGCAGGCGATGATGAACCCGCACATCTCGTCAACCGCATAGAGCGCCTTGCGCGCGTTGGTGTCACGCGGCACGTTCAGGTAGTCGGCGTGCGAGGCGATGTCGCCGAGGATGTCTTCCGGCCAGCCCTTCTCGCGCAGCATCTCGATGCCGCGCATCGGGTGAAGCTCGGCGGTCGGTCCTGACTCGTAATCCCAGTCATGGATGAGCCCGAGGACGGCCCAGCGATCTTCGTCTTCGCCGAAACGTCGGGCGTAAGCGCGCATCGCCGCCTCGACGCTGCGCATGTGACGGCGCAGCTGGTCCGATTTCGTCATCGAGGTGACGAGCTCCCATGTCTCCTCGCGCGACGGTGTCGTCACAGGATCTCCTTGAGCGCCGCCAACAACCTCTCGTGCTGGTCTCGAGTGCCGACCGTGATGCGGATCCAACCCGCGATCGGCTCACGATCGTAATGGCGGACCAGGATTCGGCGCTCGCGCAACGCCGCGACAACGTCAGCGGCCGGCTTCGGCGGTTTTGCAAAAACGAAATTGGCCGAAGACGGGACGAGGTCGAAACCCAGGTCGCCGAGAGCGCCCGCGAGGTTGCCTCGATTCATGACGACCTCGGAGACGAGCTTGCTGTGGTGCTCTTGATCCTCGATCGCGGCGACCGCGGCGGCTATGGCGAGCCGGTCGACGTTGTACGAGTCCTTGACCGAATCGATGGCCTCGATCAAGTCGCGCGGGCCGAGCGCGAAACCGATGCGCAGACCGGCGAGCCCGTATGACTTGGAGAAGGTCCTGAGCAGCAGAACGTTTTCGTGATGCTCGAGAAGCGGCAGGCATGAATGCGGCGCAAAGTCCACATAGGCCTCGTCTATCGCGACGATGCCCGGCGAGGCGCCGACCACCGCCTCGACCTCTTGAGTGGCGAAGAGCGCCCCGGTCGGAGAGTTGGGGTTCGCGATGAGCTTCAGCGGGGCTGGGTCGGGCGCGAGGCTTGGCGGCAGCTCCCACGGAAGTTCGGTCGGATGCAGTGATGGGGTCGCCTCGTGGATGCGACACAAGGGCTCGAACAGGGGATAGGTCGGCGTCGGAAAAGCGACGCGGTCGCCTGCATCCACGAAGGCGCGGAAGCACAGGTCGATGAGCTCGTCACCGCCGTTGCCGATGGTGACCTGCGCCGGATCGAGCCCAAACCGGCGGGCGATTGCCTTGCGGGCCGGCGCCGCGGTTGGGCTGGGATACAGCCGCAGCGAGTCGTTGGCCGCCTCCTTGATCGCTTCGATCACTCGGGGCGACGGAGGCAGCGGCGACTCGTTGGTGTTGAGCTTGACCCAGCCTTCGCCGTCCGCCGGCTGTTCACCCGGCGTGTATGGCTGGAAGCCCTCGAGGGACTTCCTTACGACGCTTTTCGGCATTCGAGAAGAAAAGTCTCCAGAGCCAGACGTGGGCTGACATTCTGCTCGAGATAACCGAGGGTGTCGTACGACAGCTCGAGCAGCCGCGCCCACCGCCCTTGCTCGCGGCCATGCGCGGCGAGCATGCGGCGCCGGAGCTCGATCTGCCAGCTCGCGATCGCGAAAAGGGCGGGGTCTTCCTCGGCGCCTTCGCTCCGACGCCAGCCCATCTGCTCAGAATCCAGCTGAGCCGCGACATGGAGCGGCACATCCGCCGGCGCGCCAAAGATCTCTTCCAGCCGTCGCGTCCATGCGTGGTGCATCTCGATCACGCTCTCGTCGCGGGCTCTCCGCAGGGCCCAGCCCGGCCTCCCACTCGACAGCTCGGCCAGCAACCTCGCCCGCGGCGCCTCCAGACCATGCCCGATGAGCAGCCTTTCGATCTCCGGCGCTGGCACCGGGTGGAAGAACACGCGCTGGCAGCGCGAGACCACGGTCGGCAGCACGACGAAGGGGTTGAGGCTCGGTGTGGTGAGGACGATGACGCGGTGCGGGTGGGGCTCCTCGAGCGTCTTCAGCAGGACGCCCTGGTCCTGGTCCCGCAGGCGGCCGACATTGACGACGAGCGCGACCCTGCGCATTCCGACTGCGGGCTTCAGGTTGAGGAATGCCTGCAGCGAAAGCTCGTGAAACTCAGGCGGCTTGTCCGGCAGCAGGCGGATCTCGTTGATCGACAGCGGTTTGATCCGATCGTCCTCCCAGTAATCGGGGTGCCTGGTTAGCGACGCCTCCGGCAGCAGCGCCGATGCGAGGGCGCGTGCGGCGGTCGACTTGCCGAGGCCCGCCTCACCGACGAACAGGTAGGCATGCGCCAGGCGGTCTTTCCTGAGCTGCGAGCGCAGCTGGTCCAGCGCCTGCGTGTGCCCGATGACGCCGTCGAAGGGGTCCGCCCCAGACAATTCCATAGACAAAAGGTATCGCTGGTCCCTCGGCTGGTGCGCCTTACCCTTCAAACGTGGCCTCCACGCGCGACTCCTCATCAGTCCCTCTCGCCGGCCGCACCCTGCTCGTCACCGGCGCCTCGAGTGGTACTGGGCTCGCCGGCGCGCTCGCCTGGCACCGGCTCGGCGCAGAGATCGTGGTGGGATCGCGCAGCGCGGCGAGCTGCGCGCAAGTGGCGGACCGCATGGGCAATGCCCGCGTTCATCCTTTCGTGGCAGATCTCGGCGACCCCTCCGCCATCGACCTCGCGATCGGCAACCTCGAAGGTTCGGGCGTCGCGCCGACCGACATCGTCCATTTCGCGGCGGGTGGCCTGGAACCGATCCTGCGTCCACTCCTACGGCTCACGGCCGGACTGCGGCGAATGGCTCCTTCCAGGGAACGCGACCAGGCCTTCGCGGACGGACGGGCGGAGATGGAGCGCCTCGTTGCCGCGACCTCTGCCACCGGTATGGCCGTCAATTACGAAGGTCCAAGACGGTTGTTCGAGCGAATCGGGCCAACGATGCCGGACGGTGGTCGGATCATCCTCTTCGCTAGCGTTTGGTCGGAAATGGCGGGCGCCGGCTGTCCGGCCTTTTACAGCTCGGTGGCCGAAAGCAAGACGCGCCTCGAGAAGTGGCTCAACACAGAGGCGCGGGAGGCGGCACTGAGAAACGTCGCCGCAACGGTGATGGTGGCGCACGTCATCAGCGACACCAGCACGGGACGGCTTATCGATAGGAATATCGCGCCCCTGATGACGCCTGAGGACCAGAGCGCATTTCGGGCCGCCTACGTCACGACAGAGCAGACGATCACCGCGACGACCCGCCTTCTGCTGGGGCCGCCTGGCCTGAAAGGGTTGCTGCGCCGCGTCTACCAGGTCGGATCAGACGAGCTGACCGAAGCTATTGCCCCCGAGGTTCGGGCGGTCGCCTCACGGGTCCCCTTGTAGGCGGCCGCGGGGCTGCAGCGAGGCCTTGGCCGCCTCGGCGGCCTGGCGCGCCCCCGATTCCTCACGCTCCCTGGCAAGGCGCTGGGCGCGGCCCTGCAACCAGACTTCGCGGATCCGCTGCAGGGCGGTGATGTTGGTGACGATGGCGAGCAAGAAGACGACGCCATAGAGCACCGGGCCGCCGATCAGCAGCCCGATCACGGTCACGACGACTCGTTCCGGTCGCGCAAAGAGTCCCGTCTCACAGGTAAAGCCCAGGCTCTGGGCTCGCGCCCGCACATAGCTGACCAGGAACGAGCCCGCGAGCGCGGCCATCGTCGCCAGGACGAGCCATCGCTGCAGTGGGCCGTTGATGGTCACGAAGTACGCCGCGAGGCCCAGGTAGATCGCCCCTTCGGAGTAGCGGTCCAGGGTCGAATCGAGAAACGCGCCATACGGGTAGCTCGCCTTGGTCGAGCGCGCGAGGGCACCGTCGAGGATGTCGCAGGTGCCGGCGAAGATCAACACCACCCCGGCCCACCGCAGCTGTCCGAACGCAGCCAGGGCGGCGGCGACGAAAGTCAGCGCCACGCCGACGACGGTGATCTGGTTTGGCGTCAACGGCGTCCGTCCGAGGGCGGACATCAGCGCCTCGGCCCGCCGCCGCACCCAGGCCTCAAACCGCGTTGTGAACACGTGACACCTCCAACGCCACCGCGGGTTGCGCGGCGAGCGCTTTGCGCGCTTCCTGATACACACCGACGATCTCGGACGCAACGACGTCCCACGAATACCTCCGTGCCTTGTGGAGGGCGTAGTCCGACAGCCGGCGGCGCAGCTCGGCGTCGCGCGCGAGGATCACGAGAGATGCGGCCAGCTCGCGCCAGTTCTTCGGTGGCACGGTGATGCTGTCCCTTCCGGATTCGAGGACCGACATGTATCCGGGGACCTCGGTGGCGACGACAGGAAGGCCGCTCGCCAGCGCCTCGAGGAGCACGATGCCGAAGCTTTCGGCTCCGGTCGCTGGAGCGCAGAAGATGTCGGCGCTGTTGTAGTACCTCGGCTTCACGGATTCAGGCACGTAGCCGGCCATGACGACGTTGGGCAGCCTGTGCCGCGCTATGTACGACTCGGCTCGGCCGCGCAGCGGCCCATCGCCGACGATGATCAATCGTGCGTGCGGGATGCGGGAGATGATGGCTCGATACGCGCGCAGCAGATCGCCTAATCCCTTGCGCTTCTCCAGCCGGCCGACGAAGAGGATGTTCAAGTTGTCGTCTCGCAGATGGCGGATTGGAGTGACGTCAGGGTTGTAGACGTCGAGGTCGATGCCGTTCGGAATTACGCGCATGGGGAAGTTGGGGAAATAGCGGTTCACAAAGGCGCGCGCCGGCTCGCTCACGGCAATCGCGCGATGCAGGTGCCCGAGGTACGGTTTCAGCAAGGGCCGGCCGTAGTAGTACCCGACGTTCGAACGCGCGTAAGCGTGAAACGTCCCGACATTTGCGGTGGTCGACATCCGAAGCATGGTCATGGGCAGCGCGGGCATGAGCGGCTCATGGAAATGAAGGACGTCGAAGCGCTCGTCGGCAGCGATCGCGGCGACCTGGTTGGCGAGGTGAAAGCTCAGCGTGATCCGAGCCACGGAGTCGTTGGCCGGGATGGCGATGGGGGTGCCGATGCGGTAGAAGCGCGCCTTGTCGAAGCCGACGTCTGCGCGACTGGACGGCGCGAAGATTCGCGCCTCGTGTCCGGTCTCGGTTAAACGCCGGGCCAGCTGGCGGACGTGGTCGTTCACGCCGCCTGGTGAGGCGAAGTCGTAAGGGGAAACCAGACCTACTCGCATGCGCGCCGCTCTATGGGGAGCCCGCCCAGATGCGATGTGGAACGTGCCACTGCTCGGGGTGATGCTGGATGAACTGCTCGATGCGGCGCAGCAAAGCCTGGGTCGCCTTGACCTGGTCGGCTCGGGGGTTGCCCGTGGACTCGGCGAAGATCAACGGAGCGACTTCGACCTGGTATGTGTCGTCCGGCAACCTGTACACGCACACCGGGAACAGTGGCGTCCCCAACCGCAGCGCGATCGCCGCCGGACCGAGCGGGATGGGGGCAAGCTTGCCGAAAAAGGGCATCAGGTAGCCGGTGCCCGTGATGTCGCGGTCGATCGCGGTGATCACCATCTCCTGGTCTCGCAGCGCATCGAGCACCTTGCGGATGCCGCCGTAGTCGAGCGTCAGCACGCTGATCCCCAGGCGCGCTCGCGTATCCCGGTACCACTCGAACAGCGGGCGGGGCTCCAGCTCCTCGGCGAAAAAGCTCACCGGCGCAAGCGTCGCCGACCAGATCGCGGCAGCGACCTCGTACGACCCCATATGACAGGAAACGACGAGAACTCCTCGACCATGGGCTCGCGCCTGTTCGAGATACTCCCAGCCGTTCACCTTGAGGAGTGGGCGCATAGCTTCGACCCTTGCCAGCGGCAGCTGCATCAGGTCCGCGTAGGCCTTGGCGTGGTTGCGGAAGTTGAGCCACGAGATGCGACGGAGCTCGTTGCGGTCGTTGGCCAGCTCGGGACACGCGATCTTGAGGTTGAACTCCAGGCGTGGACGGGCAAGCGGCGAAAACCACCAGGCGAAGCGCGCCGCGAACACCGCGAGCGCGTAAGCCCAGGCCCGCGGCATGTGCTGCACGATCGACTGCACGGCTTTGAAGCCGCGGTACTGAACCGCTGTGATCGCTCGCGAAAGCCGATACCGCCACAACTAGCTGAACATGGGGCGAAAGGCGTACCACTGATCGGGACGCTCCTTGATGAAATCTTCAAAGCAGTCGATGACCCTCTGGGTCAAGCCTTCCTTGGTGTCGGAGGGCGACCACACCAGTGGTTGATGCACGTGGCCGTGGTACTTGCCGTCCCCGATCCCATAGACAAACGTGGGGACAAGCGCCGCGCCGGTCTTCATTGCAAAGGCGGCAGGGCCGCTCGGCACGATCGCCTGCCGACCGAAGAACCGCACCTTCACGCCGGGACCTTGCTCGAGGTCGCACAGGAGGGCGACGATCCGGTTGGCGGCGAGTGCCGCCAGGATCGCCCTCACGGCCGACCGGCCAATCGGTATGACGTCCATTCCCATCCCGCGGCGGGTAGCGACGACCGCGTCGTTCAGTGATCCGGGGAACACTTCCGCCACCGCACTGATCGGGTAACCCTGCACCGAAGCGAATGCTGCCGCCATGTCCCACGAGCCCATATGCGGCAAGGCGAGGACCAGGCCACGTCCTCGAGACAACGCCACGTCCAGGTGCTCCAGCCCGTCCGCCGACATCCGGGCGTTGACATCCTCCGGCGAGAGGTCGCCCATCAAGAGAAAGTCCATCAGCATTCGCCCGTAGTTCTGGAATGCCCGTCTGGCTACCTGGGCCGCGCGTGGATCGGATGAGTCGACGCCGAGCACCGTCGCGTAGTTGTCGAGGGCGGCACGGCGCTGGGCCGCGCTAAGCCAGAACCACGCCGTCCCGCCGGGCGTCGCGGCCGCATGCCGCAGTCTGGCGGGAACGGCGCGGAGCAGCCGCGCGCTTGCCTGGTAGACAGACCCGCCCAGTGACACCCCGCGGCCCTGCGGCGGCCTAGACGGCCGACCGGCGCCCTGTGGGCGCCTATCCGGCGTCAGCTCCTGCGCTGCTCGCTCACGCATCCACGATGCGCTCGCTGCGCTGCTCGTCGCTTCCTGGGCTTCGGCCGTCGATGCCGCCGCATTGCTCGCGTGGCGCCACTGTGCGGGTCTAGCGCCGAGCAGGCGCGGCCGGCTTCGCGCGGGCGACGCGGCGGACGCGCCCGTCGCGCCCATTGACTCCCGCCTTATCACCTTCGATGAACTCCTCGACCAGCCTTCTGGCCTCGTTGTCGCTGTACTGGACCGGGGGCGACTTCATGAAGTACGAGCTCGGCGACTCCAGCGCTCCGCCGATGCCGCGGTCCAGAGCCAGCTTGGCGCAGCGCACGGCGTCGATCACGATGCCCGCCGAGTTCGGTGAGTCGACGACCTCGAGCTTGAGCTCGACGTTGAGCGGAACGTCGCCAAACGAGCGGCCCTCGAGCCGGATGTACGCCCATTTGCGATCGCTAAGCCAGGGCACGTAGTCCGACGGCCCGATGTGGACGTTGTCCGCGCCGATGTCATAGTCCAGCTGCGACGTGACGGAGCGCGTCTTGGAGATCTTCTTCGACATGAGGCGGTCCCGCTCCAGCATGTTCAAGAAGTCGGTGTTGCCCCCGAAGTTGAGCTGGTATGTGCGCTCCAGCTTCACGCCGCGGTCTCGGAAAAGCCTCGTCAGCACGCGGTGCACGATGGTCGCGCCCACCTGTGACTTGATGTCGTCGCCGATGATCGGCAGGTTTTTGTCCAGAAAGCGCTTCTGCCAGTACGGCTCGCGGGCGATGAAGACCGGAATGCAGTTCACAAACCCCACGCCGGCGGTAAGCGCTTGCTCGACGTACCACTTCGTAGCCTCTTCAGAGCCGACCGGCAGGTAGCTCACGACCACGTCCGCTTTGGTCTTCTTGAGGATCCCGACGACGTCGGAGGTCTCGCCCGGTGCCTTCTGGACGATGTCGGCGAGGTATTTGCCGATTCCATCGTGAGTCATGCCGCGCTGGACCTTGACACCGACTCGTGGAACTTCGGAGAACTTCACGGTGTTGTTGGGCTTGGCGAAGATCGCCTCTGAGAGATCCAGACCAACCTTGTTCTTGTCGATGTCGAACGCGGCAACAAACTCGATATCTCGGATGTGATAGCCGCCCAGCTCGACATGCATGAGTCCCGGGACCGATTCCTTGGGCGATGCGTTGCGGTAGTACTGAACGCCCTGGACAAGCGAAGAGGCGCAGTTGCCGACCCCCACGATGGCAACCCGAACTTTCCTGTCGTTACCGTTGCGATGGCCGTTCCTCTGATTGGCGCTCATGCTCCCACCTCCTCACGAACTTTCACTCTGGATGACATACCGAGCATCTGGTCGAGGCGCTCGCGATAGCGCCGGATGTTCTCCACGTCGAGCGAGCAGTAGACCTGCCGACCCTCGCGCCGGGTCTTGATCACCCCGCCCACGCGCAGCATCCGCAGGTGCCAGGAGATGCGCGGCTGGCTCATATGCAGGAACTCGGCGAGGTCGTTGACGTTCTCCTCACCCGCCTGGGCGAGGCGCTCCAGGATGCGCAGACGCGTCGGGTTGGCAAAGCCGAGGAAATGATCCGGCAGCTCGTTCCGCGGGTTCTGGAGAAACATAAAGGTTACTTTATGTTCGAGTATACATAAAGGCTGGTTTATATGTGATCGGGGAAGCCGGCCTCCATCCTGGCAAGCCGCCGGGGCCCCGCAACGACCGCAGCCGCGACAGCCGCGACTACAAACAATGCGACCACAAACGCGTCGGCATGGTCGCCCGTCACGCTCGGCACGATGCGGATTCCGAGGTTGTAGCCGGCGTGCGCGATCATCACGATCAACAGGCTGCCGCCGGAGCTGTTGTAGAGCCAGGCGAAAAGGACCGACATCGCCATCAGCCGGGCGATGGTCAGAAATCCGTCGCTCCATGTTGTGCCGTCAAGGCCGCCAGGCGCGACCACCGGCCACAGGTGCCAGACTCCCCAGACCAGACCGATAACAATCGCGGCACCCAGAGCGTTGTGACCGCTCTGCAGCCGGCGCTGGCCTAGTCCTCGCCAGCCGATCTCCTCGCCAAATGACCCCGCCAGGAGCGCGCCTACCAGGAAGACCGCTGCGGCGACGGTGGGCAGGGTGACCCAGTGCTCGGGCAACGGCGCGTGGATGATGGCCCGCGCCACGTCCGCTCCGAGGAAAAGCACGGTCGATCCGGCGGCCGCCACCAGATACCACGCGACGGCGACACGCCAGCGCAGCACGGGGCGAAGAAGCCGCCTGATTCCACGGGGTTCTCGCATCACGGCGACGATCAGCACAGCGGCTAGAGTCGGAGCGAAGGCGGTTAGCTCGATGCCGAGGCCGGCAACAAGGGGAACCGAGCTCGAAAAGGTGAGCTTGCCGAGGTCGAGCCGATAGACATAGAGCGGCAACATTCCGAGGCCTGTAATTGCGAAGACCGCCGCGATCCAGACCAGCACCAAGCGATCGTTGGCGGCGGCCCTTTCTCTCGTCTAGGACCTCTTGACCAGGTCTAGGAATTCGGCTCGAGTGCGCGGGTCGCGGCGGAAGGTGCCCAGCATGCACGAGGTCATCATGTGTCCGCCAGCCTTCTCGACCCCTCGCATCTCCATGCACAGGTGGCGCGCCTCGACAACGACCCCGACACCGCGAGGGGCCAGCGACTCGTTGAGCGCCTCGGCGATCTGCCTGGTCAGCTGCTCCTGGAGCTGCAGGCGGTGGGAGAAGACCTCGACCAGGCGCGGGATCTTGCTCAAACCAACCACCTTGCCCTTGGGGAGGTAGCCGACGTGGACCTGACCGAAAAACGGCAGCAAGTGGTGCTCACACAGGCTGTAGAAGTTGATGTCCTTGACCACGACCATCTCGTCGTAGTCCTGGTCGAAGATGGCGCCGGCGATCACTTCCTCGGGGCGGACGCCGTAGCCGTCGGTCAGCTCGCGTAGCGCGCGGGCCACCCGGTCAGGCGTGGCTTTAAGGCCCTGGCGCTCCGTGTCTTCGCCCAGCTCGACGAGAAGCGATTCGACCAGTTCGGCGATCGGGTCGCCGGGCTTCGGTTTCGGGGTGGCCACCTTTGCTCACACAATTTACGTGGTGGATGCGCTTGCGGCGGCCCAGGTACTGTCCGAAATCGGTTACCTGCTCCGCCAGGATCCAAAGGAAGTCTTCCGCGCCAAGGCATTTTCAATGGCGGCCTGGTCACTCGCTATCGAGCGGCCCGACCTCCAGGCCCTGCACCGGGACGGCAAGCTGACGACGCTGGAGGGAGTGGGCGCCGGCATCGCGAAGGTTCTAGCCGAGCTCGTCGAGACAGGCCAGAGCCGCTACCTGGCCCGACTCCGCGAGGAGATGAAGCAGCCCGCGCGGGAGGACGAGTCCCGGATTGATTTCAACCACTACCAGGGCGACATCCACTCACATACCGAGTGGAGCGACGGGCGCGCGACGATGCTGGAGATGGCGGAGGGTGCCAGGGCCCTTGGCTACCGCTACCTCGGGATCACCGACCACTCGCCACGAATCAAGGTCGTGAACGGCCTGGACGCGGAGCGTCTGGTCGCCCAATCGCGGGAGATGGCGCAGGTGCAGTCACAGGTCGACGGGCTGACGCTGCTGCAGGGCATCGAGGTCGACATCCTCGAAGACGGCGCGCTCGACCTGCCGGATGCCGTGCTCGAGATCCTCGACGTGGTGATCGCCTCACCCCACGTAAAGCTGCGGCAGGAGCCGGCCGCGATGACTGAGCGGATGCTTCGCGCCGCGGCCCACCCGCACGTCGACGTGATCGGCCACCCCACCGGACGCAGGCCTGGATCGAGGGAGGGCGCGAGCTACGACTTCGAGGCGGTGTTCAAAGAAGCAGCCAGAAATGGAGTGGCGCTGGAGATCGATTGTGACCCCGCGCGGATGGACCTCTCGCCGGAGATGGCTCGCCTGGCTTGCGAATTCGGGTGCGATTTCGTCGTCGACGCCGACGCGCATGCGCCGGCCGAATTCGCCTATGTGCCGATGGGCCTTTGGATGGCACGCCGGGCCGGGATCCCGCAGGACCGCATCCTCAACTTCCGACCGCTCGATCAACTCACCGACGCGCTGGATTAGGTTTCCGACGGAGGCGGCTTACGATCAGCAGTCGTGACGCAGGTCGGGATCATGATCGAAGGCCAGGAGGGGTTGAGCTGGGAGCGCTGGCGGCGCATCTGCCACGACACCGACACCCTCGGCTTCGCGTCGCTGCGGCGGAGCGACCACCTGATCTCCCTCATGTCGTCGCCCGACCGGGAATGCATCGAGTGCTGGACCTCGCTCGCGCTGGCCGCGGAATGGACGAAGCGGATCGAGTTCGGTCCGATGGTGAGCCCGATGACCTTTCGATTGCCGGGCGTCCTGGCAAAGGTCGCGGCTTCGGTGGATGCCCTTTCCGGCGGGCGATTGATCCTCGGAGTCGGAGCAGGGTGGAACGAGAACGAGCACCGCGTGTTCAACATCCCGTTCTACACGGAAAGAGAGCGTTTTGACCGGCTCGACGCCGGCATTAAGAAGATGCGCGAGATCTGGGAGACGACGTATCCGAAGCCAGCCCGCAATCCGATTCCACTTCTGCTCGGCGGCAAAGGCGCCAAGCGCACGCTTCCGCTGGTGGCGCGCGAAGCGACTGAGTGGAATCTCTCGCGGCTCGATGCCGAGATGTTCCGGCAGCGCCGCGAGGTGCTCGAGCAGTCCTGCCGCGAAGTCGGTCGCGATCCCGCCACTATCCGGCGCTCAGTGATGACGACTTACATCGTCGGGCGTGATCGCGATGAGCTCCGGGAGCGCGCCCTGAAGCTGCGCGACATCATCCCTTCGTTGAAAGGCCTGGATGCCGAGCAAGTCCTCGAGAAGATGCGACTGCAGGCCTTCGTCGGCACTCCTGAGGAGATTGCCGAGCAGATGCGGGAGCACGCGAAGCTGGGCGTCGACCTGTTCATGCTGCAGCACTTCGTGCTCGACGACTTCGACGCGCTGCGGGTGCTTGCGAAAGAAGTCCTTCCCGCTGTGGCCTAACGTAAGCGCGTGGACTTCGAGCTCAGCCCGACAGAGAAGGCGTTTCGCGATGAGGCTCGGGCGTGGCTGACGGCCAACGCGCCGCGCGACGGGGATGGAGCCGGCGACATGAAAGCCTTCATCGACAGCCGGCGGGCGTGGCAGGCCAAGCTCTACGCCGCGGGCTACGTTGGCCTCACCTGGCCCGAGGAATACGGCGGGCGCGGCCGCAGCTTCATGGACCAGCTGATCTTCAACGACGAGATGATCCAGGCTCATGCCCCCGATCCGATCAACGTCATCGGCCTCGGCATGGGGGGACCGGTCGTCATCGCTCACGGCACCGAGGAGCAGAAGAAGCGATACCTTCCGCCCCTGCTCTCCGCGGAGGAGATCTGGTGCCAGGGCTTCAGCGAGCCGAACGCCGGCAGCGACCTGTCAGGGCTGCAGACGCGCGCCGATGACAAAGGCGATCACTACGTCGTCAACGGCCAGAAGGTCTGGACGACGCTCGCCCATGTGGCGAGGTGGTGCATGCTCCTCGCCCGCGAGCGCAAGGAAACCAACCCACGCGAGGGTTTGACCTATCTGCTGGTCGACATGCAGAGCCCTGGCATCGAGGTCCGCCCGCTGGTCCAGATCACGGGTGACGCCGAGTTCAACGAGATCTTCTTCAAGGACGTGAAGGTGCCGAAGTCGCAGATCCTCGGCGAAGCGGGCAACGGATGGGCCGTCGCGATGACAACCCTCCTCCACGAACGCGGCACGCTCGGCCTGGCCCTGGCCACACGAGCGCAGATCACGGCGGCAGAGCTGGCTGAACGTGCACGCAAGCTCGGCCGAGGCTCGGATCCGCTGGTGCGGCAGAAGATCGCGCAGCACACGATTGAGGCCCGTGCCCTGCAGCTGAACGGATATCGCGCCGTCACGGCGGTCAAGCGAAGTGGCGTTCCGGGACCGGAAGGATCGATCCTCAAGCTGATGTGGTCTGAGCTCAACCAGCGGATGACCGAAACCGCGATGGACATGGCAGGGTCCGGAGCGCAGGTGGGCGATGGCGACGGCTGGAAGTACCAGTTCCTGCGCTCGCGCGCCAACACGATCGAGGCAGGTACTTCAGAGGTGCTGCGCAACATCCTCGCGGAACGCGTGCTGGGTTTGCCGCGAAGCCGGTAACCTCTCTCCAGATGACCGCTGTCGCCACCAAGGCGACCACCACGACTGCACAGAAAGGCATCGACCGCGGAGTGATGGCCGTCTTCGCCGGCCTGATGCTCGGCTCGCTGATCGCGTCACTCAACATGACCCTGGTCGCGCCGGCGCTGCCCACGATCGTCGCCGAGCTCGGGGGCCTGGCCGACTACAGCTGGATACCGATCTCCGCCATGCTTGCCTCGACGATCGTCGTGCCCGTCGCGGGCAAGCTCTCAGACATCTACGGCCGCAAGCCTCTGTACATGACCGGGATCGTTGTCTTCGCGATCGGATCGGGCCTGTCCGGCCTGGCCCCGAACTTCTGGTTCCTGGTGTTTGCCCGCTTCGTCCAGGGCGCCGGCATGGGTTTCATCATGCCGCTGTCGCAGGCGATCATCGGCGACATCATCTCGCCCCGCGACAGAGGCAAATACCAGGGCATGATGGGCGCTTCATTCGGTCTGGCCTCGATAGTCGGGCCCGCCGCGGGCGGATTCATCACCGAGCACTTCACATGGCGATGGCTTTTCTTCGTCAACCTGCCTATCGCCGCGATCACCCTCATCGTCATCTGGTTTTACATGCACGTCCCGAACGAGAGACGGAAGCACGCGATCGATGTCTGGGGCAGCATCACCCTCTCGGGCGGTATCACTTGCGTGCTGCTTGCCACCGTTTGGGGCGGCCTTCAATATCCGTGGGCCTCGTGGCAGATCGTCGGCCTTTACGCGGCGGGCGCCCTCCTGCTGGCCGGGTTCGTCTGGGTCGAGCTGCACGCGCCGGAACCGGTCCTACCTTTGCGCCTGTGGAAGAGCAGCATCTTCACGTTCTCCAACATCGCCAGCATCGGGGTCGCGATGGCGATGTTCGGCGCCATCTTCTTTCTCCCTGTTTTCGTCCAGGGCGTGATCGGCAACAGCGTCACGAACTCCGGCGCCATCCTCGTGCCGATGCTGGTCGCGATGATCGTCACCAGTGTCGCCGGCGGCCAGTTCATCTCGCGGACCGGCAGGTACAAGGGTCTGCTATTGGTAGGTCTGGCCCTGATGGGCGCGGGCTTCTACCTGCTGTCGACGTTCGATGTGCACACGACCAACCAGCAGACCATCGAGGCCATGGTGATCATCGGTCTCGGGTTGGGCCTGACGATGCAGACCTACACGCTCGTCGTCCAGAACTCGGCCGATCGAGCCGACATGGCGGTCGCGACGTCGGCGACCCAGCTGTCACGCTCGATGGGGGCGGCTATAGGTCTTGCGATCCTCGGCACGATCTTGACCCAGGGGATGACGACCTCGATCGCCAGGTACCTATCCGCGTCAGCCGTCCAGAAGCTTCAATCCGCCGGCGGTGGGGCCACGGCTGTGTTCGACCCAGCGCAGCTGGCGCATCTTCCGCCCGCGATCGCGGCGGGCATCCGGCACGGGTTGGCCGACGCCCTGCATCCCGTGTTCCTGGCCCTCCTGCCAATCATCGCGGTGGCGTTCATCGTCACCCTCTTCATCCGGGAGGTGCCGCTGCGCCAGACGGCGCACGTGACCGCCGGGCGGCAGGTGAACGGCGCCTCGGGCAAGGCTTAAGAAAGGCCCTGTTTCCGTAACCGGCTTGTCTTGCGGCGTCCCGAGGGACAGAATTCCGGGACGTGATCCCATCCCTGGGGCAAGAACAGCGTCGGATCTGGTCGATCTGGGCGGCGGCGGGTATCGTCGCGTTCGGCGGCCTCATGCCGCTCGTGTTCGGAGGCACCTCGAGCCGCGTCGCCGGCGTGATCGTCCCGTTCTGGATCGCGGCCATCGCAATCGGCGCCTGTGGCCTGCTCAGGACGCAGAGCAGGACGGTCCTCTCGATCATCTATTTCGTGGCCGGCCTGGCGATCGTGTACGGCCTGCTATCGATGTTCACCCTGCCCATCCGCCTGGCCGTGCTGGGGACTTGCCCGGCCTTGCCGGCCCCATGCCCAACGGGGCTGTCGCGCCCGCTCACCGACGGCGAGAACACCGGGATGGGAGCTGCGGCGGCGCTCGGCATCGCCGCGCTGTTCCTGGGCTTCTACGGCCTCATGACGATCTTCCGCGGCGCGGTGATTCCGCAGCTGGCCCGGCCGGTGCGCAAGATACCGCCGGTGGCCACGCCGGTCGCTCCGACACGGGCGCCTGAGCCCGCGGCCGTGGTTGCTCGCGCAGCATCCGAAACCGAGCCTGAGCTGCCCGCGCATGAGGAGGCGGAGCTCCCTGAGCTGCCACCTCACGAGTCGAGCTCCGCCAAGACCTAGACTCTCGACTAGTCGTGGACTTCGCTTTCTCTGAAGAGCAGGAGATGCTGCGGCGCTCGGCGCGCGAGTTCCTGGCGAAGGAATGCAGCCCCAAAACCGTGCGCAAGCTGATGGAGGGCGCCGACGGGTTCGACGCCGCGATGTGGAAAAAGATCGCGGACCTGGGGTGGACTGCGCTGGGCATCCCTGAGCAGTACGGAGGCGTGGGCACGTTTCTCGACCTTGTCGTTGTGCTCGAGGAGGCCGGCCGCGTGCTGTTGCCGGGGCCGTTTTTCTCGACGATGGGATTGGCCGTTCCGACCCTCCTCGAAGCCGGCACCGAAGCCCAGAAGAAAGATGCGCTTGGCGCCATCGCGTCAGGCGATGCGAAAGCGACCCTGGCGTTCACCGAGCCGTCAGGCCGCTGGGACGCGAGCAGCGTTGCGCTGACGGCCAAACAAGCAGGCGGCGGGTGGCAGCTCGATGGGGTCAAGCTCTTCGTTCCGGACGCACACACAGCCGACTACACCGTCGTGGCCGCACGCAGCCGAGGCGAGGGCGAAGAGGGCATCACACTGTTCCTGGTCAAAGGCAGGCCGAAGGGCATGAGCGTCAAACCGCTCGAAACCCTCGACATGACGCGACGCTGGTGCGAGGTTCGTTTTGAAGGCGTGCAGCTGGATCCCGAGGCCGTGATGGGGACGCCGGACAAAGCGTGGCCGCGACTGCGGCGCGCGCTCGATTGGTCCACCGCCGCTCTGTGTGCGGAGATGGTGGGCGGCGTGCAGAAGGTGCTCGAGACGTCGACCGAGTACGCGAAGACACGTCAGCAGTTCGGCAAGCCAATCGGCATCTACCAGGCGGTGTCACACAAGCTCGCCGATATGCTCGTTCTGTCCGAGAGCGGAAGATCGGCTACCTACTACGCCGCGTGGGCGGTCGACGCGGACGCGCCCGATCGCTCGCTCGCCTCGTCGATGGCCAAGGCGTACGTCTCCGACGCGTACCGAAAGGTCGCGGGGGACGGCATCCAGGTGCACGGTGGGATCGGCTTCACGTGGGAGCACGACATGCACCTCTACTTCAAGCGCGCGAAATCGTCAGAGGTGACGCTCGGCGACGCCACGTACCATCGCGAGCTGGTCGCGCAAGCCCTCGACCTCTAGGCGAGCCGTGACACCCTGGGTGCTGCTGACAGCAGCGATCGCCACCGAGGTCGCGGGCACGCTGGCCCTTCGCGGATCCGATGGCTTCAGCAAGCTGGTGCCGTCGGTGATCACGGTCGCGGGCTACGTCGCCAGCTTCATCCTGCTCGCGATCGTGCTCAAGTCCCTGCCGGTCGGAGTCGTCTACGCGATCTGGTCAGCCGTAGGCATCGCGCTCGTCGCGGTGCTTGGCAAGCTGATCTTCGATGACCCTGTACCACCGCTTGCGATCGCCGGAATGGTGCTGATCGTCGGCGGCGTCTTGCTCGTGAGCGCGTCAGGCGCCAAGACGCACTAGGCGCGAACTGTCCCGACGACCAGGCCCGAGAATCCCATCGACGTGACCGAAGCGGGCGCGCTTGCGGAGACATAGGCAAGCTGGAACGGCGGCTGCTTCAGGGGATCGGTGTTGAAGTCGCCCGCCGACGTGGTCGAGTCGAGCCAGGCGTAGCCATACAATCCCCGCGCCAATGTGACCCGGCTGCCGTCTCGACCGATCACCAGCTCCGCAACGCCGCCCGAACCGCTCTGATCGGCACAGCACATCATCACGTGCTGGGCGTCCGGTGCCAGGACGGGAGAAGAGGGAGCGTTGACGCCGGACACTGTGAAGTGCCACAGCTCAGTCCCATCGGCGCGTCGGACGCTCACGGGCTGCACGACATTCTGCTGAGGCGTGCCGCCGCCTGTGATCGCCGAGTCGCCTGTGCAGACGAATGCTCCGTTGGCCACCGAGCCCCACGCCATGCACGAGCTGGGGTCCGAGAACCGACCCAAGGCTTTGACCGTGGCTGCGTCGACGTGAACCAGCACGCCGAGCGTGGAACCCGGACCGCCACCTTGTGACGCCCACACTGTCGGATATGTACCAACAGGGCCCAGCTCATCCCATCCGGTTAAAGCCAGGACGTTCTGAGACTTGGTCCAGCTCTGGTGATAGACAAGTTGACTTGCACCGCCATTCGATGCCGAGTAGGCATCGAATGCGAATGTGCCCGCGGACGCGGAGCCATCGCATGAGAATGCATTCGTAGGGATTGTGAAGACCGTGCCGAGGACCCTGCTGCCGTCGGGGCTCACCGCGAAGGACAGCATCTGCTGTGGCGAGGTCATCTGAAACGTGGCAACGGTGCGGATGGTGCCGTCAATCGAAAGACTCCGCACGACGCCTTTCGCGTCCGCGAAAAAGACCTTGCCCGCCGCGACATGCGCCGATGGGGGAATGACCGCGCCCATGCAGCCGAGGCTGGGCACAGGCATCGGCGTGAAGGTGGTCTTCGCTCTCGCATATCCGTCGAGGCCGGCGATCGCGACGGTGTTGTAGGTCCAGCTATTCGCCGTGCCCTTCGCCTCCAACACCGCGAACAACAAGGATGGCGTCGCCCCGGGGCTTGGATTTGCCGCCGGGCCAGGGCTCGAGGTCGGTGGCTGGCTTGGCTCAACGCTTACGGCGGCCCCTGGCGTCGAGGTGGGAGACACGGTAACCGACGCCCCTTTTCCTGGGGCCTGACCGCAGGCCACGACCATGAGGAGCAGCGCTGCGATGCCGACCAGTCTCATAGCAGCGAAAACGTTCGCAGGCTCAATAGGTTTCAGCCTGAGGCTAGAAGTCTGAAAACCACCAGGCCGAACACCACGCAGCTGGGGATGACCAGGCTCCTGAAAAGCGCCCAGTAGTTGGACCAGGCCTCGCGCAGCCGGTCGAGACGCCGTCCCGAGCCGAACACCAGAGACCAGTAGATCGGAAGCGCAGCTCCGGTGTTGATGGCAAGGGCGAGGACGACGCCCGCGCCGGCAACCGCGAACCACGCCTGGAGCGGCGCCGCTGGGCCGAAGCCGAGCTGCAGTCCCCACAGCCCACCCACGCCGGCGAGGGCGACCACGGCCGGGATCCCCAGCAGGAAGAAGGCGGCAAAGCTCAAGGCCACGAGCCCGAGCATGAGCGCAAGCGTGGCCACGATGCCGGCCAGCCCCGCCGCCGCGACTGTAGTGCTCGTCGGGTGGATGTTGGAGGCCTGCGCGGTCGTCGACGCGACCGGGGTCGGATCGATTGGCGATCCGGTCGCGGCTGCGCGCACGTCTGACCAGGAGTGCCAGTGAGCGCCTGCGCTTACCGTCCCGGCGACGCCGGCAGAAGCCGCCGCGATCATCACGCCCGCCGCGACCGCGACCGCGTTGCGGCGGATCACGGCCACCGGCAGCCAGTTGCGGCGGCGGCGCGTGCGTCCCAAACCCGTTTCCATCAAGCGCTCGCGGTCGAACGCCGCGCCACACAGAACGGTCAACGCGAAGCAGGCGGTGAGCGGGAGCAGCAGCGAAGCGGGCGCCAGCGGCGAGCGGAAGACAAATAGCGCAAGCGGAAGGTCAGCCACGGCAGCCGACACGGGTGAGAGCAAGAACGACCACGCCCCGCCGGCTGCGCCTTCGCGCGGAAAGAGCATGAAGCCCAGCATTCGTCCCATCGCCGCCCAGTACGAGGTGACCGCCGCGACGAAGGAGAACACGGGCAGGAGATCCCATGGCGCCGTCTGCCCGAACAGGGTCAGCAGCCCCATGCCGGCAGCCATCCACAGCGTCACCCAGACTGTGCTGACTACCGCGCCGGGGAGGACCTCGAGCCAGATCAGCGAGGGGTCGTCGACAGGCGTGTAGAGAAGCACTTCCAGCGAGCCCTGCGCCTTTTCCCACCAGATCCCGATCGAGCTCTTGATCGATTCGAGCAGGGCAAACGACATGAAGAAAAGCGGAAGGAGGAGCCCCGCCTGGAGCGCGTTCCCACCCGCCAGGCGCTGCGCAACCTGCCCCGCAGGGCCAGGTAGCTGGCCGAACAGCGATGTGCCCGCGACGAGCAGAAGCACGAAGGCGTTCAGGTACATCACCCAGCTGAGGTCGCCGCGCCGCCACCAGGAGCTGACATAGAAAGGAAGCGAGTGGCGCAGCATGTCGCCCTGCTCCCGCAGCGACGCGAACATGCGCGGCGCGCGGATTCCCGACGCGATATGGGCCGCCGGCGCGGGCGGCAGGTCCTGCGCCACGATCGGAGCGTCCATCGCCTTCAGGTAGACCGATTCGAGCGTCGTCTGGCGCTCCTCGAGCTCATGGAACGGCGCGCCTTGCTCGGCCAGGTGGGCCTGCAGGGCGGCGGCGAACTCCGCGCGATCGCTCAGGGTCGCCCGCCACGGCAGCGTGTAGGAAAGCTCGGCGCCCTCAAGGCTGTGCGCCAGAGCGCGAGAGCTCAGCCACCGCATGATCGCTTCGGGGCTCGCCGGGCTGCGCGCGAGGCGCGCGCTGAAACGCCGTCCCCCCTCGGCCTCCTGGCGCAGCTCGTCCAGCGTGCCCTCGGCGACGATGACCCCACGGCGCATGATGGCGATGCGGTCGGCCATCAGCTCCGCCTCGCCCAGCACGTGAGTCGTCACGATGAGAGCCGCGCCACGGCTCTTCTGCTCGCCGAGATAGCGGCGCATGTCCGCCGCGGCCACCGGATCCAGACCAGCGGTGGGCTCGTCACAGAAGATCCAGTCCGGCTCGTGGATGGTGGCGCGGATGAGCGCCACCTTCTGCGCCATACCGCGGGAGTAAGCGGCGAGAACGGTGTCGGAGCGGTCGGCGAGCTCGAACCGTTCGAGGAGCGATGCGATGCGCTCGCGGCGAATTTTTTCGGGAACTCCGTACAGGTAGCCAAAGCGGTCGAGGTATTCGGCTGCGGTGTTGCGACCGTAGAGACGCGCCTGGTCAGGCACCACGCCCAGCCGCGATCGCACCGCATCGAGGCTTTCGGGAAGCCGAAGGCCGTCGAGCTCGATCAGGCCGGCGTCGGGACGCAAGATCCCCCCGAGACAGCGCAGCGTCGTCGACTTGCCCGCGCCGTTCTGGCCGAGCAGCACGAGGATCTCGCCGCGCGCGACACGAAGGTCTACTCCTGCCACGGCGCGCACGTCGTTGAAGCTCTTGCGCAGACCCTCGACCCTGATCATGAAAAGTCCTGGCTCAGATCTTCTCGAAGGAATCCACCGGTACGACGAAAACTGTGGCGCCGCCCACCTGGACCTCCACGGGAAAAGCCATGAAGAACTCGCCGGGTTCGGCCAGCGGCGGGACCGGAGTCAGGTAACGGCTGCGCTCGTGGCAGTTCGCACGAATGACCTCGAGCGCATCGGTCACCTGGCCGTCGTCGACGCCGACCAACAGCGTGGCGTTGCCCTGCTGCAAGAAGCCTCCGCTGGAGGCGACTCTCGTCGAGCTGATCCCCTTATCGGTCAAAGCGAGCACTGTGCGCTGGGCGTCCTCGCCCTGGACCACGGCGATGATGAGCTTCAATCCTTGCCTTCTAGGAGCGGCTTGAGGTGATCGCGAACCTCGAGGTGGATCTTGTCGCGCGAGCCGGTCGCATCAAGCCGGACGAATCGAGAAGGCTCGGCCGTGGCCAGCTTGTCGTACGCCTCGGCGACCTTGCGGTGGAAATCGATCGACTCCTGCTCCATCCGGTCCTTGCTCTTGCCCGCCTGCTCGTGGCGGCTCAGGCCGGTCTCGACCGGACCCTCGAGCAGAAAGGTGATGTCGGGGCGGGGAAAGGTCGGGGGCCAGGTCGTCGGTATGCCTCGGCCACCGCCCTGGTAGGCAAGCGTCGAATCGTGAAAGCGGTCGGCGATCACCACCTGGCCCGACGCCAGGGCGGGAGCGATGACCTCCGCGATCAGCTGCCTGCGCGAGGCCATGAAGAGGTACATCTCCGCTTCGGCGTCGATCTCGAGGCCCTTGTAGAGAAGGACATCGCGGATCTGCTCCCCGAGCTCGGTGCCTCCCGGCTCCCGCACGACCACCGGGTCCCGCTTGGCGAGCCACTCGCCGAGCAGCTCAGCCTGGGTGGTCTTGCCTGAGCCCTCGGTGCCCTCGAACGTGATGAACAACCCGCGCTTTGCCATCTGTGCGCGGGAAGCGTACTAGGCGGGTTCCTCTGGGGATGGGGTTATGCGCAGCCGGCGCTGCGGCTCTTTCCCGGTGCTGCGCGCCGACAGGTCGTTCTCGGCAACCAATTGATGCTGGAGCCTCCGC
This sequence comes from Chloroflexota bacterium, assembly GCA_005880795.1. Lineage (GTDB taxonomy): Bacteria > Chloroflexota > Dormibacteria > Dormibacterales > Dormibacteraceae > 40CM-4-65-16. The sequence goes on along the minus strand of VBGP01000008.1, from coordinate 129,319 downwards.
AGGTAGGCGTTCTGGGGCGAGATCTCAACGGGCCGCAGGGTCGCCTTGACCTGCCGGATCGCCGCCGCCGCCTCGGCCAGGGCTCGAGTCGTCGCCTCGTCCTCCTTGTCCACGCCGTAGATGCGCGCCAGCGCATCCCGTACCTGGCTCACCGAGTTGCTCTTGAGGATGTGGATGGGGAGGCCGCGACTTTCGGCCTGGCGCAGGCTGTCGGGGCGCCGGCGGTAGTGATTTTTCAGCGTTAGAACCGCACCCGCGCCGTCGAGGTTGCCCAGCACCCGGACAGGGATGTCGAGCTCCCGGATCGACTGCTCGACGTGATGCCGGCTGACCCCGTAGGGAAAGATGCCGAGCGGCCTGTTGTTGGCCGCGGGGGCAAGCGGTTCCGAGGCGACGACCACCGGCGCATCGACGTTCGATATCACGCGGCCCTCTCGGGTGCGGACCCGAATCTTGGGCGTCTGCATCGGGCCCCGGAGCGCCGTGTCGACGACGTCGGCGAGCGGTTGGTGGATCGCGACGCGGTCGCGGTCCTGGATCTCGACCAGCACGTCGAACGTCGGCGGCGCCTTCCGCTCGAGCACCGACTTCTGCGTTCCACGGCGGCGGGCCTCCTCGTCGGAAAGGGTCACGCTCTGGATGCCGCCGAGCAGGTCGTTGAGGGTCGGGTTGACGAGCAGGTTCTCGAGCGTCTGGCCGTGCGCGGTCGCGATCAGCTGCACGCCGCGCTCGGCGATGGTGCGCGCGGCCGCGGCCTCGAGCTCGGTGCCGATCTCGTCGATGACGATCACCTCGGGCATGTGGTTCTCGACCGCCTCGATCATCACCGCGTGCTGCAGAAGCGGAGTCTTCACCTGCATCCGGCGCGCCCGGCCGATGCCAGGATGCGGGATGTCGCCGTCTCCTCCGATCTCGTTCGAGGTGTCGACGATCACGACTCTCTTGCGCAGCTCGTCGGCGAGCAGCCGCGCGCACTCGCGCAGCATCGTGGTCTTGCCGATCCCCGGACGGCCGAGCAAGAGAATGCTCTGCCCGCTCACGACGATGTCGCGGATGATCTCGCCAGTCCCGGTGACCGCGCGCCCAACCCGCATGGTCAGGCCGACGATCCTGCCGGACCGGTTGCGAATCGCCGAAACGCGATGCAGCGTGCGCTCGATTCCGGCGCGGTTGTCGTCGCCGAACTGGCCGACGTTGTTGGCCACGTGATCGAGGTCGGACGCCGAGACAGGATGGTCCGCCAGCAGCACCTCGCGACCAGGGACGCGGGCTTCGGGCTCGCGGCCCAGGTCGAGCACGATCTCCAAAAGCTCCCTTGGATCGGTCCGCTCGTGCAGTGCTCGCGCTAGATCGGGTGGCAGGGCCCGCGCGAGGAGCTCGACCTCCTCGTCCCAGTTCACTGCGCGAGATTGCTGCCTCGCTTGAGCCATCATCCGAACGACGGCACCAGTCCTTTCTCGCGCACGGGCTTGGGCACGCGCAGTGCCAGCTCTTTGACCAGCAACAACTGTGTCAGCAAGACGTTAAACCCACGCCCTCGAAGGGCGTCGATCATGTGCGAATCATAGTGACGGAGGCTCGACCAGGCCGGCGCCCCGGAGTCACCCAGAAGCGAGATCCCGTAATCCGCCAGCTCGGCGGGAAGCGGATTTTCGGGCAATGCCATGAACTGGAGAGTGTTCGGTCGGGCGCCCGTCCCGCGCTGCATTCGCACCCAACCTACGACCTCGATCCGATCGACGACGTCGCCACCGCTCAGCTCCCCGGTGTGCAGCGCCCTCCACTCGCGATAGGTCGGCGCCTCGAGCTGCGACACGCCCTGCGGCGTCACCTTGCGATAGAGCTGGTAGAGGCGCCGATCGTCGCCTCGTTTGGTGGGACGCAGGCCTTGCGGAAACTGGTCGCCGCGCCGCTTCGGGTCTTCCGAGTAGACGACCTGCTCCGTCGCGTACTGGCGAAATCCCTGCAGGCGGAAGGCCGGCAGCAGCGCGTCGCGGTCGGGCAGGCGGACGAACAGCCGCAGCGCTCCGCGCTCGAGCGCCTGGTTGCAGAGATGCATGACCAGCGCCGGCGCGACCTCGTCCGGATCAGCCTCATCCGCCACCTGCAGGTTGAGCACCTGGAGAACGCGAGCCCGGCGCAGGTCGAGACTGAGGGGCTGGCCCGAGGCCTGGATGTATCCCAGCACCTTGCCATTTCCTTCCGCGACGTACATCAACGTCTCTTGCGACAGCGGCAGCAGCGCGGAAAGCGTGGAGCTGAACAGGGACCACAAGCGTGCCGCCGGAGGCGCGGCCTCGCTCAGTCGAATGTCCGATGAGCGATGCATCTCCTCGATGCGGGCCAGGTCGAGGAGGCCGGCAGTACGAATTTTCATCGACTCGCCGCCAGGCGCACGAACTCGCGATGCAGGCGGAGGTCCGAGGTCAGCTCGGGGTGGAAACAAAGCGCCACGATGCGACCCTGTCGCACCGCGACCGGATGCCCGTCGTACGTGGCCATCACCTTCACGTCGCCGGTCCGCTCCACGAGCGGAGAGCGGATGAAGACACCGGGGAAATCGGTCCCATCCATACCTTCGATGTGCAGCGGAGACTCGAAGCTCTCGACCTGGCGGCCGTAGCCGTTGCGACGGACGCCGATGTCGAGCAATCCGAGTCCCTTTTGCTCGGGCATGCCGTCAGTGATCTCTCGCGCCAAAACGACCATGCCGGCGCATGTGGCGAGGGTTGCGAGGCCGGCTTGGATCGCCTCGCGCACCGGCTCGAGGAGGCCGACGCGCTCCATCAGCATCGTCATCGTCGTGCTCTCGCCGCCTGGAAGCACGATGCCGTCGAGCTCCTCGAGGTCTTCGCGCGTGCGGACCAGGCGGGTGCGGGCGCCGGCCGCTTCGAGTGCGCGCATGTGCTCCTCAAAAGCACCCTGCATCGCGAGGACCCCGATGAGTGGGCTTTTGCTCCCCTTAGAGCTACCAGCCTCGGGCAGCGAGCAGCTCGTCCTTTGGGATGGCGGGAATCTCGAGGCCTTGCATGGCCTTGCCCAACCCGGCTGAGACCTCGGCCAGCACTTCCGGCTTGTCGAAATAGGTGGTCGCCGCGACGATCGCCTTGGCACGCTTCAACGGGTCCTCGGCCTTGAAGATGCCTGACCCGACGAACACCCCGTCGACCCCCAGCTGCATCATGAGCGCGGCGTCGGCCGGCGTCGCGATCCCTCCCGCCGCGAAGTTGACCACCGGCAGGCGGCCGAGCTTCTGGCACTCGGCGAGCACCTCGACCGGCGCGCCGATCTGCTTGGCCTCATGCACGAGCTCCGCGTGGTTCATGCCCTGAAGCTTGCGAATGCCGGCGTTGACCGCGCGCGCGTGCCGGACCGCCTCGACGACGTTGCCCGTACCCGCTTCGCCCTTGGTCCGGATCATGGCCGCGCCTTCCGCGATCCGCCGTGTCGCCTCGCCGAGGTCGCGGCAGCCGCAGACGAACGGAACCTTGAACGGGTGCTTGTCGATGTGGTTTTCCTCGTCGGCCGGGGTAAGCACCTCCGACTCGTCGATGTAGTCGATGCCGAGCGCTTCCAGGATCTGGGCCTCGACGAAGTGGCCGATCCGGCACTTCGCCATGACCGGGATCGTCACCGCGGCCATGATCGACTTGATCAGGTCCGGATCGGACATCCTGGCCACGCCTCCTTCCCTGCGGATGTCGGCCGGCACGCGTTCCAGCGCCATCACAGCGCATGCGCCGGCTTCCTGGGCGATGCGGGCGTGCTCAGGCGTGACGACGTCCATGATCACGCCGCCTTTCAGCATCTGGGCGAGTCCTGCCTTGACTTTGAAGGACCCTTTGACGGATCCGTTCCCGTCGCGGGCACCGTTGCGTTCGGCCACGTTCGAAATTCTACGGGCCCTCCGCCGGCTCCGCCGCCGCCTGCCCATAAATCGGGAGGAAAGGGCCTAGAGGCGCTCTAGAACGAGTGTGCGCTTGCTCGCGTATTCGTGGTCGGAGAGGAGGCCGTCTCGATGGAGTCGGGTCAGCATGTCCATCTCCTCGAGCACGTCGAGCAGGGGCGCCATCGTCCGCCGCGCCAGGTAGGCGTCAGAGGCTGTGCCCGCCTCCTCACCCCGCGCGTCGAACTCGCGGACGAAGAACAGAGCCTTGACCGCGGAGAAGGGGATGCCGAGCTTGCGAATCGGGCTGTCGCTCTGCTCGGCGTGCAGGTGCAGCACGACCCCGTACCGGTGGCGCTCCAGGGTGCCGTCTAGGTGACCGCGCAGGACCTCTCCGTCGAGGAAGCGGATCGCGACCTTGCGCGTGGGGGTGTCGGCGAGCTCCTTGTCGCGCTGCAGCTCCACCCACTTGACGGCAGTCAGGGGAATCCAGGCGGTTTCGTTGTTCTCCAGGCCACCGGCATCGTCGACCTCGACCAGGAAGTCGGGTTCGTCGAAATCGAGATCGCGGGCGACCCCTTCCACGGTCTCGTCGTCGAAAAAGCGAACGACTATCCTGGCCATCTCACACCTACTGTACTAACCCTCATCTAGCTTCACTCCTGCGCTGGTCTCGGAGCTTTCTCCGGCCTAGTCGGCGGGCGCACTTGGTGCACGTTGCGATGTGGTTTCGAACTGCCTCCGCCTGCGGGCGGCGCAGTTTTCCCGCGAGGTAGGGCGCGAGCAGCGGCACGGCCTCCTCGTGGGTGAGATCGCCCTCGCGCTGGGAGGCGAGGTATTCCTCTTTGAAGCGCAGACGCGCCCTGTACAGCAGCGTCTCGACCGCGCTCTCGGACATCTTCAGGGTGCGGGCGATCTGGCGGTAGCTCATGTCCTGGAGCTCGCGCAGCGTCAGGACCAGGCGGTATTTCTCGGGCAATCGCTGCGCCACGTGCCAGACCTGGCGGCGGGTCTCGTTCGATTCTTGGACCTGGACCGGGTCGAAGGCCTTGGCCGTCGACGGCAGGTTTGACATCAGCTCGTCGTCTTCCTCTTCGGTCGCGCCGTCGGCCCGGAGATCCCGCTGCCGCCGCCGCAGCTCGTCGTAGCAAAGATTGCGGGCGACGGTGTGGATCCAGCCGCCGAAGTTGAACGAGTCGTCGACCCGGTCCATCATCCGGAGGGCCTTCATGAAGGTTTCCTGCGCGATGTCCTCGGCAAGCAGGGCGTCGCCAAGCTTGCGGCGGACAAGCCGGTAGATGGACGCGACGTAGCGCCTGTGCAGCTCTTCGAACGCGTGTACTTCACCGTTCCGATACGCCCTGACCAGCTCGACGTCGCTCGGGCCGGGGCCTTCATGCGGCGCCGGTTTGTCTTCCTCTACGTCCATTTACGACTGCGGCAGGCTACTACGGTGGCCCGGATTAGCATCCCCTCTGGGTCGTTTAAGGCCTGCCGCAGGTCCGAGCCGCCGTCCGTGAGCGTGACGACCGATGTGACGCCTGACCGCGTCAACGCCTCCCAACCCGGACCCTTGCTTCCGGCCAGGAGGATCACGGGCACACCGGCCGCCTGGGCTCGTTTGGCCACCTCGCCAGGGGCCTTGCCATAGGCGGTCTGCTCGTCGACCCGGCCTTCGCCGGTGATCACAAGGTCAGCCTCGGCCAGCTTCGCGTCGAGGCCGGCCGCCTCGACCACGAGCGGTGCGCCGGGGACCAGCGAGGCGTCGAGGAAGGCCATGAGCCCGGCGCCCGTCCCACCCGCCGCGCCCGCTCCAGGGACATCCGCCACGCGCTTGCCGAGATCGCGCTCGATGACCTCGGCCAGCCGGGCCAGGGCTGCGTCCAGCTCCCTGACGGCGGCCTTGTCCGCGCCCTTCTGAGGTCCGTAGACGGCGCTGGCGCCCCGGGAGCCGGTCAGGGGGTTGGTCACGTCGCAGGCGACCCTGACCTCGACCGCCGGCGCCCACGGTTTGAACCCAGAGGCGTCGATTCGCTCGAGCCGGGCCAGGGCTGCTCCACCCCGCGGCAGGTCCGTGCCGGACTTGTCGAGCAGGCGGTAGCCGAGGGCCTGCGCCATGCCGGCGCCCCCGTCGTTGGTGGCCGAGCCGCCGATTCCAACGATGAGACGGATGGTGTCCCGCCGCGCCGCCATGAGGAGCTGGCCGAAGCCGAACGTGGATGCCCGGCGGGGATCACGGCGCTCGGGGGGAATCAACGCCAGGCCGCTGGCCGCGGCCAGCTCGACAACCGCGCCTGAGCCCATGCGGCCATACCTGGCGGTGACAGGGTCACCGAGCGGACCCTCGACCTGCGCGGTGAGGTATTCGCCCCGGTTGGCTGTGACCAGCGCCTCGACCGTCCCGTCGCCGCCGTCGGCGACTGGAACCTCCATAACCTCAGCGTCAGGAAAGACCTCGCGGACGCCACGCGCAATCGCAGCCGCGGCCTGGGGGGCAGTAAGGGTTCCTTTGAACGCGTTGGGCGCGACGACCACCTTCATCCCGGGCGCCATGTTCGGTTAGTCCGGACGAATCGCCATGAAGTCCGTCGCAAATCTCGGATAGTCCGGACTATCCGGAAGGGGACCGGCCATCTAGTAAACGGGGATGGTCCAGTCCTTGTACTTCGGTGTGTCGCCGCGGACCGCGCCGAAGTAGATGTTCTGCAGCTCCTGCGTGAACTCACCAACCCGGCCGTTACCGACAGGTCTGCGGTCGACCTCGATCACGGGCGAGATCTGCGCCCCCGTCCCACAAAGGAGCAGCTCGTCGCAGGTGTAGAGCTCCGTGCGGTCGATGCTTCGCTCGAGCACAGGCAAGTTCAGCTCGTCTTTGATCACCTTGATCAGCAGGCTTCGCGTGACACCTTCCAGGATGTCGTCGGTCACCGGTGGGGTGATGAAGCCGCCGTCCTTGAGCATGAAGAGGTTCTCGGCGGAGCCTTCCGACACGTGGCCGTCTACGGAAAGGACTATGGCCTCATCGAAACCGTTCTCCACCGCCTCCGATTTGGCGAGCGCGGCCTGCGCGTAGGAACCGGTGATCTTGGCGCGAGCGGGGAGCGCCTGGTCGGGGACGCGGCGCCACGTGCTGACCATGCATCGAATGCCCGCTTCGACCTCGACGTAGTTGCCGAATGGGATGGCGTAGATGAAAAAGCCGCGGTTCAAGTTGTGGAGGCGGACGCCGATCTCCTCGCTCGACGTGTAGAGGAGCGGCCGAACATATACATCCGACTTGAACTCGTTGCGGCGCAGCAGCTCGACTGTGAAGTTGACCAGCTCTTCAGTCGAGAAGGGCAGCTTCATGCGCATTACGTTGGCGGAGCGTTGCATGCGGTCGTAGTGGGCCGCGGCCTGAAGCAGGAACAGCTGGCCCTTCTTTTCGTTCCAGTAGGCGCGGATGCCCTCGAAGACAGCCGTGCCGTAGTGGAGTGCGTGGGTCATCAGGCCCAGCTTCACGTCGTTGTACCGAGCGAACTCGCCTTCGAAGAAGACCCACGTGTTCGGATGGGCCGACGGCTTCTTCACCGCAGCCTTCGGTTTGGTTTCCACACCCATCGAAGTAAGTGTATTAGGGCGGGTGGTTACCCACCTGCACCGCGCTGCCTCATTCTGTTATGAATCCGGGCGTGAGCCTTTACGGCATCATCGCCGACCTCCGCCGCGAACACCCGACCCCAGCCGCGACGCAAACGCTGGACCTGGTGGTGGCGGAGCTCGGACGGACCCGAGACAACCTGAAAGAGGCGGTCTCTAAGCTCGACGGCAAGGCTCTGCCGCCAGGCGGAAAGGTCGTCCTCGACGAGCTCGTCGAGCGGGCGCGCGAGGAGGGCGTGTACGACCTCGACTATGGTCCCGACCCTTATGACAAGCCGCCACCCGAGGCGCTGGACGAGGCGACCGCGGGCATCGGAGCCCTCCTTGCGATCTCCTCGCTGGCAGCCATGGCGCTCGCCGTCCTGGCGGTCGTGATCGGGCTGCGGGCGATTCTCAGTACGCAGTAACCATGGCCGAGTACTCCTTCGACGTCGTCTCCGAGTTCAACCCCGCGGAGCTGACGAACGCCGTCGACCAGGCTCGCCGCGAGGTCGGGACTCGCTTCGACTTCAAGGACACAGCGACCGTTTACGACCTTCGCGACGACCTCATCGTCATCGAGTCTGCGAGTGAGGACAGAGCCAAGGCCGCACTCCAGGTGCTGCGGGAGAAGGCCGCTCGCCGCCAGCTGTCGCCCAAGTTGTTCAAGGCCGATGACCCGAAGACGGTCGGCAAGGGTCGCGGCCAGATCGACGTTCGCCTGAACGCCGGAATCACCGATGACATAGCGCGCGACCTGCGCAAGCGGATTCAGAACGTCTCGAGCAAAGTTCAGGTCCGCATCCAGGGCGACCAGCTCCGTGTCGTGGGCAAGGACAAGGACTCGCTGCAGCTCGTCATCAAGGCGCTGCGGGAAGCAGAGGACATTCCCGTCCCACTTCAGTTCACGAACTACCGTTAGCCCGATTTAGCCTCGAAGCGTTGCTGATCATTCCCGCGATCGACATCCTCGGCGGCCGCTGCGTGCGTCTGACCCAGGGCGACTACAACCACCCGATCGTTTATGCGGACGATCCTGTGGAGGTCGCGCAGCGCTACACGACCGCCGGTGCGCACCGCGTTCATGTAGTCGACCTGGATGCTGCACGCGGTTCCGCGAGCAACATGCCCGTCATCGCGCGCATCCTCGAGCTGCCCGGCATCGAGCTGCAGGTTGCGGGCGGGGTGCGCAGCGTTGAAGCGGTTGATGCGCTGCTCGAGGGCGGCGCGCACTGGGTGGTGATGGCTACCGCCGCGGTGCGCGACCCTCACCTTTTTGAGCGATGCGCGATCAAGCACCCAGGTCAGGTCCTGGCCGCGCTCGACGTCCGGGACAACAAAGCCGCCGTGAGCGGATGGCTCGATACCGACCCGGTCTCAGTTGGCGCACTCGTCGGCCGCTGGGAATTTCTCCCCCTCGCCGGAGTGATCCTGACCTCCATCGACCGCGACGGCACGATGTCCGGTCCGGATTTGAAAACGCTCGCACGAGTCCGCAAGATGACCAAGGTCGACCTGCAGTATTCGGGGGGCCTGGCTTCGCTAGACGACCTCACCCGGGTAGCCGCGGCTGGAGCGCAGGCGGCAATCCTGGGCAAGGCGCTCTACGAAGGGCGGATCACGCTGGAGCAGGCCCTGGCACGATGAAACAGGTCGCGGCGATCGCGGCGGCATTCTTGATGGTCGCCTGCGGAGGCCGTGATGCGGCCGACGACCAGGGTCTCCACAACGACATCCAGCAGAGCTCGAACGGCGCCGAGGTGACGTTCGATGCGACGCTGAGCAATGACCCCGTGCAGAGTGGCGACCACGAAGTCTTCGATGTGAAGACGACGACCGGTGAGACGCTCGAGATCGACCACAACACGAGCCTCGCGCAGAACGTGCCCCTGCACAAAGGGGACGCGGTTGTGATCCACGGCCAGCTGTACATCGACCCAGGGCCCCGCTATGGCGTCCACTGCACCCACGCCCATACGTCGAGTGGATGCCCAAACCCGGGCTGGATCGAGTACAACAGCAATTACTACGAATGAGTCGCACAGCGCGTCCCTCGCCGCGTAGCCTCTTCAGCAATTTCATGGCGGGGTCGTATGGCCCGCTCGAACGGCTGCGAGTGTTCTCGAACAACCTGCGGAGAAAGAGCGGAGGGAAGGGTTGCTGCGGCAACTATGGCGAGCCGGGTTGTTGAATGACGAAAGACGAGGCCCGGGCGGCCGGTTTGATCGAGTAGGAGGAACCTGAGCGGTGCGCGCGGTGGTCTTCGAGCGCAACGGCGGCCCAGAGGTCCTCGACTATCGCGAGGTGCCCGACCCCTCACCCCGGGACGGGCAGGTCCTCGTCGAGGTGGAGGGCATCGGCGTGAACTTCCGCGATGTCTACGAGCGCGAGGGTCAGGACTACGGCCAGAAACCGCCGGCCATCATCGGAGTCGAAGGCGCCGGCCGGGTCGCAGGCACAGGCGAGAGAGTCGCCTGGATCAATGTTCCGAGCAGCTACGCGGAGCGGGTCGCCTCCGACTCCAAGCACCTGGTCCCGATTCCCGACGGCGTCTCATCGGACATCGCGGCTGCGGCGCTGCTGCAAGGCATTACCGCGCACTACCTCGCCCATGACTCGTATCCGATCCATAAGGGCGACTGGGTGCTCGTCCACGCCGCGGCGGGTGGTGTCGGTCTCCTGTTGACCCAGATCGCAAAGCAGCTCGGGGCGCACGTGATCGGCACGACCTCCTCCGAGGGCAAAGCACAGCTTGCGCGCGAGGCTGGGGCCGATGAGGTCCTGGGCTATGAAGACTTCGCGACGCGAGCCCGCGAGATGGCCGGCGGTGAAGGCGTGGCGGCGGTTTACGACGGCGTCGGCAAGACGACGTTCTATGAGGGCTTGCGAGCGATCCGGCCGCTCGGCCGGATGATCCTGTACGGAGCTGCGAGCGGCCAGCCCGATCCCTTGCCGGTGGCGCTCCTCGCCAAGTCGGGGTCGCTCTACGTCCAGCGCCCGACGATACAGACCTACACGCGGACACCCGACATGCTCCGCGAGCGGGCGGGCAAGGTGTTCGAGCTGATCCGGCAGTCCAAGCTCAACGTACGGATCGGGGCGCGCTACCCGCTCGCTGATGCCCGCCAGGCCCACATCGACCTTCAGGCGCGTAAGACGACTGGAAAGATCCTCCTCGAACCCTAGGCCTTGGGGCGCGGGGGTTTGCGCGCCACCTGCCACACCGTGGCCTGGGCGACCGGCCGGACCACGATCTCGTCGATGTCGACATGAGGCGGTCGCGTCACGGCGAACACGACGCAATCGGCGATGTCGTCGGCGGTCAGCGGCTTCAGGCCCTGGTAGACAGCTCGAGCCGCCTTCCGGTCGCCGTGGAAGCGGACGAGGCTGAACTCCGTCTCGACGAGGCCGGGTGCGATCTCGGTCACGCGGATCGGCTCGCCGTTGAGCTCCAGCCGCAGCGTCTTGTTGATCGCACGCACGGCGTGCTTTGCCGCGGTGTATCCCGCGCCACCCTTGTAGGTCTCGAACCCGGCGATCGATCCGATGTTCACGATGTGTCCATGCCGCGCTTTGCGCAGAAGAGGCAGGCAGGCACGAGTCATCCACATGAGCCCGAGCACGTTGGTCTTCCACATGCCGATCCACTCATCGTCGTTGGCCTTCTCAATCGGATTGAGACCCAGAGCTCCCCCTGCGTTGTTGACGAGCACGTCGATCCGCCCAAACCGTTTCCCGACCTCGCGCACGAATTGGTTGATGCTTTCTTCGTCCGTCACGTCGAGATGCAGGGCGACTCCGTCTTCGCCCGCAACGCGTTCGAGACGCTCCACCCGTCGCGCTCCAACCACCACTCGGTAGCCGTGGCGGCCGAGCGCGATCGCAGTCGCGGCGCCGATACCCGACGAAGCCCCCGTGATGACGGCGACAGGAGTCACATTCGCCCCTTTGGTAAATGGATGCAAAAAATCGTCGCTGTCCAAGCGTAACCTAGATAAAAATGCTCGATGCGGCCGTGGGCTTCCTCGTCTTCCTTCTGGTTGGAGCAGGGATCGTCGTGATGCTGGGGCCAGGGAACGTGATGCGGCGCATCGCCTCTTTCCGCCACCCGGGCAAGGTGGCGTCTGTTTTCCCGTCGCGCCGGCCGGTGGAGGTCGTGCCCGCGGCCCTCAACCCGAAGACGCAGCGGGTCGTCGCCGCCGCCGGCCGCCTGTCCAACTGGATGCGCGCACACGGTCACGAGGACGTGGCTCGCGAGATTCGCAATGCCGCTGCGCGTCTGAATGGCAACGAGGCGGCCGGACTGTACGCCTTGCAGACGGCGCTCCGCCGGATTCGTGTGGTCAACATCTCAGACACCGCCGCCCAAGAGCGTTTGAAGGCGCTTGTCATCGAGCTGCGCACCGCGGTCGACGACCGCTTCGAGCAGCTCGAGCTGCTCCCATTTCGAAAGCCCTGAATTCCAGGCAGCGAGTCAGCTCCGGCAATCCGTTCGAGAAATCATTCGGCTATTGCCGCGCGATCCGCATCGGCGACCGCGTCATGGTGGCGGGGACGGCGCCGGTCTGGCCCGACGGCTCGGTTCAATCCGACGCATACGTCCAGGCCAAGCGCTGCTTCGAGATCATCGGCAACGCGCTGGCCGAGGCCGGCGCTTCGCTCGACCAGGTGGTGAGGACCCGCATGTATGTGACGGGCCTGGACTGGGTCGATGCAGTGGGCAAGGCCCACGGAGAGGCCATGGCCAACGCGCGACCGGTCGCCACCATGGTCGTGGTCAAAGACCTCATCGACGAACGCTGGAAGGTCGAGATCGAAGCCGAAGCGGTTATTGCTTAGGCTTCGGCCCCTTGCCCGACTCGATGTAGCGCTTCAGCGATTCCATGTTCTTGTGAATCCCGGCCGCGTATTGCGGCCCCAGGAGCCCGCCGGCGAAACGAAGCAGCCCGCTGAGCTCGTAGTCCATCTCGTAGGCCAATCGGGTCGAACCGTCCTTGCGCCCGGTGTAGACATAGGACCAGGTCCCCTTGAGCGGCCCCTTGATGAACCTGCCGGCGCATCTCGTCGACTTGTTGTAGACGTCCTGCTCCACCTCGAGCCTCACCTTGTTTCCACCGGGGAGGTTCAGCAAGTAGCGGTACCGTGTGCCTTTGCCCGGAGGCCCGTCGTCGAGCTTCTCCACCTTCTCGAGGTAGGAGGTCCACTTCGGCGCGTTCTTCACGTCCTCCGCGACCACCGCCCATACCCGCTCGGTCGGGGCGTCGATCTCGATCGTTTCACGGATCCTGGCCACGTTGGGGATCATCCCACCGGATGAGTGACGCCGCTCAGGCACGGATGCTGGGTGCCCTGCGCCATCGCAACTACCGGCTCTTCTTCACCGGCCAGATCATCTCGACGATCGGCACCTGGATGCAGAGCGTCGCGATGCCTTGGCTCGCCCTGCAGCTCACGCACAGCGGCCTGCTCGTCGGCCTCGTGCTGGCCGCGCAGTTCACGCCGATCCTGCTCGGCAGCCAGTTCGGCGGCGTCGTGGCCGACCGCTTCCGCAAGCGCCGCATCTTGCTCATCACCCAGTCCGCGTTCACGATTCCATCGTTCGCGCTTTTCGCCCTCAGCGCGAGCGGCCACGCCGAGTACTGGATGGTGATCATCGCCGCCCTCGCCACCGGCACCGTCAACCTCTTCGACGTTCCCGCTCGGCAGGCGTTCATCGTCGAGATGGTCGGCAAGCAAGACCTGATGAATGCGATCGCACTCAACTCGTCGGTCTTCAACGGCGCCGCCGTGGTGGGGCCGTCGCTTGCGGGCGTGCTCATCGCCCTGGTCGGTGTGCCCATTTGCTTTCTCGCCAACTCGGTCAGCTATCTGGCTGCCGTGGCAGCCCTGCTTCTGATGCGAGAACTGCCGAACGTGGCGCAAGAGCGGCACGAGCAGCCCTTGCTGTCGCGGCTCGCGCAGGGCGCTTCCTATGCGCGACATCAGCCGGTTGTGGGAGGGCTGCTGGTCGCGGTCGCCGTCTTTTCGCTGTTCGCCATGAACCGGCAGACGCTCATGCCGCTGTTCGCGGATCAGGTCTTACATGCGGGCGCGCAGGGATTCGGCTTTTTGCTCGGCGCGATGGGTCTTGGCGCTCTGGCCGGAGCGCTGACGTTGGCATTCATGCCCCACCTCGGCGCAGACCCGCCCCGGCAGCTTTGGATGGCGGGGATATGGGTGGCCGCGCTCCTCGAATTCTCGATCTCGCGGGTGCTCGTGCTCTCGCTCATCGCCTTGTTTGTGGCGGGTTACTGCCAGATCTCGTTTCTGGCGACCACGAACAACCGCATCCAGACCATAACGCCCGACCATCTGCGCGGGCGTGTGATGGCTCTCTACGTGCAGGCCTTTGCCGGGGTCGGACCGATTGGAGCCATGCAGGCCGGGCTGCTCGCAACGCTGTTCGGCGCGCCATGGGCCATGGCTGTCGGCGCCATCGCGGCAGGCGCGGTCGTGCTAGCGATAAGGCTCCTCGTACCGGAGGTGTTCGGTCAGCCGATGAAGACTTCGAGCACCGACGCGACGGCAAGCGCAGGCACCAGCCAGCGCAGCGCCCGCACGTAGTCGGCCGTCGCGGCGAGCACCCGGTCGGCCCATCCACCTCGCGCGTCCATATGGATCGCGGTGGCGCCGATGTGGATCGCCAGGCCGCCCGCGATGATCGCCGCGGGGATCTCGACCAGGCCGTTCGGCACGATCCCGGTCAACGCGAGCGTCCAGGACGAAAGGGCGGCGGCAAAACCCAGCAGGAATCCGGGCGCGAACGTGAGCAAGAAGCCGCTGAGGCCTGCCGTCGTGACCGCTAGCGCAGCCACCAGCAGGAAGGCCAGCACGTTGTGGCTGAAGATGGTGGCGACCTCGTAGATCGGCCCTCCGTCACCAGACGACTTGACAAGGCTCGCAAGCGCGGGCCGTATCACGGCCGGGGGGATCGCATTCGATGCCCCGGCGAGGTAGCCGGCCAGCACTCCGAGTGGCAGGCCCGCGGCCGCAAGCAGCATCGGGGTTCGCCTCATCCAGATCAGCCGAAAGATGCCCGGGCGCATCTTTAAGCTCGACCGCACCGCACGTGTCGCACGCCGCAGGGGCTGACGCAGCCCAACGTCGCGGGCGAGCAACGCCTCGCGTGAGAACCCGCTGAGGCCCATTCGCAGCAGCACGACGGCGACCACAGCCATCAGCAATGCAAAAGCCCAGAGGAAATCAGCGCGACCCAGCAGGATCAGCGCCGCCTCGGCCTGCAGCGCCACCGACATGGGCAGGATGATGAAAGAGGCCATCACGTTGGCAGCGCGCATCGTGCGAGCGTTGAGGCTGATGATCACCGCGCCGGCAACCATCGCCGCGACCTGACAGATCGTCGAAAGGGCGAGCGCAAGCAGAATGCCGAGCGGGAAGTACCCAAGCCCCGGAAACGCGATCAGGCAGTAGACGATCAGGCCGCCGTAGCAAAGACTTAGAGAAACGGTCAGCACGGCGGCCACCTTGCCGGCGTAGATCTCCGCCTCCCGCAGCGGCGTCGACAGGAGCACCTCGAGCGTCGTCCGCTCGCGCTCGCCGACGAACGACTCGAGCGCGAGAACCAGCGAGAAGCTGGCCGGGATGAAGACCACGAAGAACGCGCCCACCAGGGACAGCCGGTTGACGACGGCGGTGCCGCCGCCGAAGGCCGCGAGCGCGCGGACGCCGGAGGCGGAGGCGATCGGGATCGCGAGCGTCAGCGCGACCATCGCCACGATAAGGCGCAGCTCGCTGACCGCATCCCGCAGGTCGCGGCGAGCGACCAGCGCGGCTTTACGCCGTTCTAACTTCGGCCAGGTCACGATGGTTGTCCACTATCGCGAGGTAGATGTCTTGCAGCGTCGGGAGATCGCGCACCTCTTGCCGCATCTTCAATCCAGAGCGCCGGCGCAGCTCGACCATGTTGCCGACGGCGAGCGCTCTGCCCGCGGACAGGATTCCAATGTCGCCTGCCAGATGCTCCGCCTCTTCCATGCTGTGAGTGCAGATGACGAGCGCGCAGCCATCCCTCTGCAGGTCCTTGAGGTAGATCCATGCGCGGCGCGCGCTGTCTGGGTCGAGGGCCGAGGTCGGCTCGTCGGCGAGGATGAGGCGAGGGCGGTGCAGGGTCGCGCGGATGAGTGCGACCTTCTGGCGCATGCCTTTCGAGAAGGTGCCGAGCCAGCGATCGCCGGCATCGGTGAGCTCGAAGACCTCGAGCAGCTCTTCGATCCGGCGGCGCCGGACCGGCGGTTCGACGTCGTAGATCGCGCCGAAATGGTCCAGGTAGGCGCGGGCCGACATCCGCTCGTACAGGCCAGGCACCTCGGGCATCAATCCAACCCTGGCGCGGACGGCGGCCGGGTCGTCCGCCGCGTCAATCCCATCGACCTTGACCGTGCCCGCGGTGGGAAGCAGCACGCCGGCCATGCACCGCAGGGCGGTGGTCTTGCCGGCCCCGTTGCGGCCCAGCAGGACAAGGCACTCGCCTTCCTCGACGCTGACGGTCAGGTCTTTGAGCGCAAGCACCTCGCCGTAGCGCTTGGCGAGGCCTTCAACTTCCAGCACGGCTAGTGGATTGTGACGGTCGGTCGAGCCTAAGCAGGCGATTTGGGTGGCGAAGGAAAACGCGCGGCGAGCGATGGGTCCAGGTTCCGGACGGATCGCCGGCCCCAGATCCCTATCAGGGCGAAGGTCACCAGGAACACGACGATGCCGGAGAGCACCACCACGACCACCGGAGCGCCAAATCCCACCCCGATGAGGCCCCCGATCGCACCGGCGACCGAGGCAACGATCACGGACAGCATGCCCGGAAGCGTCTGCAGACCATGGAACATCGATCCAAGCCGATCCTGACCTGACACTTCGATGCCGAGGGTTTGCAGCGCGCCAGGCAGATCGTCATAAGGGCTCGTCATGAAGGCCGGCTCGAGCTCTGGGTGCATCTCGAGGTAGGCGTGGCGCAGCCGGTTCATCGCGAGCACCCAGCGGAAGTCGTCACGATTCAGCGACATCAGCCGCGCCACGGTGAAGACCCCCGTGAGCAGGACGACCGAGAGCATGAAAATTGCGATCGAGATGAAGGCGGCGCCGAAGTGGTCCGCCTGGGCCACCAGCGCCAGTGCGATGACAGCTCCTGAAAGGATGGTCAGGAACATGTTCACCCGGCCGAGCGACTCCTGGTAAGTCAGCGCGCGAGTGGCAAGCAGGCTCCAGTGCTCGGTCGCGAGGATCTGCAGTGCCTCGGAGTCACGTCGAGACGGCGGGATTTCAGTGGACATCTAGTCGCGTGGAAGATAGCGGGGAAGATCGGCGAGCGACGTCAACCCTCTGGATTCAAGAAAGGCGGAGATGCCGTCGTGGACCTCGGCGATCGCATTCGGGTTCACGAACGTGGCCGTGCCCACCTGCACCGCCGAGCAGCCCGCGACCAGGAACTCCAGCGCGTCCTCGGCTCGAGCGATTCCCCCGATGCCAATCACGGGGATGCGCACCGCACGCGCGGCCTGGTGCGCGAGGTGGACGGCCAACGGCCGGATGGCCGGCCCCGAAAGACCACCGGTGCGAAAGCTCAGGCGGGGGAGGTAGCTGTTGAGGTCGATCGACATGCCGACGAAGGTGTTGATCGCGCATAGGGCGTCGGCCCCGGCCGTTTCGACCGCGCGCGCGATGACGCCGATGTCGCTCACCATCGGCGTGAGCTTCACCCAGACCGGCAGCTTGGTCCGCCTGCGCACCGCCTCGGTGACCGCCGCGGCCGCCCGCGGATCGTTGCCGAAGTACAGCCCACCCTGCTCGACGTTGGGGCAGGAGATGTTGATCTCAAACCCCGCGATGCCGGGCACCCCGTCGAGGCGTGCGGCCAATTCGCCGTACTCCGACGCCGACTCCCCGTTGATGTTGACGAGGACTGGGAAGTCCCAGTCTGCCCATTGCGGCGCGTAGTCGCGGACGAGAGCGTCGGCGCCGGGACCCTGCAGTCCGATGGCGTTGAGCATCCCTCCGGGCGTTTCTGCGATGCGCGGTGGCGCGGTGCCTTCGCGCGGCCGGAGGAAGATTCCTTTGGAGACCATCGCGCCCAGCGAGCGCCGCTCGAGGAGCGGCACCTCGGTGCCGTAGCCGAAAGTCCCGGACGCCGCGAGAACCGGACCGCGAAGCTTCAACGCCCCGACCGCCACCGAAAGGTCGGGAGTCATCTCGTGACCGCGTACGAAAGGTGTGAGGGAAGGGCGCCCCAGTCGATGTCGGCGGCGCGATAGACCGGGCCTTCCCTGCAGGCGCGGTCGTATCCCCCGCGCTTGAGAGGCACCGCACAGCCCAGGCAGACGCCGGTCCCGCAACCCATATACGTTTCGACGGCGACCTGCGCTTCCGGCCACCTCTCGGCGACCGCGGCGAGCATACGGTTCGGGCCACACGCGAGCACGACCTCGGCTTGAGGAGCCGCCGCTACCACCGTGCCGCGAGAACCCTCTGTTCCGTCGTCGGTCGCCCAGATGACCTCATCGCCCTCCGTCTCCGAGCACAGCTCGACCGCGGTCCGCGCGCCGTGAACCCACGTGACATGCGCACCCGCCTGGCGCGCATCCCTGGCCGCGAGTGGCATCGGCGCCACGCCCAGGCCGCCGCTGATCAGCACGGCGGTTCGGATCCCGGGCCTGATCTCAAAACCGCGGCCAAGCGGGCCGAGGCAGCTGACGTGTTCGCCGATGTCCATTCCAAGCAGCTGCGCGGTTCCCGTGCCGACGGCGTTCAGCACGACCTCGATGTGCTCCCCGTCCGAGCGATAGACGGAAAACGGACGGCGCAGCAGGGGACCCGGAGACCAACCGAGATTGACAAATTGGCCCGCCCGGACGGTGGACGCGATTTCAGGCCCGTGCATACCGATGACGAACATGCCGCGCGCAACCTGGCGACGACCGGTTATCGACGCGTCAACCAGAAACACTGCGCCACTCGTCGATGGTCCGCACCTCGAACTCGTCCGGCGCGGAGACTGCCGACTCGAGGAGCGCGGTGGCGGTGTCGAGCGAGGTCAGGCATGGGATGCGGCGTTCGACAGCCGCACGCCGGATCTCGAACCCATCCTTGAAGACGGGGTTGCCGTCGCCGGGATCCTCATAGATGTTCGACATCGTGTTGATGACCATCTGCACCTCGCCGCGCACTATGACGTCGACCACAGTCGGCCCCTCCTCGCCGATCTTCGCCACCACTCGGGGAGAGAACCCGGCCGCGCGCAGGGCTTTCGCCGTCCCGTCGGTCGCGACCAGATGGCATCCGAGCTGCACGAGGCGTGACACGATTGGGAAAAGCTCCGGCTTGTCGGCGTCGGCGATCGTCAGCAAGGCGGAGCTGCCGCGCTCCAGGTGCATACCTGAGGCGGCGAACGCCTTGCGCAGCGCCTCGTTCAACGTGCGCGCTATACCGATCGCCTCGCCAGTGGATTTCATCTCCGGGCCGAGGTATGAATCGACCGCCGGCAGCTTGTTCATCGAGAACACCGGCGCCTTTACCGCGACCAGGTCCCGCGGCGGGACGAGACCGGTGGTCCAGCCGAGGTCGATGAGCTTGTCGCCCAGCATCACGCGGGTGGCAAGCTTCACCATCGGCACGCCCGTGACCTTGGAGAGGAACGGGACGGTGCGCGAAGCGCGCGGGTTGACCTCGAGGACATAAACGTGCCCGCGGTGCACGACGTACTGCACGTTGACCAGCCCGCGAAGACGCAGATGCCGCGCGATGCGCACGGTGTAGTCGACGATGTGCGCGAGCTCCTCCGCCTCCAGGCTCTGGGCGGGATACACGGCGTATGAATCGCCAGAGTGGACACCGGCGCGCTCCACGTGCTGCATGACGCCCGGAATCACCACCGTGTCGCCGTCGGAGATCGCGTCGACCTCGACCTCGACTCCCTGCAGATACTTGTCGACCAGGACCTGGCCGCGCGGCATGGCGCCGACCGCCCAGACCATGTAGCGCCGCAGCTCGTCGCGGTTGCGCACGATCTCCATGGCGCGACCACCGAGCACGTAGGAGGGGCGGACGAGCACCGGGTAGCCGACACGCGCCGCGATAGCCTCTGCCTCTTCGACCGTGGTGGTGGTACCGCCCATCGGCTGCGGGATGCCGATCGCGTCGAGCGAGCTGGCGAACGCGCGGCGGTCCTCGGCCAGGTCTATTGCTTCGACGCTCGAGCCCATGATCGCGACGCCGTTCCGGTCGAGGGGCTCGGCCAGGTTGATCGCCGTCTGGCCGCCGAACTGGACCAGTGCACCCCCGGCTTGCTCCGTCTGCGCCACGTGGAGTGCTCCGTCCAGGTCGAGCGGTTCGAAGTAGAGGCGGTCGGAGGTGTCGAAGTCGGTCGAGACCGTCTCAGGGTTGGAGTTGACCAGCACCGCACGCACGCCCGCCTCGCGCAGCGCCCATGCGGCGTGGACCGAGCAGTAGTCGAACTCGATGCCCTGGCCGATCCGGATCGGGCCGGAACCTATGACCAGCGCCGTGCGCCCGCCGGCCGACCGGGCTTCGTCCTCTTCCTCCCAGCACGAGTAGTAGTACGGCGTGGCGGATTCGAACTCGCCCGCGCACGTGTCGACGAGCTTGTAGGTGGGTAGCGCGGGCTGGACTGTCTCGCCCCTCAGGGCTGTGATCATCGCATCGGAGAAACCGGACCGGCGCAGCTCGCGCACGTCGCCCTCGGTCTCGAGCCGGACGATGTTGGCGAGTCGGTCGATGAACCACGGATCGATGCCGCTGCGGTCCGCGAGCGACGCCGTGTCCACGCCGTTGCGGAGCGCGTCGAGCAGCGCGAACAGGCGGCGGTCGTTGGGCTGGTCGATCATCTCGGCGTCGAACTCCGCGGCCGCCGGCGGCTTCTGCTCCAACGAGCGCATCGCCTTGACCAGAGCCGCTTCGAAAGTCCGCTCGACCGCCATCACCTCGCCGGTCGAGGCCATCTGCGTTCCGAGGCGCCGGTCGCCCCCCGGAAACTTGTCAAAGGGCCAGCGCGGGATCTTGACCACGCAGTAGTCGAGCGCCGGTTCGAAGGCCGCGAACGTGCGTCCGGTGATCTCGTTGCGGATCTCCTCAAGCCGCCGGCCAACCGCAACCTTCGCCGCGACCCGAGCGATCGGGTACCCCGTTGCCTTCGAGGCCAGCGCCGACGAACGGCTCACGCGGGGGTTGACCTCGATCACGTAGTACTGCGAGCTCTTCGGGTCCAGCGCGAACTGGACGTTGCAGCCGCCTTCGATGCCCAGGGCGCGGATGATGCGGATCGCCGACGAGCGCAGCATCTGATGGTCGCGGTCGGTCAGGGTCTGCGCCGGCGCGACGACGATTGAATCGCCCGTGTGGACGCCCATCGGATCGAGGTTCTCCATGTTGCAGACCGTGATGCAGGTGTCCGCGCCGTCGCGCATTACCTCGTACTCGATCTCCTTCCATCCCCACAGCGACCGCTCGACGAGGACCTGGTGGATAGGGGACGCGGCGAGACCGCGCGCGGCTATGCGTTCGAGGTCGGCTTCGGTGGTCACGAAGCCCCCTCCGGTGCCTCCGAGCGTGTAAGCCGGGCGGATCACTAGCGGTAGGCCGGTGGCCGCCGCAAACTCGGTGACTTCGTGCATCGACTCACACACGCGGGAGACCGGGACCGGCTCGCCGATGTCTTCAAGCATCTGCTTGAATGCCTGGCGGTCCTCGGCCTTGCGAATCGTGTCGATGGTCGCGCCGAGCAGTCGGACGTGGTGGCGCTCGAGCACCCCGGCACTGGCCAGGTCCGTGGCGAGGTTCAGCCCGGTCTGTCCGCCCAGCGTCGGGAGCAGCGCGTCTGGCCGCTCTCGGGCGATGATCCGCTCGACCGCCTCGACAGTCAGAGGCTCGAGATAGACGCGGTCGGCTACCTCTTCGTCGGTCATGATCGTGGCCGGGTTCGAGTTGACCAGAACCGTCTCGATGCCTTCCTCGCGCAGCGCCTTGCACGCCTGCGTGCCCGCGTAGTCGAACTCGGCCGCCTGCCCGATCACGATCGGCCCCGACCCGAGTATCAGCACCTTGCGCGGGCGAGGCTCTTCCGTCATGCCCGCCACCGCCTTCACGACCGGCGCGCGGCTTCGCACCATGTCGATGAACCGGTCGTACAGGTGTTGGTTGTCCTGGGGTCCGGGGCAGCCTTCGGGGTGGTACTGAACGCTGAACGCGGGCAGGTGGCGGTGGCCGAGGCCTTCCACCGACAGGTCGTTCAGGTTGCGCTGGGAGACGTAGAAATCGCCCGAGGGTATCGAGGCGGCGTCGACCTGGAACTCATGGTTCTGGCTGGTGATGTGGACCCGCCCGGTGTCCAGGTCTTTGACCGGGTGATTGGCACCATGGTGTCCATAGGGCAACCGCGAGGTCGTGGCGCCGGCGGCCCGGCCGAGGATCTGATGGCCGAGACAGATGCCGAACAGCGGAACGCTGCCCAGCGCCTCGCGCGCGAGCTCAACGGGGCCGTGGAGGACGGAGGGATCGCCCGGGCCGTTCGACAGCACCAGGCCGTCCGGTTGCAGCGCCCGGACGTCCGACCATGTCGCGGTGTGCGGAAGCACGACCACCGTGCAACCGCGCTCGCGGAGCGAGCGGAGGATGTTGGATTTCACCCCATAGTCGACGACGGCGACCAGCAAGCCTTCGCCGTCACTCCGCCGCCGAGTCCGCAGCTCGGGCGGCAGCGGTTCCAACCACTCTTCCTTTGTCGTCCGAGAGGTCTGCGCCACCAGGTCCTGGTCGGCCAGCGGCCTTACCTGTCGCGCCGCCGTCGCCAGGTCTGCCAGGCGTGAGGCGGAAGGCGCCGCCGTTTCATGCACCAGGACCGCGCGGAGCGCGCCATGCATGCGGATGTGGCGGGTGAGGGCACGCGTGTCGATCTCCGCGATGGCGGGCACGCCCCAGCGCCGCAGATAGTCGTCGAGCGAGGCTTCGCTCGAATGATGGCTCGGCGCCGGGCATGCCCAGCGCACGGCAAGGGCCCGCGCCCATGGCCGCGCTGACTCGGCATCCGCCAGCCGCACGCCGTAGTTGCCCTGCAGCGGGTAGGTCATGCAGATCATCTGGCCCGCGTACGAAGGATCTGTGAGGACTTCCTGGTATCCGGTCATCGCGGTGTTGAAGACCACCTCGCCCTCGCCCACCACGTCAGCTCCGAGCGGCGCGCCGAGAAAGGCCCGGCCATCCTCCAGCACCAGCGCCGCGAAGGACTCAGCCGGCAACGATCACCGCCTGGTCGATGCCGTCTTCCTCGTCGATGAGGACATCGATCCGCTCGGCGTCCGACGTCGGCACGTTCTTGCCGATGTAGTCAGGACGGATCGGAAGCTCACGATGTCCGCGGTCGACAAGGACCGCCAGCTGGATCGAGCGCGGCCGGCCGAAGTCCATCAGCGCATCCATTGCGGCGCGGGCCGTGCGCCCGTGATGAATTACGTCGTCGACCAGCACCACCACCTTGCCGCTGACGTCGGGCATCTCGCTCGATGGCCGGTGACCGTCAGGTGGTCTGAGGTGTAGGTCATCGCGATGCTGTGTGACGTCGAGGCGGCCAAAGGGCACTCGAGACTGCTCGAGCTCGCGGAGAATCATGGCCAGACGTTGGGCGAGGATGTCGCCTTTGCTGACAATGCCGACGATCACAACATCTTCGACGCCGCGATTGCGCTCCACGATCTCGTGCGCGATCCGATGCAGCGAGCGGCGGATCTGGTCGGCGTCCATCACGGTTGCCTTGAGGCGACGCTCAGTGATGCTCATGAGAGAAGGCGATCCAGCAAGGCCATGCGGATATGTAGGCCGTTGCGCGCCTGGCGGAAGTAAGCGGACCTCGGGTCGTCATCGACCTCGGGCGAGATCTCGTCGACGCGCGGCAGCGGATGCATCAGGACGCCGTACTTGCGTATGCGGGCCATCGCGTTCTTGTCGATGCGGTAGATGCCTTTGATCGCCTCATACACGGCCGGGTCCGTGAAGCGCTCCTTCTGGATGCGCGTCATATAGACGACGTCGACCTCCGGCAGCACCGCGTCGAGGTCCTGCGTCTCGGTGTAGGACACGTGGTGCTCGTCCAGGTGCGCCTTCAGGTCGTCGCGCATCGACACCTGAGGCGGAGCGACAAACCAGAGCTTGATGTCCTTGAACTTGCTGAGGAGATAGGCGAGCGAGCGCACCGTCCGGCCGTTGGCGAGATCGCCCACCATCGCCACGCGCACGCCGTCGATCTTCGCTAGCTCGGCCCGGATGGTGAACAGGTCGAGAAGGGCTTGAGTTGGATGCTGGCCCGGGCCGTCGCCCGCATTGATGATCGGGACGTCACTGACCGCGGCCGCGCGTTTGGCCGCTCCTTCTTCGCTGTGACGCAAGACGATCACGTCTGCGTACCCGCTCACGATGCGGATGGTGTCCTCGAGAGTCTCGCCTTTGGCCGCGGAGGAGAATTCGCGGGCGTTGTCGGTGCCCATGGTCTGGCCGCCGAGCCGGAGCATCGCCGCCTCGAAGGAAAGCCGGGTGCGGGTCGACGGTTCGTAGAAGAGAGCCGCCATCACCAGGCCCGCAAGGCGACCCATGAACCTGTGCGGCTCGCGCTTGATCTCGTCGGCGCGCGCGAACAGCTCTTCGAGGAGGGTGCGGCTGAACTGCTGACTCTCGATCACATGGCGCATACGCGACG
The DNA here is from genome assembly GCA_005880795.1 of Chloroflexota bacterium. GTDB lineage: Bacteria > Chloroflexota > Dormibacteria > Dormibacterales > Dormibacteraceae > 40CM-4-65-16. The sequence continues at coordinate 105,068 of VBGP01000008.1, read as the reverse complement.
TGATTGCCACGAAAAAATCTCCTTCCCAGGCTCACAGGCCAGGACTTAAAGGCGAGCTCGACCGAGAGTTTACCGTAAGTTACATACGCCCATGAACAAGCGTCCTGGACACGTCGAGGTGTTCACCGAGGTTGGTTACTGCTCGTTTTGCGACCGCACCCGCAACCTGCGCCGCGAGGAGCATCACCTCGGCACGCTCGTGCGCACCATCGTGACGTGCGAGACGTGCCACCGCACGCTTTCCAGCTCGATCGGGGTGGCGCAGGCAGAGCCGGCGGCCGCCGAGGAGTCCGCCGACGTCCAGGCTGCGGTCGCAGAGGCGGCACCTGCGAAGCCAGCTGCCGCACCCGCCAAAAAAGCCAATGCCGCTGCGGCGACGCGAGCGCCCGCGAAGAAGGCGCCGGCGAAGCGCACCGCCAAGGCCGCCGCCAGGACCGGCAAGCCCACCTCGACCGCCACGAGAAAAGCCACCAAGAAGAAGTGACTCAAGCGGCGGTCAAGGTCGATCGCCTCGAGAAGACCCTGGGCTCGAACAAGGTGCTGCGCGGCATCACCTTTGAAGCGCACTCCGGCGAGATCTTCGGCCTGCTCGGCCCGAACGGCGCCGGCAAGACCACGACCCTGCGCGTGATCTGCACCCTGCTCGCGCCCGACTCAGGATCGGTTGAGGTCCTTGGTTACGACACCCGCGTGTCGCCCCAGGAGGTGAGGCGTCGGGTCGGCGTGGTCACCGCGGAGATCGGCATCTACCCACGCCTCAGCGCACGCGAGAACATCGCGTACTTTGCCGAGCTGACGGGTGTGCTCAACGGAGAGGTGAAGCGAAGGGTGGACGGCGTGATCGACCGGCTCGACATGGGCTCGTTCGCCGAGCAGCGGGCGGAGAGCCTGTCCTCCGGCCAGAAGCAGAAGGTCGCGATCGCTCGCGCGATCGTCCACGACCCGCCTGTCTTGATGTTCGACGAGCCGACGTCGAATCTCGACGTGCTCGCGTCTCGGGAGATCAGAGAGTTCATGGTCGAGTCCAAGGATCGCGGCAAGTCGGTCATCTTCTCAACCCACGTGCTGCACGACGCGGAGCGCCTGTGCGATCGCCTCACGATCATTCACCAGGGCCGCGTCGTCGCGAGCGGCGCCACGGCCGAGGTGCGCGGCGCATTCAAGGACCTCGAGGATTCGTTCCTCTCGCTCGTCGAGGCGGCCGGATGAGCCCGATCGCAGTCGTCTTCAAGAAGGAGATGCGCGAGATCCTTCGCGACCGGCGAACGTTGATGGCGATCGGCCTCGCCGCGCTTGCCACGCCAATCGTGCTGTTCGTCATCTCGCAGGTCTCGACCAAAACGGCCTCGCAGGCCTACACGGTCGGCTACTCAGGGACCGTTCCGGCCGGCCTGGACACACTTTTCAACGCGGTCGGGCTGAAGCTCGAGCGCGTAGATGATCCCGCAGCGGCCGCCAAACACCAGGTCGACATAGGTGTCGCTTTCTCGGCGTCGGGCGTCGACGAGTATCTCGACCCGACCCGTCAGAGCGCGCAGCTCGCCGACGTTCGATTCCAGACGGTGCTGAGCAGGTACGACGCGGCGAAGGTAGCCGCGTCGCTGCAGGAAAAGGGCGTCGACCCTTCGGTCCTCAATCCCCTCCCGGTCATGCTCCATCCGCTCAGCTCGCCGAGCCAGGCGGTAGGCAACTCGTTCCTGAGCTTCTTCCTGCCGTACATCCTCATAACGATGAGTCTCACCGGGGGATTGTCCGCCGCTCTGGACACGTCCGCGGGAGAGCGGGAGCGCAAGACTCTCGAGAGCCTGCTCCTGACCCCAGCGCCGCGCAGTCAGGTGCTCGTCGGCAAGATCCTGGCGGTGAGCTCGATCAGTCTGGTGGCGGCGCTCGCATCGATCGTCTCGATGCTGGTCGCTTTGAGCCAGGTCCGCTTCGGCGGCAATGGCGGACAGTCATTCGAGGTGCAGCTCAGCCCGCTGGCGGCGACCGTCATGGTGTGGCTCGCCGTCCTGCTCGCCGCGTCGTTCAGCTCGCTGACGATCACGCTTGGGACCCTGGCACGCAATTTTCGACAGGGCCAGGCCTACGCCACGCCGCTTTACTTCATCACGATCTTTCCCGCCTCGATCGTGCTGTTCATCCCGGACTTCAACCCAAATCTTGCGTACTACCTGATCCCGATCCTCAACGCGGTCTTGGTCTTGCGCGACGCGATCACGCACAACTCGGTCGCCTGGGACACGCTGGCCGTGACCTCGCTCAGCCTGATCCTGACCGGGGCCCTGTGCTTCTACGCCGCCCTGAAGCTGTTCACCCGTGAGGCATTGCTGGTCCGTTCCTAGCCCGCGGTGCCAAACTGGTATCGATTGAGATGCGCCGGCGACTTGAGCTGAGGGACCTGCGAAGCCTCGAGCGGAGAAGCATGTACTCGATCTTCCACCCGCTCGACCCGGACGAGCGGTTGCCTCGCGAGCTGATCCTCGAAGGCAAGCGCCACCGCATGATCGGGATGCGCTTCATGGAGCTGCTGGGCTTCATCTATCTGCCCGCCCTGATCCTTGGCGTGGTCGTCATGGCTTCGTTCGGCATCAAACCGCTGGTGGCGTTCGGCCTGGTCGGCCTCTTGTTCGTAGGCATTTTCGTCTACGTGATCGCGGGTAGGTACCGCTAGACCTCCGAAAGCCACTCAGCGATCGCGACCTGGGACTCCGGGCTGTTGCTGCCGATCGACCACGCGACGGTCTGGGCCAGGCACCAAAGGCGGGCCCGCTCACGATCGAGTCCGAGCTCGTCGGTGAGGCGGTCGAGGCGCAGCCGGACCTGCTTGCGGCTTGATTCGAAACCGGCCGAGCGGACGATGGGTGCCAGGCCGAACTCTCGCTCGCCCACCAGAGGCTTGGGGTCGATGGCGAGCCACGGCTCGCGCTCGGCCGCCAGCACATTGGCGTCATGCAGGTCCTGGTGAAGCAGAACCTGCTCGCCCTGGGAGGAGGGCAGTGACCGCAAAGCGTCAAGGGCGGCATCGACAAGCCCCGATCTGAATGGTCGCCCGGCAGCGTTCCAGCGTGCTCTGAGATGCGTGGACCACCGAGCTGCCTCATCGGCAAGCGGGCGGAAAGGCGGTGCGGTCGCGGGCTTCCAGAGCCGGGGCAGCAAGGCCGTCATCACTTCGATCGCCTTTTCGGGGCCGGCGCTCGACAGCGGAGTGCCGGGAATGCAGCGCTCCAACAACAGCGCTTCGCGCGCTGGAAACTCGTCGAGGAGTTGGATTGCTCCGTCCCCGCCCCAGTGCCGAAGCGCGAGAGCTTCATGCTCGTTCTCGCGGTCGACGAAGAGGAGCTTGAGGACCACATCCGACCCGTCCTCCCTCCGTGCGGGCAGCGCAAGCGACGTGAAGGCGTAAGGAAAGGGGGCGCTTAGTCGCAACCGCCAGTGCGCGGCGCAGTCTTCAACCAGCTGCGGCAGCGACTTGAGCCATCGACGTCCGCGTTGCGAGCCCCTCAGCCAGTCGAGTCCGGACGGGATCTCCCCGCTAAATCCACTCACTGTTCCTGACCAGCGTATAAACGACACATGACCGAAGCAGTGATCGTGGCCTACGGCCGCTCCCCGATCGGCAGAGCGCGGAAGGGATCCCTCGTCGACGTCCGGCCCGACGACCTCGCGGCGCACGTCGTGAACAAAGTTCTTGACAAGGTTCCCCAGCTCGACCCAACAGAAATCGAGGACCTCATCTGCGGCTGCGGCCTGCCCGGCGGCGAGCAGGGCCACAACATCGGGCGCGTGGTTTCCATCCTGTCTCGGCTCGATGTGCCGGGAGTCACAGTCAACCGCTACTGCTCGTCTTCTCTGATGACCACCCGCATGGCAACGCACGCCATCGAGGCCGGCGAAGGCGATGTTTTCCTGTCTGTCGGCGTCGAGTGCGTGTCCCGATACGGCAGCGGCTACCCCGACGCGCCCGACACCTACAACCCAAAGCTCGTACCGGGAAATACCGAGGAATACCCGGATATCTACATCGCGATGGGGCAGACGGCCGAGAACGTGGCGGCGCGAGAGAAGATCAGTCGGGAAGAGCAGGACCGCTACGCGGTCAAAAGCCAGGCCGCCGCGGTCAAGGCTCGCGACGGCGGTTTCTTCGACCGCGAGATCATCCCTGTCCCCCTGCCCAACGGCCAGACATTCACGAGAGACGACGGGCCGCGGCCGGGCACGACGATGGAAGCGCTGGCCGCCCTGCAGCCGGTCTTCCGCGAGAACGGGACCGTCACCGCGGGCAACTCGTGCCCGCTCAACGATGGCGCGGCGGCGGTCGTCGTCATGTCCGACAGTCGGGCCAAGGACCTGGGGCTGAAGCCAATCGCCCGGGTCATATCCACCGGGCTTTCAGCGCTCGAGCCGGAATTCATGGGCCTCGGGCCGATCGACGCCTCAAGGCAAGCGCTCAAGCGCGCCAAGATGACGATCGACGACATCGACATCGTCGAGATCAACGAGGCGTTCGCCGCGCAGGTCATCCCGTCGGCGCGAGGCATCGGTGTGGACCCATTCAGCGACAAGCTGAACCCGCACGGCGGCGCGATCGCGCTCGGGCATCCCTTCGGGATGACCGGGGCGCGCATCCTGTGCACGCTGCTCAACGGCCTACGTGAAACGGACAAAACCTTCGGCCTCGAGACGATGTGCGTGGGCGGGGGTCAGGGCATGGCGATGATCCTGGAGCGCCTTAACTAAGCCGACCTTCCTTTTTGCTGACATCGCTTTGGCGGCCGGGTTTATCCCGGCCGCAACTTTGTTTTCTGGGCTCCCAACGTCGCCTCGAGTGACAACTAAAAGAAGTCCCAACCGTATACCGGAATGGGCGCAGGCCCGTCGCGAAGCGACCGGCCGATGAGGGAAAACCATCTGGGTTTTCCCTCATACCATCTGACGTTAAGCTGTCGACAGTGGGGGAGGACAATCGCCGCCTTTGGGCGGAATGGGTTGCCCGGGAGATCGGCGGCGACGAGGGGCGACAGAGAACCGCGCTGGACGCTGCGCTCCAGTCCCTGCAAACAGGCGGAACGGTGTCCGAGGCTTCAAACGCCGCCCGCGCTGCGGTCGGCGCGACGCCGGCGCCCCCACCCGCGACCTACTTCCAGACCGGCGGCACACGGTGCCGCTTCTGCGGGTCGGTGCCCGCCGTTCCGATGACGATCTACGAGCACAACGGGTACTTGATCCTGATGACCTTCAAGAACCTGAAGGGTCCTTTCTGCCGCGACTGCGGGCTGAACGTTTGGCGACGGATGACCGACGCCACGCTGCTGCGAGGGTGGCTCGGCATGTTCTCTTTCTTCATCGCCCCGGTCACGGCGCTGATCAACGTGGTGAACCTCTCGAAGCTCACCTCTCTGCCCGCGCCTGATCCGAACAGCAGCGTCAGGCCGCCCGCCGACCCGGGCCAGGGCCTGTTCAGGAGACCAGGGGTCTACGTCTACGTAGGGGTGATCGCGATCGTCCTGGTCTACTTCGTGCTGGTGCTCAGCCGGTAGGAGGGGCCTCCCGGGTCAGACCCGGGCGGCAGGCGCCGTCAGCAGGCTGTCCAGGACCCGTTCCAGGAGCTTGTGGACCGTCCTGCGTTCGTCGGCCGAAAGCGCCCTCAGGACCTCGTCCTCGAGGCTCTCCCGGGCCTTGTCGGCGCGGTCGAGGGCACGCCGGCCTGACGCGGTGATCTCGACGATGTGCCGCCGGCGGTCGTTCGGGTCCCGCCGCCGGATCGAGAACTGGGCCGCTTCGAGCTCGTTCAGGATCAGGACCACCGAGTTGGCGTCCATGAACAACGAGCTCTCCAGCTCCTGCTGGCTGGTGCCCGGGTGGTCTCGGATGTAGCCAAGCGTCAGGTATGGCTTGAACCGCATGCCCAACAGGTCGTCGCTCGTCCGGCGGTTCATCGCCTTGTACAGCTGGGTCAGCAGGGAGACAAAGCCCAGATCCGACTTTGCTTCGTCTTTCTTCACGTCCATTGATGTTATCACTGATTCTTAACCTTCCCACCTTTGCGGATAATCCATGCAATAAGGATCGGGATGATCCTGTTATAGTGATCATCCTCGCATCGGTTCGGTCATTTGGAGGCGGTTATGAACGCAAATCTCAGAAGGTGGATGGCCCTGGTCGTCGTGTGCTTCGGGCAGCTCATGATCATGCTCGACTCGACGATCGTCAACGTTGCGCTGCCCTACATCCAGCGCGACCTCGGGTTCAGCCAGGCCAACCTGACCTGGGTGGTCAACGCCTATCTGATCGCCTACGGAGGCTTCCTGCTGGTGGCCGGCCGCGTCGGCGACCTGATCGGCCGCCGGAAGGTCTTCCTGGCTGGCGTGTTCCTCTTCACAGTCGCTTCGGTGGGGAGCGGGTTTTCCCAGGGGGCCGACAACCTCATCGTCGGTAGATTTCTGCAGGGCCTGGGGGGGTCGCTCTCAGCAGGCGTGATCATCGCGATCATCGTCACGGAGTTCCAGCGGCCGGCTGAGCGCGCCCAGGCGATGAGCGTTTTCACGCTCGTCATCGCCGGTGGCGGCTCCTTGGGACTTCTTGCGGGTGGATTCCTGACCGAGTGGATCAACTGGCACTGGATCTTCTTCATCAACCTGCCGATCGGCGTGGCCACCCTCGTCCTGGGCGCGTGGCTGATCGAGGAGAACGAGGGGCTCGGTTTGAGCCAGGGCGTCGACCTGCTGGGCGCCGTCCTGATCACCGCGTCGTTGATGCTCGGCGTGTACGGCATCGTGACCGCGACGGATTACGGCTGGACGTCACCTCACACCCTCGGCCTGGTGGGCGCAGCCCTCGGGCTGCTGGCGGTGTTCGTCCTGCTCGAGTCGCGGCTGCGGAACCCGTTGATGCCGATGCGCATCCTCGGCATACGCTCGCTCATGGGTGCCACCGGCGCCCGGGCGCTCTTGTTCACGGGCCTCTTCGTGAACTTCTTCGTCGGAGCCCTCTACCTGCAGCACGGGCGCGGCTACAGCGCGTTCGAGACTGGGCTGGCTTTCCTGCCAACCACGCTGATGATCGGGGTCATGTCGAGTGGCATCGCCGCGCGGCTCATGGCTCGTGTCGGACCCCGCAACCTTCTGATGGCCGGACTGGCAGGCATCGTCGCTGCCCTGACCATCCTGTCCAACGCAGGTCCCGCGGCAGGCTACGCGCCGGTCCTGCTGGCCGCCTACGTTCTGCTCGGGGCGGGCGCAGGATCGTCCTTCCTGCCGCTGCTCACCATCTCGATGTCCGAGGTTCCGCTCCGAGACGCGGGCCTGGGCTCGGGCTTCAGCAATGTCGTGATGCAGGTCGGTGGAGCGCTGGGGCTTGCATCGATCACGTCGATCTCGACCTCGCACGCGCAGGGATACGCTGCCTTTCAGATGGCGTACGTCCTGGCGGCGCTCTGCGTCGCCGCGGCACTCGTGGTCGTGCTGGCTGTGCTGCGCACGCGCAACACCGATGTGGTGATCCGCGAACAAGCGCCGGTCGAGGAAGCCGCCTAAGGGGCTTCGAGTAGAAGTTGCAGGGCGGCGATTCCGCCATAAGGCGCGGGGGGATCAGGATCCCCCCGCGGGACCCCCCTTTGACATAGAGGCTGACTGGAGTCGCTACTGCGCAACCAGGGGACGCCCGGAGTAAATCCGGGCTTCAGCTTCACAAAGGACTCCTGGCTCACGCGAGACCAGGACACAGACGCTGAGAACGTCTACGGGCGTTTGGCGTAGAAGCTGCACGGCGGCGATTCCGCCGTGGTGTGGAAGTTCCAGTGACGGCACCACGCGGTGCCGTCGAACTTCCGGCAGGAACCGCACGTGACCCGCGGCCGCTCGGCCTGCGCCTTCTTCATGTGGTGCTCAGGACGCTCACCAGGAAACAGGTCAGCGGGTGCGGAATTGGCGCCCTTTCTTGAAGTCACAGCTGCGACCGAACCTCCCACAGCTCTGGGTAGAAACGCTTGCCCAGCGTGGAGCGAAGATATTCAGCGCCGCTGCTGCCACCGGTCCCCGTCTTGCTCCCGATCTGGCGCTCGACCATCAGCACGTGCCGGGCCCGCCAGTGGGCAAACGTCTCGTCGTGGTTGAGCAGTCCCTCGCACAGGTCGAACAGGTCGCCATACCGGTCTCGGTCCCGAAAGATCTCGAGCAGCGAGGGCGCGCCTCGTCGCTCGATTAGAGAGCGAAAGGCATCGTCCACCGAAGGCTCTTCGAGGCGCCTCGTCAGGCGGCTCAACTCTTCGGGCGTCGCTTCCAGCCGGGCCACGTACTTGGGCTCCTTCAGGCCCGAGAGAAACTCGATCTCGCGGAACTGCACCGACTGAAATCCGCTCGCCGGGGCGAGCTTGGAGCGAAAGGCGAGAAAGTCCTGCGGCGACATCGTCTCGAGGACCTCGATCTGTTCGACCAGGAGCTCTTCGATGACGTGGACGCGGTGCAGGTGGTGGCGGGCGAAGAAGATGTCGCCGGCATCGATCCGGTCCCGCGCCGCCTCGAGCTCGAACAGGACGACCTTGAACCACAGCTCGTAGGCCTGGTGGGCCACGATGAAGAGGAGCTCGTCATGCTCCTGGCTGAGGCCCTGCTGCAGCGAAAGGAGCTCGGGCACCTTGAGATAGGTGCCATAGGAAAGCTGGCGGCCCTCTTCCCCGAAGCGGCGGCTCAATGCTTGAAGTGGCGGCGGCCCGTCACCACCATCGCGATGCCGGCGGCGTCGGCGGCCGCGATCACGTCGGCGTCCTTCATTGAACCGCCAGGCTGGATCACCGCGGTGACCCCGGCGCGAATGCCCAGCTCGAGGCCGTCAGGAAACGGAAAGAACGCGTCCGAAGCCATGACCGCGCCTTGCGACCTCTCCCCCGCCCGCTGCACCGCAAGCTGAACCGCCTCGACGCGTGACATCTGGCCGGCGCCGACACCGATCGCTGCGTCGTCCTTGAAAAGCACGATCGCGTTCGACTTGACGTGTTTGACGCCGGTCCAGGCGAGTCCCAGCTGTCGCCATTCCTCTTCGGTCGGGGCGCGGCGGGTTACGGTCTTGCACGCCGACCGGTCAAAACCGGCGCGGTCCCACTCCTGCACCAGGAAGCCACCAGGCACCGAGCGGACGTCATAGTCGAACAGACCCTGGTGCGCCGGCTGGGCCGCGAGGACGATCATGTTCTTGCGCCGCGCTAGGACATCCCTTGCTTCATCGAGGACTTTGGGCGCGATCACGACGTGCGTGACGATCTGCACGATCTGCTCGGCGGTCGCGCGGTCGAGCGGCCGGTTGATAGAAACGATCCCGCCGAAGGCAGAGACCTTGTCGCATTCAAAGGCCATCCGATACGCCGTGGCCGCGTCTTGCGCGACCGCGAGCCCACAAGGGTTCATGTGCTTGACGATCGCCGCGGCCGGCTCGGCGTAATCCATCACGAGCTGGTAGGCGGCCGAGGCGTCCTGGAGGTTGTTGAACCCGGGCGCCCCACCGTGCACCTGCACTGCGCCACCGAGGCCTCCGGGATCTGGACCCAGCCGGTAGAAAGCAGCCTTCTGGTGCTCGTTCTCGCCGTATTTGAGCGGTTCGGCGAGCTGGCCCGGGATGGTGAGCTCGCTCGGGAAGCCGTTGCGTGCATCCCTTCTCATGTAGGCGGCGACCCAGGCGTCGTAAGCAGATGTGTGCGCGAAAGCCTCGGCCGCCAGGCTTCTCCGCGCGGGTTCGTCGAGCGCTCCCTCGTGGAGCGCTCCGAGGACCTCCGAATATCGCTCCGGCCGCACCACCACGACCACCGATTGGTGGTTCTTGGCCGCGGCGCGAATCATGGCCGGACCGCCGACGTCGATCTGCTCGATGGCAGCCTCGAAGGTGACCTTTTCGCCGACGACGGTGTCGATGAACGGGTACAGATTGCAGCAAACGAGGTCGATCTCGCGCAGCCCGTGCTGGGCCAGCGCTTCCAGGTGCTCCGGCTTGTCGCGCCTGGCCAGAATGCCCGCGTGGACGCCCGGGTGCAGCGTCTTGACCCGGCCGTCCATCATCTCGGGAAAGCCCGTCAGGTCGCTCACCGGTTGGACGTCAAGCGACGCGTCCTCGATGGCCTGCAAGGTGCTTCCTGTGGCGAAGAGGTCGTAACCGAGGCGCTTGAGCCCGCGGGCGAAAGCGGTGAGTCCGCTCTTGTCGCTAACGGATAAGAGGGCTGTTGGCAAGTCGCGCCTCCATCAGCCTGATCCCCGCGGGGAGGATCCGGTACTCGGCCTCGTGCAGCTTCTGGCGAAGAGTCTCCACCGTTTCGCCTTCCATGATCGAGACCGCTTCCTGGAGCAGGATTGGGCCCGCGTCCAGCTCAGAGGTCACGACGTGGACCGTCGCACCGGTTTGGCTGGCTCCGCTCTCCAGCGCTTGCTCGATGGCGTCCATCCCCCCGCTGAACTGCGGCAGAAGCGAGGGGTGAACGTTGATGATCCGGCTCTCGAATGCTTCAAGGAACGGGGCCGTGTGGATGCGGTCGTAACCGGCGTCGACAACGAGCTCCACTCGATGCCGGATGAAGAAATCGCGCATGGCGACATCACGCTGCTCGGCCGAGTCAAAAGATCTCTGCGAGAGCTCCGCCAGCGGGATGCCGCGCTCGCGCGCGAAAGCGGCGCCTGCGCACGATGGTCGGTTGGTCGCCACCGCGACGACGTCGAATCCGAGCTCGACGAGGTTGCGGAGGTTGCTGCCCTTGCCGGAGACGCAAATCCCGAGTTTCAGCGGATCTCCACCCGATCCGGCCCGGTCCGGGAACGTCGGCTCGGTCGACCACCACGATCATGCCAAGTCCCATGTTGAACGTTCCGAACATCTCGTCGTCCGTGATGTTGCCGCGCCGGCGCACCAGGTCAAAGATCGGCGGAACCTGCCACGCACCCCGATCCAGCCGCGCGCCCAGGCCCTCTGGTAGACAGCGTGGAAGATTGCCCAGGATGCCCCCGCCCGTGACATGCGCAGCGCCTTTCCAGTGGAGGCCGTTCAGGTCCGCGAGGTAGGAGCGGTGCGGCTCCAGCAGCACCTCTCCTAGCGGCTTTCCCAGCTCCGGGAAGACATGACTGAGAGGCACGTCCTCGAACACCTTGCGCACGAGCGAGTACCCGTTGGTGTGGAGGCCACTCGACGGAAGACCGAGCAGGACATCACCCGCCCCGACGGCAGTTCGACGAGAGCCTGCATCGACCAGGCCGACGATGAAGCCGGCGAGGTCGTAGTCGCCAAGGGCGTACATACCGGGCATCTCGGCCGTCTCCCCACCGAGCAGGGCGCATCCCGCTTCGCGGCACGCCGCGGTCATGCCCTCGACCAGCTCGGAGAAGACTTCGGGATCCAGTTGACCGGTCGCGAAGTAGTCGAGAAAAAAGAGCGGTCGGGCGCCGGCGGTCGCGATGTCGTTAACGCAATGAGCGACGATGTCCACGCCGATCCCGCGATGGCTTTCGGCGGCGATGGCGACTTTGATCTTGGTCCCCACACCGTCGGCGCTGGCGGCGAGATGCCCGCCGCCCGGCAGCGCGTAGAGCCCGGCGAAAGGCCCGACGCCGACCGCGACCTCTTTGCCGTGCGTCGTTGCGATCAGCGGCTTGACGCGCTCCAGCACACGCTCATACGCCTCGATGTCGACGCCGGCCGCGGCGTACGACAGCCCCTCGCCGGACATCAGACTTTGATCAGCTGGATCGGGGGAGTCTCGAACTGCATCTTGTCCACTCCCCCCATGCTGCGCATGGGGACCCCAGCAGGTATCACGTTTGCGACGTGACCAATCCCGACGGCTCGAACTGCATCTTGTCCATTTCTAATTGCTGCGGCACGGGCACCGGATAGGAGCCGTCGAAGCAGGCGCGGCAGAACTCCTGCGACGTGCCGCGGCCGATCGCCCGGATCAGTCCGGGGATGGACAGGTAGTGGAGCGAGTCTGCCCCAATCTGCTGGCGAACCTGGTCCACCGATCGCCCGGCCGCGATGAGCTCTTTGGTCGAGCCGATGTCCACCCCCATGAAGCACGGGAACCTCATCGGTGGGCTCGAGATGCGCATGTGGATCTCGCTCGCGCCGGCCGCGCGCAGGCGCTCGATGATGCGCCTCGAGGTGGTGCCGCGCACGATCGAGTCGTCGACAGCGATCAGACGCTTGCCTTTGATCGATCGCGGCAGCGGGTTGAGCTTGAGCATGACCCCTGATTCGCGCAGCGATTGGTCGGGCTGGATGAAGGTCCGGTTGATGTAGCGGCTCTTCATCATGGCCTCGCGAAACGGGATGCCCGAGGCTTCGGCGTATCCGATCGCGGCCGGCGTACCCGAGTCCGGAAACGGCACCACCATGTCGGCCTCGACGGGCGCCTCCTGCGCGAGCTCGTGGCCCATCCGGATGCGCGCATCCTCGAGCTCGCAGTTCTTGAGGATGGAGTCGGGGCGCGCGAAATAGATGAACTCGAACACGCACATCGCGTGCTTGCTCGAGGCCTGGAAGCCGACGCTGTGGACTCCATGCTCGTCCATCACCACCATCTCGCCCGGCTGCACCTCGCGCACGAAAGTGGCGCGCACGGTGTCGAGGGCGCAGGTCTCGGATGCGACGACGTGTGCGGGTTGACCGGGCAGCGGGATGTAGCCGATGCACAGTGGCCGGAAACCAAAGGGATCGCGCAGCGCGATGAGCTGGTTGGGTGTGATCACTCCGCAGGAATAGGCGCCGACGACGCGCGCGAACGTGCGGCGGATCACGTCCTCCCAGGAGCGGCCATGCGTGTTCTCGATGAGGCGTGCCATGACCTCTGTGTCGAGGGCCGTCTCAAACGTCACGCCCTGCTCCACGAGCTGGGCACGGAGGGCGTCCGCATTCAGCAGGTTGCCGTTGTGCGCGATGGCGCCCGGACCCAGTGTCGGGTGATGGAACGGCAGCGGATGCGCGTTCTCCGCCCGGCTGGCGCCTGTGGTCGAGTATCGCGTGTGGCCCAAAGCGATGATCGAGCCCTCGCCCAGCTCTTTGAGCCGGGCCGGGGAGAAGACGTGGGCCACGAGTCCCATGTCGCGATGCACACGCACGGATTCCCCGTCGGAAACGGCGATGCCCGCCGACTCCTGGCCGCGGTGCTGCAGCGCAAAGAGACCGAAGTAGGTGAGGTTCGCCACGTCGACGCCCTGCTTGGCGCAGATTCCGAAAACTCCACACATGGCTAGCTCAGCATCGCCTCCCAGGCCTGGCGCAGCTCGCCGAGGGAGAGCTTGAACTGGCCTTCGAATTCCAGCGTGTCACCTCCGGTCAAGCCCAACAGTGAGAGCTCGACGTGGTGGCGCCGGGCGAGCGACTGCATCTCGGGCATCGCCCGTGAGGGGACGCTGACGACGTAGCGGCTCGGCGACTCGCCGAAGAACGCCGCGTCCAGTCGCAGCGGCGATTCTGGCCTGATCGCCGGGCAGCGCACGCCAACGCTGCCGAGCAGGCTGCACTCGGCGAGCGCGACCAGCATTCCGCCCTCCGCGCAGTCGTGGGCCGAGTGCAGATAGCCGCTCTGGGCCGCGGCCAGCACCACGCGGTTGACCGCCTGCTCGCGGGCCAGGTCGAGCGAGGGCGGGCGACCCGCAACGTAGCCGTGCTCGACCTTCAGGTATTCGCTTCCGCCCAGGTCGTTGTGGCTCGATCCGATCAGCAGGACGAAATCGCCGTCCGCGCGGAACCCGGCGCCGACTCGTTTGGCGTAGTCGTCGATGACGCCGACCATCCCGACGACCGGCGTGGGATAGATGGCCGACTCGCCGTTCGAGTCGTTGTAGAGGCTCACATTGCCGCTCACGATCGGCAGCTCCATCGCGCGGCAGGCGTACGAGAGGCCCGCAACGGTTTCCTCGAGCTCCCAGTACACCTCGGGCCGGTCCGGATTCGCCAGGTTGAGACAGTCGGTCACCGCGATGGGCCGGGCGCCCGTCGCGATGATGTTGCGCGCCGCCTCGGCGACCGCGAGCTGGGCGCCGAGGTGCGGGTCGAGGTGGCAGTAGCGCGCGTTGCAGTCGGCGGTCATCGCCAGGCCGAGGCGCGTGCCTTTCACGCGAAGCATCGCCGCGTCGCCTCCGGGCGGGACCACAGTCGCATCGCCGACCATGTGGTCGTAGCGGCGGAACACGCCGCGGCGGCTGGAAAGGTTCGGGCTGGCCAGCAGCCGCAGCAGCGTTGCGCCCGCGTCCGCGAGGGGCGGGAGGGCATCGACCACGAGATCGAGAGGCGGCTCGGGAGCGACGCCGACAAGGCGGCGCATCGGAGCCCCGTCCGTGAGAAGCCTTACCGGCAGGCGAGCCACCTGATCGCGGCTGTCGAACACCGTCAGCTGGCCGTCGTCGGTCACCTCACCGATCACGGCCGAGGTCAGGTCCCAGGCGTGGAAGATGCTTTCGACCTCGCGCTCACGGCCTCGCTGGACGACGACCAGCATCCGCTCCTGCGATTCCGAGAGCATCACGTCGTACGGAGTCATCCCACGTTCGCGCCGCGGCACCCGCCCGACGTCGATTCGCGCGCCGGCACCATCGACCCGACCCGCGCATTCGGCGACCGCCGAGGTCAGGCCGGCAGCGCCCAGGTCCTGGATCGCGACCACGGCGTCGGTGTGCGAGAGGTCCATGCATGCTTCGAGCAGGCATTTCTCGAGGAACGGGTTGCCGACCTGGACGGCGGGACGTCGCTCGGAGCTGTTCTCGTCCAGCTCGACTGAGGCGAACGAAGCACCATGAATGCCGTCGCGTCCGGTGTCGGCGCCGACCAGGAGGATGCTGTTACCCACCCCCTCGGCTCGCGCCCTCATCAGCTGATCGGTACGCACGAGCCCGACGCACATCGCGTTCACGAGCGGGTTGTTCGCGTAGCAGTCTTCGAAGTAGATCTCGCCGCCGACCGTCGGAATTCCCATGCAGTTGCCGTAGCCGCCGATCCCGGCCACGACGCCTTCGAAGTGGCGGCCGGATTCGGGCAGCGGGCCAAAGCGCAGCGAGTCGAGCAGCGCGATGGGCCGTGCGCCCATCGCGATCACGTCCCGGATGATGCCGCCGACCCCGGTGGCCGCACCCTGGTATGGCTCGATCGCGGAGGGGTGGTTGTGGGATTCGATCTTGAAGACCACGGCCCAGCCCTCGCCGATGCTCACCGCCCCGGCGTTTTCGCCCGGTCCCTGAAGGACCGCCGGCCCGGTCGAGGGGAGCCGCCGGAGCAGGGCCTTCGAGCTCTTGTACGAGCAGTGCTCCGACCAGAGCACACCGAGCATGCCAAGCTCGACCTCGTTGGGGGCTCTCTTCAGCTGCTCGACGATGACCCTGTACTCATCCGGGGTGAGCGCGACTTCCCGAAGCCTTCGCTCATCCACAGATTTGACGCTCAAGACACCAGGACCTTCAGCGCGTTGTCCGCCACCGACCGAAACAGCTTCAACCCGTCGGTGCCACCGAGCTCCGCCTCCGAGCAGCGCTCGGGGTGAGGCATCATGCCAAGGACGTTGCCACGCGCGTTGACGATGCCCGCGATGTTGTGGAGCGATCCATTGGGATTGGCGCCGGGCACGACACGTCCGTCAGAACCGCAGTACCGGAACACCACCTGGCCGCGCTGCTCCAGGCGCGACAGCGTGGCGGGATCCGCGAAGTAGCTGCCCTCGCCGTGCGCGATCGGCACGCGGATGACATCGCGCTCCGCGCACTGCGATGTGAACGGCAGGTCGGTGCGCTCCACGAGCAGGTTCGTCCACTCGCAGCGAAACTCGAGCGAGGCATTGCGGATGAGCGCGCCCGGCAACAGCCCGGCTTCGCACAGCACCTGAAAGCCGTTGCAGATTCCCCAGACCAGCCCGCCACGGTCGGCGAACTCGCCGATCTGCTCCATCACAGGCGCAAACCTCGCGATCGCGCCCGTTCGAAGGTAGTCGCCGTAGGCGAAGCCACCGGGCAGGATGACGCAGTCGCACCCCTTGAGGTCGGTGTCTCTGTGCCACAAGTAGGTCAGCTCCGCGCCCAGCACCTGGTCGACGACCCAGCCGCAGTCCCGGTCCGACCACGTGCCGGGGAAGACCACGACGCCGAACTTCACCGTCGCTTGTGCTCCGGTTCGATGTCGAAGCGGAAGTCTTCGATCACGTGGTTGGCGAGCAGCTGGCGGCACATCGCCTCCACGCGCTCGCGGGCCTCGTGCTCGCTCGAAGTGTCGAGGTTGACCTCGATGTACTTGCCGACGCGGACATCGGAGACCTCGCGAAAGCCGAGCGAGGCAAGCCCCTGCTTGACCGTGACTCCTTGCGGGTCGTTGACCACAGGCTTTGGTGTAACGATGACTCGCGCAATCATGGTTCATTCCTGGGTTTGGGCGGGAACAGCGGCTTGCCGACCAGCCGCTGGTATGCGGTCAGGTAGCGCAACCGCGTCTGCATCACGACATCCGGCGGAAGCGGGGGCGGGTCGGATTCCTTATCCCAGCCCGAACGCGAAAGCCAATCGCGGACGAGCTGCTTGTCGTAGGCGTCGGGCGATGCACCGACTTGATAGGTCACCGCGTCCCAGTAGCGCGAGCTGTCAGGCGTGAGCACCTCATCGATGAGAATGAGGTCGTCGCCGACCAGGCCAAACTCGAATTTGGTATCGGCCAGGATGAGGCCGCGCCGTGCCGAAAACTCGGACGCGTACTTATAGAGCTCCAGGCTCGCGTCGCGAAGCTTGGTGGCGAGGTCGTCGCCGATGTCTTTCTTCATGTGGTCAAACGTGATGTTCTCGTCGTGGCCGGACTCGGCCTTGGTCGCCGGCGAGAAGATCGGCGTCACCAACTTCTGGCTCTGCACCAGGCCCGGGGGCATGGATTCACCTGCAAGGCTCTGGGACTCCTGATACTCCTTCCACGCGCTGCCGGCGAGGTAACCGCGGACCACGCATTCGTAGTCGATTCGCTTGGCCTTGCGCACGATCATGAAACGGCCCGCGAGCTTGTCGCGAAAATCCTTCAGCGCGACGGGCAAGTCCGGAACCATCCCAGAGACCAGGTGGTTCGTCTGAAACGTATCGGTCTGGGAGAACCAGAAGATGGACAGCTGGGTCAGCACCTTGCCGCGGTCCGGAATTCCGTTCGGCAGGACGTGGTCGAAAGCGGAGATGCGATCAGTCGCGACCATCAGCAATTTGTCCGTGTCGAGCTCGTACGTGTCGCGGACCTTGCCCCTTGCGAAGAGCTTGAGCGGAAGGGTGGTCTCGTTGAGCGGCGGTCCGGCAATCAACTGCTTACAACTCCTAGCCCTAGCCGTTCGTAGGCCAGGTCTGTGTGCTCCAGGCCGGCCCAGGGATCAAACACCGCGTCCATTTTCGGGCCAATGCGCTTCATGACCTCATCATTCTGTTGCAGCAGAGCGCGAAAGCCAGGTCCGCCTTCCATCGCCTGCATGGCTGCTTTCTGAACCACCAGGTAAGCGTCCTCGCGCGACATGCCGCTATCGACCATGGCCAGCAGCACGCGCTGGGAGAATACGACACCGCCCGCGAGCTGCAGATTGGCGAGCATGCGATCGGGACGCACCTCCAGACCGCGCAAAACATTGTTCATCTCGATCGCCATGTAATCGACGGTGGCACACGCATCGGGAAAGATGATCCGCTCCGCCGACGAGTGGCTGATGTCGCGCTCGTGCCACAAGGCGGTGTTCTCGAGGGCCGTGACGAGGTTTCCGCGCACCACGCGGGCGAGCCCGCACACGCGCTCGGTGAGAACCGGGTTTCGCTTGTGCGGCATCGCCGAGCTTCCTTTCTGCTCCTTGCCAAATGGCTCGAACACCTCGCCGATCTCGCTTCGTTGGAGGTGTCTTATCTCGGTGGCGACGCGCTCCAGCGTCCCAGCTGCGATCGCCAGCGCGGACATGAAACTGGAGTGCCGGTCGCGAGCCACGACTTGCGTCGAGACGACGTCTACCTTGAGGCCCAGCGCGCTGCATACATGCTCCTCGACCCGCGGATCGATGGTCGCGTGCGTACCGACCGCGCCGCTGACCCGGCCGACCGCTGCCTCATCGGCCGCATGCCCCAGCCGAGCGATCGTCCGGTCGAGCTCGGCCACCCATCCCGCCACTTTGAAGCCGAAGGTGATGGGCTCGGCGACGATGCCATGGGTGCGGCCCGCCATCAGCGTGCGGCGGTGCCGGATCGCGAGCTCCGCGGCGGCCTCGCGAACCGCGGCCAGGTCTCGACCGATCATCGCGGCCGACTCCACCATCTGGACGGCCATCGCCGTGTCGTTCAGGTCCTGGCTCGTCATACCGAGGTGCACGTACCGAGCCTCCGGCTGCCCGATGGACTCGTTGAGAACCGTGAGGAAGGCGATCACGTCGTGGCCGACGCGTGATTCGACCTCGGCGATCTTCGTTGCGTCGAATGTGCCCTTGCGGATCTTCTGCAGCGCGGATTCGGGAATCCGGCCCAGCGACGCCCAGGCCTCGCAGGCCAGGACCTCGATCCGCAGCCAGAGCTCGAATTTGTGCTGCTCAGACCAGACCGCGCGCATCGCGGGCAGCGAGTACCGCTCGATCAAGGGACGGTCGAATTATATCGGGCACCGGGGCGATCAAGATTTTGTTATGGCCGCTCGGCCAGGCACAAGATGTCGTGGCCATCGCCCTCCCAGGCCCGACTTTAAGCGAGTGGCTTGATAATCGTTGGCTGGCCGTGATCAAACCACGTAACCACCTTCCAGGGCTCCCCGTTTGAAGCGGCACAGGCTGAACGGCCAGTGAGCGACCCGTCGCGCGACGACGAGCGCGAGCTCGTCGACCGGGCTAAGCGAGACCCTCGCGAGTTCGGGGCGCTCTATGACCGCCACTTTCAGCAGATATATCGGTTCGTGTATTCAAGAGTGAGGGAGCAAACCGCGGCAGAGGACGTCACTTCGGAAGTCTTCATGAAGGCTCTGAAGGCCATGCCCCGTTACCAGGACACGGGGCGGCCCTTTGCTGCCTGGCTGTACCAGATCGCGGTCAACGCGATCGCCGACCGGTATCGCACCCTGCGCCCCGCCCAGCCCCTCGACGATTTCCATGACCTGTCGGTCGCCGGGCCGGCCCTCGAGGACCTGGCCGCCCACCGCGACGAGGTGCGCCGGATCTGGGCCTTGGTCGAGTCGCTGCCCCATCAGCAGAAGACGGCGCTGGTGCTCAAGTTCCAGGAAGACATGAAGATCGAGGACATCGCGGTGGCGATGGGCAAGTCCGCGGGTGCGGTGAAGCTCTTGATCCACCGCGGCGTGACTCGGCTCCGCGACGAGGCCGGGGCATTGAGGCCGGTGGAATGAACTCCTACCACGACCCTGAGCTGGAAGATGTCCTGCAGGACGCCGAGCTGAGGCGGGTCGCTTCGCTCCTGAGCGCTGCGAAAGCTCCGGAACCGCCCCTCGACGAGGCGTTCCGGACGGGCCTGCGCCGCCAGCTGATGCAGGAGGCATGGTCGAAGACCGACGGCCGCGGCTCATGGTTGCGCCGCGCCTTCGCACCGCCCGGAATCGCGTGGGCCGGCGCTGCCGCGGGCCTCCTCCTGATCGCGTCCGTGGTCGTCTGGTTGTCAACCCAGCAGTCGGGTGGCTTCGAGAACGTCTATGTGGCGAGCCCGATCGACGGCAAGAGCAACGTTGCGCTGCAGCAGCCGATCCTCGTCTCCTTCAACCAGCCGATGGACCACCAGACCACCCAGGACGCAGTGCAGATTTCACCCGCGACGACTGTGACCTTCTCCTGGGATAAGAGCAGCCGCAACCTTGCCGTGCAGCCGACCAGTGGAAACCTGGCTCCCAACACGCAGTACCAGGTGACGGTGGGCCCCACCGCCAAGACGGCCTCCAACCAGCCCCTGTCAGCGCCTCAGACGATCACCTTCGTCACGCAGCCGCCCACGCCGACGCCGGCCGCGCCGACGCCGCGCCCGACGCCGGCCAACCCGCTCAGTGAGAAGCAGGTCGTGACTCTCAACGGAGCCACAAGCCTGACGGCGCAGTGGTCGGCCGACTCGTCCTCGATCTACTTCGTGGATGGCAAGGGCGCGCTGGTGGTCACAACAAAGGCCGGCGCCGCAACGGTGATCGCCCCTGACGGTGCCAGCTCTCCGGCAATATCGCCGGCCGGCGACCGGCTCGCCTACATCCGCGCCGGCAAGATCGAGGTATTGACCTTCGCATCGGGCAAGACGGACGAGCTGTCGCCCGTCCCCACGGCGACGGTGGTCGGATGGGCCAAAGACAAGGTGGTCTGGGCGGCAGGCGATGGCATCTACACGCAAGGCGATTCCGGGGCCAACCAGGTTGCGCCGCTTCCTACCACCGGCTCGGTCACCGCACTGTCGATCGCACCCGACGGCACCCACGTCGCTTTCCAGAAAGACAAATCCCTCTTCGTGCTCGACCTCGGCACGGCGAAGAGCGCTGCGCTAGGCCAGAGCGGCGACTCTTTCAGCGGCTGGTCGCCGGATGGGACGCTGCTCCTCTATTCGACCGCCGACCACGTGGTGGTCGCTGACGTCCAGGGCGTGACTCAGTCGACGCTGCCCCTCGGCGAGGCGAGCTGGTCGAGCCAGGACGCAATCCTGCTCGGAAGCGACACCGACCTGTACCAGGTCCGGCCTGACGGCTCCCACCTGACCAAGGTCTCGAGCGGCACGTATCACCTGCCAATGTGGGCGCCGGACGGCAGCTCGTTCGCGTACGTCCGCGGCTCCTCGCTCTGGGTCGCCGTCGCTCCGGCACTGCCGCCGGAACCGACAGTGGTCGACGAGGCGACGACCGTCGTGAAGCAGTTCATGGACTCCCGCCTGAACAACAAGTCGGACCAGGCGACCGCGCTGCTTGACGACAACGGCAAGAAGGCGTACAGGGATGGCGGGCTTAGCCTCACGATCACAGGCGACCCTCATTTCTCCCGTTACTACATCCTCACCCAGGAAGCGACCGGGACCACCCCGGACACGGTGAGGTTCGTGGTCCGCCTGGTGCTCATGCACGGCAAGCTCGACGTGAGCGACTACGAGGAGACGCTGACCCTCGTGCGCGATTCGAGCAGCAAGCCTTTCCTGATCGACCAGGCGTCCGCGAATTCGCGGCGAGACCTCGGCAAGGGCGCCGAGGTTGTCAGCGTGGATGTTGCCGCGGACACGATCAAGATCACCTTCGACAGCGACCTCGACCCGGCGACGGTTACCGGCGGCGTGCTCCTCCTGGACTCCAAGGGAAACCAGGTGGACGCGACGGCCGCTTACGCGAACCGGACCGTCACCCTGAGCGGGCTGAGCCTGACCGCCGGCGCCCAGTACAAGCTCGTCGTATTGACTGCGGTTCGGGACGTGCTCGGGCATAACGTCGCCGCTGAGTACGACCTCAGCGTGTTCGGGCCTTCTCCCAAGAAGCACTCCAACCACAAAGAGAGAGTGACGCCGACTCCGTCAGCCTCAACCGGCGCTTCCAGCTAAAGCAATTTCAGCGCTCGGGCCGCGCGACATAGCGCGGTCACCGAGCCCGAATGCACGATCTGGCCCTCGAGTGCGGCGTGCAGCGCCTCGCCGAACGGAAGCCGAAGCACTTCCATGTCTTGTTCGTAGGTCTCCGGGCTGCGCTTCGACTCGGTCAGCTCTTCGGCGAGGAACAGGTGCGCGCGGCCGGTGAGGAATGCGGCCCCGTGGACTACTCCGAGCGAGGTGTAACGCGCTGCGACAAGCCCGGTCTCCTCTGCCAGCTCACGACGCGCACAGGCGAGCGCCTCTTCGCCCTCGTCGAAGGTCCCCGCGGGAACCTCCCACGACGAGGTCTCCCACGCGTGCCTCCACTGCCGGACGAGCATAGTGTCCCCGCCTGCGAAGTACGGCACGACGAATGCCGAATCGGGGCTGGCGACCACCGCGTAGACGGCTTCGGCGCCGTCGGCGAACCGGATCACGTCGTCGCGCAGCTCGAAATGGCCCGACCGGCCGCGCACCGTCGTGGTGGCGACCTCAAAGGGCCGCCCGCCCTGGGGATGCTTCAGCGGGGTTATCGGCGCACCATCGTGGCGACCGCGGCCGCCGCCGCGGCGATGTGGCGCGGGTCAGGTCCGTAGTCAAACGGCGACTCGTCGGTGGCGAACTTCTTCGCTTGCTCGACCAGCTGGGGATGGTCCTCGATGAATCTCGTGCTCAGATTTCCCGCCCTGAAGTCGGAACTGTCCAGGATCGCGCGGTGGTAGGGGATCGTCGTCGCGGGTCCGACCACCACGAACTCACGCAGCGCGCGGCTCGCGCGGGCGATGGCCTCGGCCCGATCGCTGCCATGCACGATCAACTTGGCGACCAGCGAGTCATAGTTCGGTGGCACGTCGGAGCCGGGGCCGAACCCGGAATCGATACGCACCCCTGGGCCTGCCGGCGCGACCCATCGCGAGATCCGCCGAGGATTGGGTATGAACTTGCGCAGCGGATCCTCCGCATTGATCCGCATCTCGATCGCGTGTCCTTTCCATTCGACATCCTGCTGAGCAAAGCTCAGCTCGAGCCCGGCCGCGATGCGAATCTGCTCTTTCACGAGGTCGAAGCCGGTGACCGCCTCGGTGATCGGATGCTCGACCTGGAGCCGGGCGTTCACTTCGAGAAAGTAGAACTCACCGTCATTGAAGATGAACTCCACCGTGCCCGCATTGACGTAGCCCGCGGCAGTCGCGGCACGGATCGCCGCGGCACCCATTGCCGCGCGAATTTCCGCGGTTACGACAGGGGATGGAGTCTCTTCCATGATCTTCTGGTGGCGGCGCTGAATGGAGCATTCGCGTTCGCCGAGGTGAACCGCGTTGCCGTGGCTGTCGCAGATGACCTGGATCTCGATGTGCCGGGGCCTGCGCACATACCGTTCGAGGTAGACGGTCGCATCACCGAACGCTGATCGGGCGGCCTGCGCCGTGCCCTCGATCGCCGCGGCAAGCTCCTTTTCGGATTCGACGACCTTCATGCCAATGCCGCCACCGCCGCCGGACGGTTTGAGCATTACCGGAAAGCCGATCTTGCGAGCCGCGTCGAGCGCCGTCGAAGGATCGACCGCGTCACTGCCGGGCGTGACCGGGACGCCATGCTCCGAAGCGAGCTTGCGCGCGGCAAGCTTGGAGCTCAGCGCCCTCATGGCCGACGCGGGCGGCCCGATGAACTTCAGGCCGGCTGCCTCGCACGCATCTGGAAAAGCGGATTTCTCGGCGAGGAATCCATAACCGGGATGAATGGCGTCGGCGCCGCAGTCGTGCGCCACCTTCACGATGCGCTCTAGCTGCAGGTAGGACTCGGCCGGAGCCGCGCCTCCGATGTGGTGCGCCTCGTCGGCGTAGCGAACGTGGATGGCGCTGCGGTCGGCGTCGGAGTAAACGGCCGCCGTCGCGATGCCGAGCTCGCTGCAGGCGCGCATCACCCGAATCGCGATCTCGCCCCGGTTCGCGATCAGGATCTTGTTGAAGAGCTTTCGTTTCACGCGATCGCAAGCAAGGGCTGGTTGGGCGACACGACCTCGCCTTCCTTGACATAGACGTCGCCGACCTTGCCGGCGACCGTGGTCACGATGTCGTTCTGCATCTTCATCGCCTCCAGCACCGCGACGACGTCGCCAAGCTTCACGACGTCGCCGGGCTTGACCGGCAGCTTGACGATGAGCCCCTGCATCGGGGCGGTGACGGTGCCGTCGCCGGCTTTCGGCCGAGGCGGGGCTGCGTTTGCGCTCGACGACGGCGCACCCGCTGCCGGCACGATCGCAAGTCCCGCACCTGAGACACGAACCTTGAAGACCTCGCCATCGACCTCGACGTCGAACTCCGCTGCCTGGGAGTGGGGTACGGGGGGATCGGACACAGCGACCGGCGCAGACGGCGCGGCTTCGGCCGGCGGAGCGGTCGAGACCGCGGCGGGCTTTGCGGCGCCCTTCTTTTCGGGTTGGGGGCCGCGCATGTAGGCAGGCGCGAGGTGGGGAAACATCAGGTGGATCAACACCATGTCGTCGGTCGGCTCGAAACCAAGCTTCCTGACCTGCTGCCGAGCGGCCTCGACCTGCGGCTCGAGGAGGTCTGCAGGGCGGATGGTGATCGGCTCTTCGCGGCCAAGGACCAGACGCCGCAGCTCGTGATCGGCCGGCACCGGCGGCCGGCCGTACAGGCCCTGCAGGTAATCCTTCAGCTCCTGGGTGACGGTGGCGTACCTGTCGCCACCGATCACGTTGTAGACCGCCTGCGCGGCGATCATCTGTCGGATCGGCGCCACGAGCGGTGGGTAACCAAGGTCGCGCCGGACGTGGTTTGCCTCCTCCAGCACCTCGTCGAGGCGGTCCGCCGCGTTGTGCGCGGCGAGCTGGTGATAGATGTCCTCCAGCATGAAGCCGGGCATGTGGTAACGAAGGATGCTGGCGTCGACGCGGTCGGCCACAGGGCTCAGGTGCTCGATATGCCTTCGCTTGAGCTCCTCGACGTCGTGCTGGACGTCCCACATCTTCGATAGATCGAGCCCTGTGTCGTACTCGCCGCCTTCGAGCGCCGCGACCACACTCTCCGCGGCCGGTTGTGATGCACCCCATGCGAGCGGCGAGATCGCGACGTCGAGCACCTCGGCGCCGGCTTCGACCGCTGCCATGTAGGCCATGGGTGCCATTCCGCTCGAGCAGTGCGAATGCACGTCGATCGGAACCTTCACCACCTGCTTAAGTGTCGTGACCAGCTCCCAAGTCGCCTGCGGACTGAGCAATCCCGACGTGTCCTTGATCACGATCTCGTGGCAGCCCATGTTCACGAGGCCTTTCGCCATGGAGCCCCACAGCTCGAGGTTGTGCGCCGGCGAGATCGCGTAGCTGAGCGCGCCCTGCACCCTCTTCTTGGCCTTCAGTGCGGCCGCGATCGAAGCCTCCATGTTGCGGAGGTCGTTAAGGGGGTCGAAAACGCGGAAGACGTCGACTCCGTTCTTGGCCGCGTGCTTGATGAAGAGCTCGACCACGTCATCCGCAAAGTTCCGTTTCGAGACCAGATTCTGGCCGCGGATCAGGGCCTGGATCGGCGTGTTCGGCGTTGCCTTGTTCAACTTGCGGAGAAATTCCCACGGGTCCTCGTGGATGACCAGCTGGGTCTCGAACGTCGCGCCGCCGAACGCCTCCATGGCAGCAAAGCCGATGGAATCCATCTTGGCCGCGATGGGGACTATCTCCTCGGTGCGCAGGTAGCCGCCTAGAAGGGATTGCTGCGCGTCCCGGAACGTCGTATCAACGAGCCGGACTCGGGATTTCTTCTTCGCCACTATCCGGCCGCCAGCGCGGCGCGCTTGTCACTGTGGCGCTGCTCCACTTCGGCGTCCTGCAGCCCGATGATGCGGGCCGCGAGCCAGGCCGCGTTCTTGGCGCCGGCCTCGCCTATGGCCACTGTGGCGACAGGAACGCCCGCTGGCATCTGGACGATCGAGTAGAGCGAGTCGACGCCGCCCAGGTGCTGCGTCGGGACGGGGACTCCGATCACGGGCAGATCCGTCCAGGCTGCGACGACACCTGGCAGATGCGCCGCGCCGCCGGCCGCGGCGATCACCACCTTGATTCCCCGTTCGCGCGCGCTCGTCGCCCACTCCATGACCCCACGAGGATTGCGGTGCGCGGAGCACACCTTGACCTCATGCGTCAATCCGAGATCGTCGAGCACTTTGACGCAAGACTCCATCAGCGGCAGATCTGACTTGGAGCCGAGGATGACGCCGACCACTGGCTGCACTAAACCGCCTCCTCAGCGATATCTGATCTGAAGAAAGCTCCTTCGAATCGTACCTGCCGGGCACCGGAGAGGGCGGTCTCCCTGGCGGCGGCCACGGTATCGGCCAGCGCGACGGACGTTACGACCCGCCCGCCATCGGTGATCAACCCGGTGCCGGGCTCGAAGCGCGTGCCGGCGTGGAAGATGAGAGCCCCGGGTGGCATCTCCGCGAGGCCCCGAATGCGGCGGCCGAGCGTCATGGCGGCGTCGTCCGGGTATTTACCGGACGCGACCACGACCCCTACGCAGGCCTGGTTGTTCCAGCGGAGGTCGGGATGATCGGCCAGTCCTCCTTTGGCCGAAGCGAGCGCCAGCGCGACGAAGTCGCTCTGCAGCCGCGGCAGCACGACCTGCGCTTCGGGGTCGCCAAAGCGAGCGTTGAACTCGAGGGTCCGAATGCCCTGCTTGGTGAGGATGAGACCGGCGTACAGGACACCACGAAATTCGGCGCCCGCCTTCTGCAGCTCGCGCACCGCCGGGCGCATGACGCGGTCGACAACCTCTCGGACGAGCGCTTCGTCGACCCCTTTTGGCGGTGAGTAGGCGCCCATGCCGCCGGTGTTGGCTCCGCGGTCGCCTTCCTCGGCCCGCTTGTAGTCCCGGGCCGGCGCCAGCGCGATGACGTCGGTGCCGTCCGTGATCGCGTGCACCGAGAGCTCCGGCCCCTCGAGTTTTTCCTCGACGACGATCGTCGCGCCGCTGCGGCCGAAGCGCTGTTCGACAAGCACCGCATCGATGGCCTGGTCTGATTCCTCGGCGCTTTCGCACACGATCACGCCCTTGCCGCGTGCGAGGCCGTCAGCTTTGACCGCCACCCGCCCGTCGCGTGCCCGCGCCCACTCCTTCGCCGGCCCGGGTCGAGTGAACACGTCGAACTCCGCGGTAGGGATTTCCGCGCGCCGCATCAGATCCTTGGCGAACGACTTGCTTGATTCGATGCGCCCCGCATCGCGATTGGGGCCGAAGACGTTGAAGCCCGCGTGGCGGAGCGCGTCGCCGACGCCCGCATCGACCGCCGCCTCGGGGCCGAGGATGACCAGGCCGAGGCGCTCGTGCTTCGCGAAATCGACCAGCCGCACCACGTCAGCGGCGCCGATGCCGATGTTGCGCGCCATGCCTCCGGTGCCTCCGTTGCCTGGGGCGCAGTAGACGCGCTCGACAAGGTCGGACTGCACGCATTTCCACACGAGCGCGTGCTCTCGCGCACCGGACCCGACGACGAGAACCTTCATTGCGGTGCTTGAGCGCGGCCGGCCCGTGGCCACAACCGGAAGGCGAGCAGAAGCACAGTGCTGGTGAGAGCAGCTATCTCTCCCTGATAGTCCGGACTAACCGAACTATTGGTCGGGCCAGATCCCGGATAGTCCGGACTATCCGAGGTTATGTCACTCCCACTCGATGGTGCCGGGCGGCTTGGAGGTGATGTCGAACACCACGCGGTTCACGCCCTTCACCTCGTTCACGATCCGGTTGCTGATCCGCGCCAGCACCTCGTAGGGCACGCGCGCCCAATCGGCGGTCATCGCGTCCTCGCTGGTCACCACCCGCACCGCGACGACGTTCGCGTAGGTCCGGTAGTCGCCCATGACCCCGACGGTTTCGAGCGGCGTGAGCACCGCGAACGACTGCCAGACCTGGCGGTACAGGCCGTTGCGCTTGATCTCGTCCACCACGACCCAGTCGGCGTTGCGCAGGATCTCGAGTCGCTCGGCCGTGACCTCACCCAGGCAGCGGATCGCCAGGCCCGGGCCGGGGAACGGCTGGCGGTAGACCATCTCCTGCGGCATGCCCAGCTCGAGACCAACCGCGCGCACTTCGTCCTTGAACAGGTAGCGCAGCGGCTCGATGAGCTGGAAACGCAGGCCAGGCGGCAGCCCGCCGACGTTGTGGTGGGTCTTGATCTTGGATGCCGTGGACGAGACGTCGGGCGCGGTCGACTCGATGACGTCCGGATACAGGGTGCCCTGGGCGAGGAAGTCGATTTGGCCGAGGCTCGCCGCCTCAGCCTCGAAGACGGAGATGAATTCTCGCCCGACGATCCGGCGCTTCTGCTCCGGGTCGATGACCCCTCGCAGCGCCGCGAGAAAGCGCTCGGTCGCATCGACGTACCGAATGTTCATGTCCAGGTTCCCGTGCATCACGTCGAGCACCCGCTCGGGCTCCTCTTTGCGAAGCAAACCGTTGTTGACGAACACGCAAGTGAGCTGATCCCCGATCGCGCGGTGCACCAGCGTCGCGGCGACGGCCGAGTCGACTCCGCCAGACAGGGCGCAGATGACACGGCCGGTGCCGACCTGGGCGCGGATGCTGTCGGTCGCCGCGGCGATAAAGGACCCCGCGGTCCACGACGGAGTGCAGTGACAGACGCCGAAAAGGAAATTGCGCAGCACCTCGCGCCCGCTCGGCGTGTGCGCGACCTCGGGGTGGAACTGGATGCCGAATATGCCCTTTCCGTTGGTGAACGCAGCAACCGGTGAGTTGCCGCTGGTGGCGAGCAGCTGGAAGCCCGGCGGCATCTCGCTGACGTGGTCACCATGGCTCATCCACACCGGGAGCTCGCCATGCAGGCCTCGGAAGAGCGCGTTCGGTTCGTGCACCGAGAGAAGCGCCGGCCCGTACTCACGAGCGTGGCCAGGGTCGACCTTGCCCCCCAGGTGATGGGCAATGAGCTGCATCCCGTAACAGATGCCGAGCACAGGGACACCCGACCGTAGAGCCGCGGGGTCGACCTGCGGTGCGCCAGGGTCGTAGACGCTCGACGGGCCGCCGCTCAAGATCAGCCCGGCCGGGTGCCGCTTCTGCAGCTCCGGCCATGGCGTCGCGCCAGGCACCAGCTCGCAGTAGACGTTGGCTTCGCGGACCCGGCGAGCGATGAGCTGGCTGAACTGGGAGCCAAAGTCGAGCACGAAAACCGTCTGCAAACGCGCGCCGCTGTCGACTTCTTCCCGCCGTGCCGAGGCGGTCTGGCTCAGGACTTGCCCATGCCCACGTGCTGGGCCTGCTGAAACACCTTGCCCTCGGAGACGATCGACGGCGCGATCACCATCTCGGTGTGCTGGAACTCGGCGATGTCGCGCGCGCCGCACACGCCGAGCGCCGACCGCAGCGCACCCGCGAAGTTCTGCGTGCCGTCATCGACTCGGGCGGGACCGACCAGGATCTCGCGCAGCGTAGCCTTGGTGCCGACCTGGATGCGGGTGCCGCGCGGGAGGTTGGGATCCGGAGTCGCCATGCCCCAGTTGAAACCCCTGGACGCGGACTCTTCCGCGCCGGCGAGGGGCGTTCCAATCATCACGGCGTCCGCTCCAGAGGCAAACGCCTTGCATATGTCCGCGCCGATGCGCATGCCTCCGTCGGTGATGACCGCTACGCGCATGCCGCCACGTCTCATGTGCTCATCGCGAGCGGCGGCGACATCGGCCGTCGCGGTTACCTGCGGAACTCCGACGCCGAGCACGCCGCGGGTCGTGCAGGCCGCCCCCGGACCGACGCCGACAAGGATGCCGGCGATGCCGGTCTCCATGAGCTCGAGCGCGGTCTCGTAGTGGACGCAGTTGCCGACGACCACTGGGATCTCGCACGCCTTGACCAGCTCTTCGAAAGAAAGTTGGTGGTAGGAGCGCGAGGAGTGTCGTGCCGTGAGCACGGTGCCCTGCACGACGTAAACGTCTGCGCCCGCTTTCTGCACCGCTTCTGCACGCTCCTCGGCGCGAGCGGGAATCGTGGACACGGCGCAGGTGACCCCGGCCGCCTTGACCGCCTTGATGCGCTCGACGATCAGCTTCGGCTTGACGGGCTCGCGGTATGCCTCCTTGAGAACGGCGTTGACCGTCGAGCGGTCGGCCTCCGCGATCTTCTTGATGATCGGAGCCGAATCCTCGTATCGCGTGTGCACTCCGTCGAGGTTGAGCACGGCCACGCCACCGAGCTTCCCCATCGCAATCGCAAACTCCAGGTCGACGACGCCGTCCATCGCCGAGCCCCAGAAAGGCAGCGGGAGATGAACGCGATTGCCCATCGCAAATGTAATGTCGACCTCATCGGGATTCAACGTCACGCCACCCGGCACCAACGCGACCTCGTCGAAGCCGTAGGCGCGGCGGGCGCGGCGGCCGATCCCGATCTCGAGGCCAGACTGCTCCCGGGAAATCTCTTCTCGGGTCTCGATCCGGCTCTGATTCAGGGTGTGTTTACTCCATTGAATGGGGCGGGGTTCGCTGATTATACCCGGACACTATCCTGTGATCGATGTACCGAACGCTCGAGTACCTGAACGGTATCTCGGAGTCCGACGTGCAGCGATTGCGCGCGGTCGGGATCCGTCACACGAACCAACTTCTTCACCGCGCATCACTGGACATCGATCGCAAGCGCCTCTCGAAAAAAACTGGCATCACCAAAGAACGTCTGCTCGAGTTCGTGCACCAGTGCACATTGCTCGAGGTATCGGGCATGGACCGGTGGATTCCGCTGGTCCGGCGCCTTGGCATCCACTCGATGCAAGACCTCCGCGCGCAGGACGCGAACACGCTGCACGCAGAGCTTCTGGAAGCGATCGGTCTGGCGGGCGCGCCAGGCGTGACCGACGTTCAGTACTGGATCAGCCAGGCAACCGCGCTCGACATCGTCGAGTCGCCCGAGCCGGAGCGCGAGATTCCAGTCATCAAGTAGACGGGACAGAGTTAGAGAAAGACACCTCTCCGCAGTTTCAGGTTCTCGTAGATCCCGCGCTGGATCGTGTCGCGCACGTCGTCGGCGAGCGCCATGACCTGGTGCTGGTCTTCGGCCGTGTTCGGGGGCAGGTTCGAAACCTCGACGGGGGGATGGAACTGGATCCGCCACTTGCTCGGCAACGGGATCATGCCGAGCGGTCCGAGCCACGGCCAGAACGGCGTGACCGGGAAGTAAGGGAGGCCCAGGAACCGCGCCACGGGCCTGAGGTCGCCCAGCATCGGATAGATCTCCTCCGACCCCACCACGGAGATCGGAATGATCGGCGCCTGGGCTCGGATCGCGGTGGCGGCGAACCCACCACGGCCGAACCTGCGCAGCCGGTAGCGGTCCTTGAAGCCCTTGCCGGTGCCGCGCGTGCCTTCCGGAAAAACCAGAACGAGCTCGTCGCGCTCGAGCAGCCGTCGCGTGTCCTCAGGGTGACCGACCGCCTGCCCCGTCCTGCGCAAGAACCAGCTCATCAGCGGCATGCCCATGAACTGGCTTGCGACCAGCGCGCGGACGTGGCGCGGTCGGGAGTGCTCGGTGAAGACCGCTGTCTTGATCATGGCCCCGTCCCACGGCAGCACGCCCGCATGGTTGGCGACGAGCAGCGCGCGTCCGGTCGCCGGGACATGCTCGACGCCGGTTGCCTCGACACGCCAGTAGTCGCGATACAGCGACTTGAATACGGCGATGAAGGATTCGGTCCACTGCGGATCGAAGCCAAAGTCGTCGACGGCGTAGTTCGGCCCGCGCCGGGCCAGTTCGCGCTGCTGATAGATGAACTGGACCACCTCCATGATCCGGTTCAGGTCGATGACTTCGTGGCCGGTCAGCGCGCGCAGTCGCGACGACAGCTCGCCGGCCGCCTGCAAGGCGAGGAACGGCGCCTGGCGCTGGAGGCGGCGGATCGGCATGGGCAGCCGCAAACCCTGCCTCGGCGCCAGGATCTCGGCCTTCTTGCTCGTGGCTCGCCTCTGGGCAGGCGTCTTCTCGGCGATCAATTGCGCTCCGCAATGAGGTTTCGCTCTCTGCGCCGCCTTTGCTGGAGGTACACCTGAAGCTCGTATTCCTGCGGCGGGGACGGCGTTTCGATCAGCTCGACCTGCTTGCCCTGTGCCAACGCGTCCATGGTCTGGCGCGAGCTGAACGCAGGTGTCCACCTAAACTCGGCCGCCGATCGCGCGCAATCCATGACCGACCCGAAAGCGATCATCTCGGCGAGGTGCGAGGGCAGGTCGACGCCGGCCAGCATTCTCAAGCCCAAGCGGGAAAACCACTTGCCATAGGGCGGAAGGATCGGAGCCGCTCGCCCGCCCATGATCCCGATCGCCTGGCTCAGCAAGATCACGCCCTCGCCGGCGACGTTGAAGACGCCGGGATGGGCGCCCACCACGGACCGGATGATGGCCTCGGCCGCGTCATCCTCGTGGAGCAGCTGGAGGCGTGGGTCGTAGCCGGCGAAGGTGGGAACGATTGGCAGCGATAGGTAATGCGCAAGGCTCGTGTCCTCGCTCACTCGATAGCCCAGCCGCAGCACGGTCACATCGCAGTGTTCGTTGCGCAGCGCAAACTCGCTGACCAGCTGCTCCATCTCGAGCAGGTCGCGGGTCACACCGGACGCGATCCTTTCCCAGTTGGTCATGTCCTCAGAGAAGAAGGACGGGTCATTCGGCGCCGCGCCGTAGATGGCCTGGCTCGACTTGACAACCAGCTTACGGACCGGGCTGGATGGCGCCGCGCAGCCGACAAGCAGGTTCATCGTGCCGATGACGTCAGTCTCGTGAATCGACCGTACGTCGTGCGGCGAATCGACCATCACGGCCAGATGCACGACCGTGTCGATGTGCAGCTGGCGGACCAGTTTTCCGATCACCGACAGACGTGTGTCGGCATGGACGAAGTCCATCTCTTCGAGCGCGCTCACGGGATCGGCCACATCGCAGCCGAAGAGGTGGGGGACCTGCGGGGCGAGGCGGCGCGCAACCTCCGCGCCGAGAGGGTTGGACACGCCGGTCACGAGAACGCGATTGGGAGTCATCGACTCCCGATTATGGATATATACCCCGGACCGTCGTCGCGTTGGCCACGCGCTGAACTGCTAGCGCGTACGCCGCGGCGCGCATGTCGATGCGCTTGTTCACCGAGGTGTGCAGGATCTCGTAAAACGCGCGGGTGATCACATGGTGGAGCTTGGTGTTGATCTCCTCCTCCTCCCAGAAGAAGGCTTGCAGGTCCTGCACCCACTCGAAATACGACACGACCACCCCGCCCGCATTGGCGATGATGTCCGGCACGACGAAAACTCCGCGGTCGTGGAGGATGGGATCAGCCTCGGGCGTCACCGCAGCGTTTGCTCCCTCCGTGATCAGGCGGGCCTTGATGCGCCCCGCGTTCCGCTCGGTGATCTGGTCCTGCACCGCGGCCGGCACCAGCACCGTGACCGGCAGCTCGAGCAGCTCTGCGTTGCTCACGGCGTCGGCCTTTTTGAAACCACCGACCCCGCCGCGCACCTGGCGATGCTCGTCGAGAGCCGCAAGGTCGAGGCCGTTCGGGTTGTACACGCCACCCTTCGAGTCGCTGACGGCGACGATGCGCAAGCCCGCCTCAGACAGAAGACGTGTCGCGGAGCGACCGACCTGGCCATAACCCTGCACGGCGACCGTCGGCGTCTCCTCATCGATGTGGAGATATTTGAGGGCTTCGAGCGTGAGGTAGGTCGCGCCGCGGCCGGGAGCTTCGGTCCGTCCCTCCGATCCGCCCACGTCGACCGGCTTGCCCGTCACCGAGGCCGTGACCGAATGGCCCTGGTGCATCGAAATCGTATCCATGATCCAGGCCATCACCTGCGGGTTGGTGCCCATGTCCGGCGCGGGGATGTCCTTCTCCGGGCCGATGAGAATAGAGATCTCTGTCGCGTAGCGCCGGGTCAGGTGCTCCAGCTCATTGGACGACAGCTTGTATGGGTCGACCGCCACCGCACCCTTCGATCCGCCGTAGGGAATGCCCACCGCCGCGCACTTCCAGGTCATCAGCATGGCGAGCGCCTTGACGAGGTCGAGGTTGACGTCGGGGTGGTAGCGGACGCCGCCTTTGGCGGGGCCGCGGCTGATGTTGTGCTGCACGCGCCAGCCCGTGAACACGTGGACCGAGCCGTTGTCCATGCGGACAGGAAAGTGCACCGTCAGCTCGCGTTTGACCTCGCGGAGGCCTTTGCGCGCGTCGTCGGAGAGGCCGATCACATCCGCCGCGGCGTCGAAACGCCGCTGAGCGGTCTGGAATGCGGAGGCGCGGATTTCGACCGCCATGTGGCGACCTCCGATAGTAACGCCCGGGATTCATGGGTGGCTGAGAATTGACAGCAATGTCAGCCCGGCATGCCGCCAGCCTCGCACTCTTGGCCGTCGTGGCCCTGGCGACCGGATTTGTCCTGGCCGGCCAGATCAAGGCGCAGCTGCTTACGCCGTCGAACCAGGTCGCGCGCTACCAGGCACTGGTGCGCAGCGTGCAGGAGCTCGAAGCCACCAATGCCGACTCTCGGCGCCAGATCGCCGCGTTGAGGGGCCAGATCGACGCACTCGAATCTGAAGCCGCGGCTCGCTCCGCCGAGACCCAGGCGCTGCGCAACCAGGTCAGCGACCTGCGTGCCCACGCGGGGCTCGTGGCCGTCCACGGCCCTGGCGTCAAGGTGGATCTGCGCAACGGCTTTCCTGGCCCGGACACCGGCGGCCAGACCGGCTACCTGATCAACTTCCAGGACGTGCAGGATGTGGTCAACCTGCTGTTCGCCCAGGGGGCCGAGGGCGTTGCCGTGAACGACCGGCGCATCACTCCGCTCACCGCGTTCTCGGGCTCCGCGGGCGAGATCGTCATCGACCAGGGACCACCGCAGTCGTCGCCCATAAGGATCATCGCGGTCGGCGATCGGAACCGGATGGTGGCCGCGCTCGACGACCCGTCGGAGCTGCCCGGCATCCGAGCTCGGCAGATCCAGTTCCAGCTGCATATGACCTTCGAGGGAAGCCCCAACCTATCGCTGCCCCCGTACGACTCGAGCCTTCAGATCACGCATGTCAGCCCGGCCTAGGTCCACGGGTCGCCGGCCGAGCCGCGGGCGCGGGGTCAGCGTGTGGCTGATCGCGCTCCTGGTTGCGCTGGTCGCGACAATTCAGCTTCGCAGCGAGGCGGAGGTGCAGCGCAGCCTGGTCGGTACCGACGCCACAGCCCTCGCATTTCTCATCGACGACCTGCACCAGGCCAACGACTCTCTTGATAAAGAGAAGGCGGATCTGACCAGCCTCCGGACCCGGCTCCAGTCCGGCCAGAGCGGCGCCGCCGACCAGGTGCTGAACAGCGAAGCGGACAGGCTTCGCGCGATCGAGGGATTGATCCCCGTGCACGGACCCGGGGTCGTGATCGAGATCGACGCCAGCGGCCTGACCGCGCTCGACCTGCAGGACACGCTGAACAACCTTGCGGCGGGTGGGGCCGAAGCGATTGACGTCAACGGCCATCGCCTGGTGATGGGCGTGCCGGTTTATCAGACGAGCGGTGGCGTTGCGATCGATGGCGTAACGGTGTCACCTCCTTGGACGATCACGGTGATCGGCGACCCCAACCGGCTCGGTCTCATCGCTGACCTGATGGCGCAGCAGCTGCGCGCCGACCGGCGCGTTCGACAGGCGACTTACAGGATCGAGACTGACGTCGTCATCCGCTCAGTGATCAGCGAGAAGCCTTTCGTCTACGCGGTCCCGTCTTAGCGCCGTTCACCTTCCGAATCTGGAGCGCCAGCTTGTCCAGTCGATCGTTGATCCTGTCGATGTCGCGGCGGGTCGGAATGCGTAGGCGCCGAAGCGCTCGCTCGATGGTGTCATCGGCCATCGTCTCGAGACCTTCGCGCCGGCGCTCGACCTGGTTCCGCAGGTCGGCCGGGACATTGAGCGTCTTTTTCACGTAATCGAGCAGCGCCTGACCACGATCATGCAGCATCTCGCCACCGGCGTCGACCAGCCGAGCGGGGCCGCGTTTCTCTTCCGACAGCACGATCTGCGACAGCGTCACGTGCGTAAGGTCATTGCCGTTGTCGCGGTCCACGACCTTGATCTCGTGGCCGTCGCGCACCAGCTGCGCGATTCCCTCCAGCGTGATGTACCGACTTGTGCGAGTGTCATAAAGCTTGCGGTTTGCGTACTTCTTGATAAGGTGTCCTTCGGCGGGAGTTGTCACGGGAACCCAAGTTTAACGCGGTGCGTTAAACGTTCCTTCCAGGCATTTTTGTGGAGGTGATGATGGCAAAAAGAAAGCGCACGTCACGGCGATCCGGTCTTGTCGGACGAGCGGTAAGCGCCGGCCGGCGAGCACTCAAGGAGGCGGAGAGCCGCGTCCCGCCTGACCTGAGACGCCAGGTCGAGCGAAGAATGAAAGACGCGGACAAGACCGCGCGGGCGGCGATCAAGACGCTGCAGACCCAGGTCAAGCGTGCCAGCACGCGGTCCGACGTCAACAGCGTGCTGAAGCGCATCGATGACCTGACCAAGCAGGCAAAGCAGATTGCCCGCGGCACGAGCTCGCGCGCGGCGACCACGCGGCGCCGAGCTGCAACGACCACCAAGCGAGCAGCGACGCGCACCAAGAAGGCCGCTACCGCGACGCGACGCAGAGCGACGACTCGCCGCAGCGCGCCGCGCGCGTCATCAGGCGGTACGACGACCACCCGGACCGCCACGCCTCGACGGCGGACGACGACCAGGCGTCCCCCAGCCGCCGAGACCATCATCGGCGGCATGCCAGAGACGGGCATCACACCTATGGGGCCGGAGACCGGCATGGTCGGGTCGGGCGACTTCACCGACCGCTAAACGAACCAAACACCCTTACTCCGCCCAGGAGCACGACTCTTGGGCGGAGCTCCTCCCAGTTGACGCCCTCATCGTCGAGTGGGTCGCCCCTGTAGATCTGCAGGTCGGCGAGCATTCCCGGCTCCAGCGTGCCTTTGATCGACTCTTCGAAGCTAGCGAAAGCGCCCGCGGAGGTGTAAGCGCGGAGCGCGGCGAGCAGGCTGATCCCGTTGACCTGGTCCTCGACCGCAACACGGATGCCCGGCCACGGATTTGGGTCGGCTGAGACCGGGAGGTCAGAGCTGAAGGTGACGGGCACGCCCGCCTTGAGCAAACCGCGATGCGGGGCCAGGTGCGTCCGATCGCGTACAGGAAAGAAGATCGCCGATGCGACGCGTCCAAAGCGGGCGGCCATCGGCTGCATCACCGCCACCATCCCGAGCCGGGCCATGCGCGCCTGCAGGTCAGGCGGACAGATCGTGCAGTGCTCGACGCGATGGCGGAGGTCGGTCCCACCGCCCCCCTCGACCGCGTCGCACATGGCCTCGATGGCGGCGTCCCCAATGGCGTGGGCGGCCACCTGCAGGCCGCTGGCAGTCGCGCGTGATACGAGCTCGCGAAGCTCGTCCCGCGTCGTGCGCCACACCCCGCCGCCTGACCGCATCGCGACACGTTCCGCCCCACCGTCGATGAAAACCTTGATCGGCCCTGCGCGCACCAGCGGCCCACCGAAGCCGGCCCGAACACCCAGGCTGGATGCGGCTTCGAGCAGCTCCCAAGACAGGAACTCATTGACCCGGATCGTGAGGCGGCCGTCCTGGGCGAGCCTCTCGTAGGCGCGCAGGTCGTCGGCGAATCCCCGGTTGACCGCCGCGCCGACCGACGTGATGCCGCGCGAGACGAGCAGCTCCTGTGCTTTCAAAACCCCGTCGACCCGACGGTCGAGGCTCGGCGGAGGCTGAACGTCCGCCACCAGGCGCATCGCTGACTCGAGCAGGAGACCGTTCGGCGCTCGGTTGAGGTCGCGGCCAATCCGCCCGCCCTGCGGATTCGGCGTCTCGGTTGTGATCGCGGCGGCGGCGAGCGCTGCCGAATTGGCCACCCGGGCATGCCCGCCGCGTTCGTCGATGAACGCGGGGCGATCGCCCGTCACGCGGTCCAGCTCCGTCCGATGGGGCTGCCTTCGCTCGACCAGCTCGTCGGTCCGGTAGCCCATGCCCTGCTGCCATTCACCGGGTTTCAGGCCGCGGGCATGGTCCTTGAGGCGCTCGAGGATGTCGTCGATGCCGGTCGCGCCGCTCAGGTCGGCGCCGAATCGCGTCAGCCCGTAGTAGACGACGTGCGCGTGGGCATCGTTGAAGCCTGGAAGCACGGCGGCTCCGGCGAGGTCGACGATCCGCGTCCGGGGACCGCGCAGGCCCATCACCTCGCGACCGCCGCAGGCAAGCACCTGGCCGCCGGCAACGGCAAGGTGAGTGTGGGGATTGAGACCTGAGCGTCCCAGCGTGCGGATCCGTCCGCGCGCCAGGATCAGATCGGCTCTCACTTTATCCCCACCAAATCTGCGGCAATGCCTTGATTTGGCGGGGGCCCCTCATATGGGGGGTTAGATTAATCGGGTGGCGGTCATCGACTTCCGCTCCGACACGGTGGCGATGCCCAGCCCGGAGATGCGCCAGGCGATGGTCACCTCCCCGCTGGGGGACGATGTGTTCGGCGACGACCCGACCGCCAACCGGCTCATGGAGGTGGCCGCCGACCGCATGGGCAAGGAGGCAGCGACCTTCGTCCCGAGCGGAACGATGGGCAACCTGATCGGCATCGCGGTCAACGCACAGCGGGGTGAGGAGCTCATCGCCGATGCCGACTCGCACACCTTTTACTACGAGACCGCCGGGGCGGCGGCCGTGTGCGGCGTGCAGATCCGTCCGATTCCCACGGACGCCGGGGTCATGTCGGGCCGGCAGATCGTCGATGCCGTGCGCCCTCGGGACGATCCACACCAGCCCATCAGCGCGGCCGTCACGTTCGAGAACACCCACAACCGCCATGGGGGGATCGTGTGGCCGCTGGATGACCTGCGGGCAGCAAGCGACGCCGCGCGAGCGCAGGGCCTGAGGGTCCACCTCGACGGGGCGCGCATCTTCAACGCCGCGGTCGCCCTCGGTGTGCCCGCGGCGGAGATCGCGGCGTGCGCCGACACGGTCACCTTCTGCCTGTCGAAAGGACTCGCATGCCCTGTGGGCAGCATTTTTTGCGGTTCGCAAGAGGACATCGAGGAGGCGAAGCGGTGGCGCAAGCGC
This sequence comes from Chloroflexota bacterium, assembly GCA_005880795.1. Taxonomy (GTDB): domain Bacteria; phylum Chloroflexota; class Dormibacteria; order Dormibacterales; family Dormibacteraceae; genus 40CM-4-65-16. The sequence continues at coordinate 66,411 of VBGP01000008.1, read as the reverse complement.
CTCGGTGGCGGCATGCGCCAGGTCGGAGTTCTGGCGGCCGCCGGTCTGATCGCTCTCGACCGGATGGTCGACCGCCTCGCCGAGGACCATGCCAACGCACGCACCCTGGCCGAGGGCCTCGCGGAGCTGCCCGGAGTGAGGTGCGACCTGCGTCGGGTACAGACCAATCTCGTCTATTTCGACGTCGACTCGATGCCGGCCCAACAGTTCACCGATGAATGCACCAAGCGCGGCCTGCTCTCCACATCGACTGGGCCGCGGCAGATGCGCTTTGTCACCCATTACGGGATCGAACCCGCCGACGTGCAGTCGGCGCTGCAGATCTGCGAGGAGGTCCTGACAGCCTGAGCGCGCGCCTATCGCCCGACGGCATGTACTACTGGGACGGGCAGCGCTGGCTGAGCACGCTCTCGCCGGATGGCCGGCACCGCTGGAACGGATCCGCGTGGGAGGCGCTCGCCGTTCCGGCTTACGTCCCCGCCTACCAGCCGACCCGGCCTCCCCGCCAACCCACGTCCTGGACGCGGCCGCTGCAGATCGCCGTCATCGCGTGGTACGCCCAATCGGCGGTCTATGAGGTGTTCCTGCCGTTCTGGATGGGCGGATACATGTCCCAGGTCATGCAGCAGAGCGTCCAGCGACAGCAGAACGCCTACCCACCAGGCGAGGGCCCGCCCCCAGGCTTTAACGAAATGATGAGCTCACTGATGACAGGCAGCCTGTGGATCGGCGCCTTCATCGGGATCAGCATCGCGGTCGTCGCGATCGTCGCCGCATGGAAGCGGTGGGTGTGGGCTTACTACGCGATCCTGGTCCTGGTCGGATTCGGAATGCTCGGGTTCGTTTACAACCTCATCGACCTGGCGGCGGGCGGGGCCCTGAGTGCGGCACAGGCGGTCCGCCCTCCGCAATGGACACGTGTCGTCGCATACATCTCCGGAGTTGTCGACGCGGCGCTGTTTGTCTCGATGCTGGTCGCGCTGGTCAGGCGGGGCCCATGGGCTATGCGAAGGGTCAGCTGAGAAAGGCAGCCAGCAGCTTCGGGTCGATGTTGCCGCCGCTGACGACGGCGACGGTGGTCGGTCCCGGCTCCAGCTGTTCGAGCGCCGCATAGGCAAGCGCCCCCGCACCTTCGGCCACCACCTTCGCGGCCGAGGCGAGCTCCGGCACGGCGGCCCTCAGACGCGGCTCAGGCACCATCAGCCAGCGGTCGACGCACTCCTTGAGCAGCTCGAACATTCGTGCGTCGAATGGTGCGGTCGTGCCGTCGGCGATGGTGTCCGGCTGGATGGAGACGGGGCCTCCCGCCTCGAAGCTTCGAATCCACAGCGGGTAGCCATCCGACTGCACGCCGACCACCTCGATCTCCGGCCGCGATCCTTTGAGTGCGGAGGCGATTCCACTCACCAGCCCGCCCCCGCCCACCGGCACCAGGACCCGCGCCAGGTCAGGCAGGTCCTCCAGCAGCTCGAGCCCGAGCCCGCCGTGGCCCGCCATCACCTCATCGTCCGCGAAGGGATGGATGAAGGACTCGGGCTCTTTGTGCCAACCTTCGGCGGCCATCCACTGCAGCAGCTCGTCCCGGGGCAGAAGGATCGGCGTGGCGCCCCACCGCTTGACGCCGGCGAGCTTGGGCGGGGGCGCGGTGTCGTACATGAACACGCGACAGGGCACATCGAGCTGGCGCGCGACGTAGGCGCAGGCCTGGGCCGCGTTGCCGGCGCTGACGGTGATCAGACCCCGGCGAAGCCGCTCCGGAGGGAGAGCCAGCGCGGCGGCGAAAAAGCCGCGCACCTTGAAGCTCCCGGTGGGCTGCAGGCACTCCAACTTTAGGAGCGCGCCCTCGACCGGAACGAGCGGCGAGCGCAAGACGTGCGGGCGGGCACTCTCGGCGGCCGCGCGAATGCGTTCGATCGGGATCACGCTGATAATCGTATTCGTGCCGATTTACGAATACCGGTGTGAGGAATGCGGCAAGCGTTCCACGGCGCTGCTCTCCAGCTACTCCTCACCGGATCCGGCGTGCCCGCATTGCGGCAAGCATTCGCTTCGCCGGCTCGTCTCGTCATTCGCCACCATCAGCTCAGGTGAAAGCGAAAGTGACGGCGGGGACGACGACTTCGGTGGTGATGACACCTTCGGACGCGGGGACGACGATTTCGGCTCCGGCGACGACGACTTCTAGCCGGTCAGCCCCAGCACCTCGTTCGCGGCCCGAATCAGCTCGTGCCTGTTGGTTTCGTCACGCGCAAAGATTCGAAACAGCGCCATCCGGACAGGGAGTCGCTTGAAGAGGTCGAGCACGCGGCTCTGCCGGTAGCTGTCCTCCAGCGGCTCGTAGAAGAGGATGTCCGCCGTTTCGGTCATCGGGTTGAACGCACGCGATTCCTGGGCCGCCACGTCGACCTCGAACTCGATGTCGTGGAGCTTCGAAGGCAGGCGTTCGCGAAGCTGGCGTGCGAACTGCTCGCGCGTCACGCTCAGGGCGGCGCTGGGAACGTCGCGCGCATCGGTATGGCCCTGGTAGATCAGCCTCCACTTGAGCTTGCGTGCGACCACGGCCGCCCATGCCTGGCCCAGCTCGCGGTGCTGGGCATCTCCGTCGCCCTTTGCCCAACGATCGACGTCCGACAGCAGCGACCACTCGGTGAGCCCGAGGTAGCGATCCAGCCGCTCGAGCGGGTTCCCTCCCAGCAAGACCTCGAGGGTCGGCCGGAACACCTCGCGAAGCTGGAGGTCGATCCGCCGGACGGTGCGGTGGAAATAGACCTGGTGATAGAGGTAGAGACGCGAGTTGAGGAACATGTAGAGCGCTTCGGCGGCGTGGGCATGGAGAGTGAGGCCGCGTTCCGAGATGAAGGAGTAATGGATGATCCGCTGCACGTCGACCGGACCGGCCGACACGCCACATATATAGGAATCGCGCGGGACGTAATCCATGTTGTCGGCCGAGTACGCGCCGATCAGGGCCGGCCGCAATGCGACGAGCCAGGGCGGCGGCTGGAATCCCTCCAGCTCGCGCGACGAGATGAGAAAGGCGACCCACCGCGGGTCAATCCGTTCGCCGCGCTCGAAGTCGGCGGTGGGCGACGCCCCGAGCTCAGCCACCAGGTCCGCGAGCGGACCTGTGATCAGCTCGCGTCCGATCATCTCGTGGTCGAGGTCCCACGTGTCCAGGTAGTTCTCGTCGAAGAAGTGGCCGAACGGCCCGTGGCCCACGTCGTGAAGCAGCCCCGCGATGCGCATCGTCTCCTCCACGAGCTGAGGCGACGGCACATCGCCCATTGCCACCCTGAGCGACCGGTAAAGGTGCTGCGTCCACTCGCCGGCGAGGTGCATGGCGCCGAGCGCGTGCTGGAAGCGCGAGTGCTCCGCGGTCGCGAACACCCACCACGCGCTCTGCAGCTGGTGGATCCGGCGCAGGCGCTGCAGCCAAGCGGCATCGACCAGGTCCTGCTCCGCCGCCTGCCCGGCGACTCCCCCGGCGCCGCCTTTGGTGATGCGAAGGTAGCGATAGATGGGATCGCTCGATAAGTTGACACGCGAGTATTCCGAACGAGCCTCGTCCATGAACCGATTATCACGATGACCGACTTGTTGACGGAGGGAGTCGACCTTTTTAACAACGGTCGCTACTGGGACGCCCACGAGGTGTGGGAGAGGGATTGGACGCCTGACCGCAAGGGTCCCGACTCCGGGTTCTACAAGGGTTTGATCCAGGTTGCGGCGGGCTGCCTGCACTACACACGGCACAACCGCCGCGGCGCGGTCAACAAGTGGCGCAGCGGGACGGACTATCTCCGCCCGTACCTGCCCAGTCACCGAGGACTGCGCCTGGCGCCCCTTGTCGCACGAGTGGATGGATTCCTCGCTGCAATGAACGAGGACGATTGGCCGGACCTGTCAATGCCACGCATAGGTCAGGTGTAAGGCGGGAAGCGTCTCCCTGCCGCCGCTTCGATCAGGCCGCCGTGACCCAGGCGCCGCAGATCGCCGGCGTCGGCCCGGCCGTAGGCGAAGACGAACGGCAGCAGAAGGTCGAGCGAGCTGTTGCGTCCGAAACCCGCGCAAGAAGCGACGCCGACCACGGCGGCCTTGCCCAGCCGGCCCAGCCACAGCATGCTGCCCGGATGCATCGGGGCCCCGAGCTGCAGCAGCTCGCCGCCGGCGTGGTTGAGCTCCGCGTAGGCGGGATCGAGCGGATCGATCGCGGAGGCGCCGGCGAACAGGACCAGGTCCGCGCCGCCGGCGATCGCCTCGCGGTAGGCCGCGGCGACCGCTTCGCCGGTCCGCGCCACCTCACGCACCGCGAGCAGGTCGGCGCCGTACCAACCGAGCTTGGCGGTGACGGCCGACCTGAACAGGTCGCGGGCTTTTGGCTTCAGGCGTTCGGTGGCGACGACGAAAGTCTTCAACGGCCGGAAAGGGAGCACCTCGATCACAGGTCCTCGCTCGAGGCAGATGCGTTCGGCCTCCTCGATCAACCGGCCGGGGACGGCGACAGGCGTCACCTTGCAGCCGGCGACCTCTTCGCCATCGCCAACGGCCTGGCCGTCCATGAGCGTGAAGACCGAAACCGAGCCGAGCGCGTTGATCGCATCGACGACCTCGCTGCGAACCCTGACCAGGCCTCGCCGGCGCGCCAGCAGTCGGGCCTGGCTCTGGACGGGCGGGGTCGCCTTCAAGCCTGGCGCAGCCAGCGCCGCTGCCAGCCGGCGGGCGGCCTCGTCCTCGTGCAGATCGCCGGCCTCCAGCTCCACGACGTGGATCTCGCCGAACTGTCGTGCCCGGTCGAGATGATCCTCGCCGAGGATCGTCCCCTTGCGCAGGTCGGGGCCGAGGTCGTGGACCAGCACGCGTCCTTTAATGTCGCCGGCTGACAGGGACCCGCCGTCGAGACGAACCGCACGCATCAATTGAGAGGATAGAGATGGCATGAGCCAGCCCTCGGTTCGCCTCTACAACACGTTGACGCGAAAGAAGGAGGAGCTGCGCCCGCTTGGCGAGGGCGTCGTGCGTATCTACTCGTGCGGGCCCACCGTGTACCGGTACGTCCATATCGGCAACCTGCGCACCTTCATGCTCCCCGACCTGCTCCGCCGAAGTCTCGAGTACCTCGGTTACCAAACGCAGCAGGTGATGAACATCACCGACGTCGGTCACCTGACCGACGACACCTTCGACCGCGGCGAAGACAAGATGCTGGTGGCGGCGCGGCTGGAGAACAGATCACCAGAGGACATCGCGGCGCACTACACCGCGGCGTTCATGGACGACGTCCGGAAGCTCAACATCCGGCCAGCGGACACGTACCCGCGTGCGACGCAGTACATCCCGCAAATGATCGAGCTGATCGCGGCGCTGCTCGAGAAGCGCCACGCCTACGAGGTCGATGGGACCGTCTACTTCGACATCGCCAGCTTCCCGCCGTACGGGCGGCTCTCGCGCAACTCGACAGAGAAGCTGATCGCGGGCGCGCGCGGCGAGCCTGACCCACGCAAGCTCCATCCCGGCGACTTCACGCTCTGGAAGGCGGCCGGCGAGCACCGGCTGCAGGTCTGGCCGAGTCCGTGGGGACCGGGATATCCGGGCTGGCACATCGAGTGCTCGGCGATGTCGATGTCGCTCCTCGGCGAGCGATTCGACATCCACACCGGCGGCGCGGACAACGTCTTCCCGCACCATGAGGCCGAGATCGCGCAGTCGGAGGCGGTGACGGGGCACCGTGTCGTCGGTGCCTGGATGCACGGGGGTCTGCTCATGCTTTCGGGCGCGCGGATGGCGAAGTCTGCGGGAAACTTCCTGCGCGTCACCGAGATCGAGGAGCAGGGCCATGACCCGCTGGCCTTCCGCTATCTCGCGCTGCAGGCCAAGTACCGGTCGCCGCTGAACTTCAGCGTCGAAGGCCTGGCAGGGGCCGATAAGGCTCTGCGGCACCTGCGCGAGCACGCCGCCGATTGGTCTCAAGATGGAGCCGATGAGATGCAATCCACACCGGGGGAGTGGGGCTCCCGATTCCGCGACGCGATCGCGGATGACCTCGACTTTCCGCGGGTGATGGCGCTCGTGGCCGAGCTTGTCCACTCCGCAGTCCCGCGATCGGTCAAGTCTGCCTTGCTCAGACATTGGGACAACGTCCTCGGTCTCGACCTGGGGCGGACCGGCTTCGAGCGAGCCGTGCCGGCCGGCGCCGAGCAGCTGATCGCTGAGCGGGAGAAGGCACGAGCGGAAAGAGACTTCGCGAGGTCGGATCAGCTCCGGCAAGAGCTAAAGGCACTTGGCGTCGAGGTATCCGACAGGTCCATAGAAAAGTAAGGAGCCGAACCTTTCGGCCCGGCCCCACGAGAGGAAGGGGTCTGGTTGAACCGACCTCCCGCTAGGGCTCCGGGGAGATCGTCACCGGTGGATGGGTGTTCACCTGGTCGATCGGTTCCGGATCGAAAGTCGGGATCGAAGTCGATGAGGTCTTGGGAGGTGCGGTGTGGTCTTTGCTCTTGTCCTTGCTGTGCCCGTTGGCATTGCCATTGCCGTTCGAGCTTCCGTTTCCGTTGGCCTGGCCATTCCCATTGGGGTTCCCGTTGCCGTTGTGGCGAGCGGCGCTGGACACGGCCGCCCCGTGCTGGCTGGCAAACGAGCTGACGCAATCACCGATGCCGTGCTGGCTGCTGTTCGCGACCTGCTGCTTGCATTTGACCACCTGGTCCGAGACCGCCTGGCCCCAGACGGCCGGGTTCAAGCTGCCGGTCGTCGCCGCGCCCGCCACCGTCACCGCGGCGGCTGCGACGGCAACCCCTGTCAGCACCTTGACCGCCAGCGCTGCGCCGGCGCCGCCTACCAGGGCCCTGAGACCGACGCGCGGATGCACCGCCCGACGCAGCGGAATAGGCCGGGCCGCGACGGCGTCGAGGACCCGGTGCAGCTCCTGCTCCAGCTCGCGCTCGAGTTCGCTCATCTGTAAGAAGCCATAACGCCGACCAGGCTGCCGCCAACCATTCTTGCTTCCCCGACTAACTACCCAGCACGACCTGTAGGTGCTTGCGCGCCGCGGCCAGCCGTGAGGCGACCGTCTGTTCGGGGACGTCCAGCGCTGCCGCAATCTCGCGGTTGGTGTAGCCGTGGTAATGGCGCAGGACAAGTGCAGCCGCCTGTTTGGGGGGAAGCTTCTTAAGGGCCTGAACCATCACCGAGCGCTCCGCGACGACGGCCGGATCGGCCCCCGGGGCGGGCCGGCCCAGCCTTCGGATCACCTCGCCGGCCTGGCGAAGCCGCTGGTACCGCCGGTCTGAGATAGCCACGTTGATCGCGATGCGGTGCAGCCAGGCCTCCACGGGGGCGTCAGGCCGCCACTTGGCCCAACCTCGATACGCGCGCTCGTAGGTCTCCTGGGCGCAGTCTTCGGCCGTCGACACGTCGCGCACGATCGTGATCAGGGTGCCGACGATCCTGCGGTAGGTGTTTCGGTAGAGCCGCTCGAAATCCGCGTCCGAGCCCGGCTCGTAGCGCTCTGTCTCGGCCTGCCTGGCGGCGGGCTCAGCCCCCTCCAGCTCACTTGACTGCAAACGAATGTTCGTCTAACCTCCCCGAACACATGTCCGATCGCATCCTGATGCCTCGGTTCGACCCCGCCGAGTTTTCAGGTGAGATAACGCTGGATCACCTGATTCCGGCAACCGCCGCCGATTTCGTGCCTCTACCCGCCGATCTCCGCCCCGAGCTTGTCGCCGCCCTCGCCGGTCGCGGCGTCCAGCGGCTTTACTCGCACCAGGCCGAGGCGTACGAAGCGGTCCGTCGCGGGCGGCACCTGGTGGTCGTCACGCCCACCGCAAGCGGAAAAACGCTCTGTTACAACCTTCCCATCCTCCAGCGACTTCTGGAGAACCCCGAAAAGCGCGCCCTATATGTATATCCGACCAAAGCCCTGGCGCAGGACCAGCTGGCAGAGCTCGGGGCGCTGAAATCGGGCCTGCCGATCGACGTTCGCGTCGACACCTATGACGGCGACACGCCTCCTGGCAGGCGCACCGCCATCCGCGAAGGCGGCCACATCGTGATGACGAATCCAGACATGCTCCATACCGGGCTGCTGCCCCATCACACGCGTTGGCGGCGCCTCTTTTCGAGCCTCGAGTTCGTCGTCATCGACGAGCTGCACACCTATCGAGGTCTCTTCGGGAGCCAGGTGGCGAACGTCATCCGCCGGCTGAAGCGGATCTGCAACTTCTACGGCTCGAACCCGACTTTCATCTGTGCATCGGCGACGATCCGCAACCCACTCGAGCTGGCGCAGCGCCTCCTCGAGGAAGACAACATCGCGCTGGTCGACCGTAGTGGCGCGCCGCGCGGCGAGAGGCGCCTGGTCTTTTACAACCCGCCGCTCCTCAATCGAGACCTGGGCGTTCGTCGCAGCTCGATGCTCGAGGCGCGTCGAGTCGCCGCGCCCTGGATTCGGGCCGGGGTGCAGACAATCGTCTTCTGCCGCAGCCGCCTGCAGGTCGAGGTGATGCTCAGCTATCTCCGGCAAGACCTCGATCCGCGACTTGACTCGTCGCGGCGCGTCCGCGGCTACCGCGCGGGCTACCTGCCGCTGCATCGCCGAGAGATCGAAGCCGGACTGCGCAATGGAGACATCACCGGGGTGGTGAGCACCAACGCGCTGGAGCTGGGGATCGACATCGGGACCCTGCAGTGCGCGGTGCTGGTCGGTTACCCGGGCACCATCGCTTCGACGTGGCAGCAGCTGGGCCGCGCGGGGCGTAGGTCGGGATCCGTCGGTGTCTTTGTGGCGTCCAGCTCACCGCTCGACCAGTTCATCGTTCGCCACCCCGAATATTTCCTCGGCACCGCTCCCGAAGAAGGCCTCATCGACCCGGACAATCTGCTGCTCCTCGCCGCGCATCTTCAAGCTGGACTGTTCGAGCTTCCGTTCCTGGATGACGAGCGTCTGGGCGGGGCTGACGTTCAGGAGCTGCTGCATCTTTTCGAAGAGGACGGTTCGGCGACACGTTCGGCGGGCCGGTGGTTCTGGAGCCGGCAGGCTTTTCCGGCCGAGGAGGTGCACCTGCGCCGGATACTCGCCGACAACGTCGTCATCATCGACACCTCGCAGCCTCGCCCTCAGGTGATCGGCGAGATGGACCAGTTCACTGCGCCGGTGCTGCTGCACGAAGAGGCGGTCTATCTGCACGAGGGCGCCCAGTACCACGTCGACCGGCTCGACTGGTCCGAGAAGAAGGCATATGTGCGACCGGTCGACGTCGACTACTACACCGACGCGCTCGCATCGGTGACCGTGCAGGTGCTCGACACATTCGACGGACCGCATGGCGACCCGCTCTCGCGCAGTCACGGTGAGGTGAAAATCACCAGCCTCGCGTCGATGTTCAAAAAGATCCGCTTTCACACCCACGAGAACATCGGCGCCGGACCGATCCATCTTCCCGAGCAGACGCTGCACACGACCGGCTACTGGATCACGGTCGACGAAGGCCTGTGGCGGACGCTCGGCAAGGAAACGTTGGAAGCAGGCCTGCAGGGGATGGCGCATTCGCTGCGCCACGTTGCGAGCCTGAGGTTGATGTGTGACCCGCGAGACCTCGGGTCGGTGGCCGAGGTCCGGTCCATCACGACACAGCTTCCGACCGTCACGGTGTACGAGGTCTACCCAGGCGGCGTCGGCTTTGCCGCCCGTCTTCATGAGCTCCATTGCGAGCTCCTCGACGACGCGTCTGCGCTTGTCCGCGATTGCCCTTGCGCCGCGGGATGTCCGTCGTGCGTCGGACCGCTGCATCTCGTCGAAGGAGCTAAAGACGCGTGTCTGCGACTCCTGGAGGCCGGCGCCGGGACAGGGGCGAGAGATTCGGCGGCCCAGGTGCGTGAGCTGCTAGGCGCCGCCGAGCAGCGCAGCTAAGCGCATCCGTCGATGCGTGTGCGAGCAGCGCAGGCGGCAACGAACCTTCGGGGTCCCCAAGCCGAAGGCTTCGGGGCGCTGGACGCCGAAGCTCCGCCCACGCGCCCGGCGCAGGCCTCCCCGCTCCGCGAGCGCCTTACCCGTCTAGGCGCGCCACCACGTCCTCGACCACAGCGGAGCTACGAGCTTCCGCGAGGGTTCGACGAGGTGATGACTCCGTACGGGACGGCGGCGGTTCGCCAGGAGGTGCTCGCGCTGCCGCGGTTGGATCCCGACCCCGGCACAATCGCGTATCTCGATACCGAGACCACCGGCTTGACCGGCGGCGCGGGCACCTACGTTTTCGCCGCGGCAATCGCGACACCGCAGGAATGCGGTCTTCGCGTCGCTCAATTCTTTCTGCCCGAGCCGGGGATGGAGTCGGCCTTCCTGCTGGCTCTGCACGACGAATTGGTTGCGGCGACTGGCGTCGCCACTTTCAACGGCGGCTCGTTCGACCTTCCGGTGCTGCGCACTCGATGGGTGATGGCTCGAATGCCGGGCGAGTTCACGCACTCAGCGCATGTCGACCTCCTGACTCTGGTCCGCGCGCTGTACCGACATCGCCTGGAGACTTGCACGCTGCGCTACGTGGAACAGCGCGTGCTCGGATATGAGCGCGACGATCCGCTGCCGAGCGCGCTTGTCCCGGACGCTTACTTCGACTACCTGCGCGCCGGCGCGCGAGATTTTCTCGAGGCCGCGCTCGAGCACAACCGGCTGGACGTCATGAGCCTCGTCCATCTGCACTCGCGACTGTTGCGACGCCTCCAGGGCGGAGACATCGACATGGACGCGGACGATTGGCTCGCGTTGGGCCGACACCGCTGGCGACGAGGCGCGCGGGCCGACGGATGGCGCGCGCTGCGTAACGCAACAGCATTCGCGAGTGGAGAGGCCGCGGCGACTGCGGGCCTTCTACTCACTCGGCGCCTGGTCCGAAAGGGCTCGATCACAAGCGCCGACGCGTTGCTCGACTGGCTCGAGTCGAGCGCCCGCGATGACGTTCGGGTATCGGTGGCGCGGGCGCGTCTCCTGGAATGGCGCCGTCGCGATCCACAAAAGGCACTGTCTGTGGTCGAGGACGCACAGCGGCGGATGCCGGAGGCGGCGCTCGAGCTCGAACAGCGCCGGGCGCGCCTGGTACGAAAGGTCAGCTCAAGAAACGGCGACGACTTCCGGCGCAACACTGACCGCGGGCAGCGCGATGTCAGGCAGGTTCAGCTCGAGGCTCCGATCCTGGACGGCACGGCCTAGCGCGCCAACCACCGCCGGGATCGAACTCGATCCCGCGGTCGTCACCGGTCGCGGAGCCGTGGAGGCTGATGGCTTTTTTAAGCGAGGCCCAGTGATGACCCCTAAGAATGCAAATTCATCGCAATCGGTGAATCCGCTCCACGTTAAGTCGAGCGAGGGGTTGCGGGCATATTGAAAAAGAACTTAACGCGCCGCCGAGAAGGGTCGCGGGCTCAAGCCATGACCGAGTTCGCGATCGTCGCACCTATCCTGTTTTTCCTTCTCCTGGGCATCGTCGAGAGCGGCCTGCTGCTGTTCGTGGTGGGATCGGCGCGCTTCGGGGCCGGCGAGATTGCTCGACAGGAATCAGAGTCGGGCAATGCGGCCAACGCCGATGCGATTTCGATTCAACAGCTCCAGCGCACCGCAATCGGCACCACGACCCTTGCCCAGGTGACCGAAATCGACATCTACCACCTGATCGAACAGGGCAACGGTGCGCTGTTGGTGGACGCGCTTCATTACAACCGCTACCAGCTTGACGGAACACCCATCGGTGCGGTGATGTGGCCCCCCAGCAGTCGGAACGTGACCAACGGCCAGAGCGATTTTCTCGGCGTCACGCTCCAGTACAAGTACAAGTGGAAGACAGGCATCTTCATCGCACCGACCGCGATCAATCTGAGCCAGACCTTCGATATCCGGCTTGAGCCGCAGACCTACTGATGGTGGCGAGGGGTCGGAAGTCGCAGACGGGCCAGTCCCTGATCGAGCTGGCGGTGGCGTCCCCGGTCCTGATCTTCATGCTCTTCGGGGTCTTCAACACCGCAGTGATGATCTCGGACAAGGTGGTCGCGGGAAGCGCATGCAGGCAGGGAGCGCGCCTCGCCGCGGAGATCGGCGGAACGATCACCAATCCTCTGCTCACCACCGCCCAAGTCGATCAAGACATCGTTCGCAACGTGCTGGCCGTCGCCGGGTCGATGAACTATTCGACCCTCAGGACGATCACGATCTACAGCCCGTCGAGCTCTGGCGGCGACTTCAACGCCGCCACCGATCCATACGACCAGTTCGACGCGAGCGGCAACACACTTCACTCCGGTTTTCCACTGACGGCGCGCAACCAGATCCCGCCGGCCGAGACGTCGATCGGCGTTCGCCTCGACTGGACGTACACGCCCCCGACAGGGGTACTGGGATTCACGATCAACCTCAACGAGCATGCGGTGTACAAAGCCGCGCCGGTGCTGGTCTGACGTGACGCACGCAAGCTCGCAATTGCGCAAGCAGTCGGGGCAGGCGGTCGTGATCATCGCCTTCATGCTAGTGGTGCTCATCGGCCTGATCGGCCTCGCCGTGGATGGAGGTATCGGCTACTACTACAACAACCTCGCCGAGCGAGCGGCGGGAGCGGCCGCCCTTTCGGGTGTGGTGTTCATGCCGGGGCAGTTCACGCCCTCGCAGGCGATCCCCGCCGGCTCGGGCAACGATGCGACTGACCGCGCGCTGGTCGAAGCGCGCAAGAACGGCTTCGACGCCAACGGCCCGATATCGTGCTCCGGAGGGACCTGCACAGCGTCGGGTCCGGGTGGCGTCGTCGTGACCACCTCACCGGTTGCCGGCTACGACAACAAGCTGCTGGTCACGGTGACGCGCGACGTGGGGACATTCTTCATGGGCATGTTCGGCGTCCCAAGCTTCAAGGTTGCACGCACCGCGATCGCGACCTATCTCCCTCCGCTTTCGCTGGGACAGCCCGGCACTCAGACGGGGTCCGTCACCTCGCAGCTCGGCACCGGCGGCAACAGCTACTTCTTCATGCGCACCGAGGGTTGGTCGACCGACCGGGTGCAGGGAGATGCCTTCACCCCCAACCCGGCCGGCGGGTCGGCCGGCGTGTCGAACGACGTGCATGCCATCAGCAGCACTCAGGGCAGCGACACTGTGGATCCCTCGCTTCCGAATCGCGGCGGCTACAACTACCTGGTCAACCTGCCGAACGGCGGCTACATCCAGGTCTACAACGCGATCTTCGCGCCGGACAACTGCACCAGCACCGGCCAAGATGTCAACGGAACCGCGTACTGCCCGACCAGATCCGGCGGCGGCCGCGGCGGCGCGCTGCCGGCGTCGGAGTCATGGGCCGGCGCGGGTCCCACCTATCACAACAACTGCGACAACCACATCAAGCTGCCCGGGAACAAGCAGCTCGACCAGTGCAGCGCAGGCCAGAGCTACTACCTCCACGAAGAGGATTCGATGGACCTCAACGGCTACAGCGGAGCCCAGCAGAACCTGTACTCGACCATGGAGTACGCGGTGTACGTCGTGAACACTCCTTTCATCCGCGCGAGCGACCAGGAGATCAGCAAGGTCAAGGTCTACCCGATCGACGCGACCGGCTACTACCAAACGCCCGCCAACTGCAGCGGAGGGTGCGCTCCGGCGAAGAACTACAACCCGATCAACAGCCTTGGCAGCTACATCACGCAGCAGTGGGATGCCAACGGCAACCCCATCAACATGCAGACGTACCACGCATGGGTCGACGTCACGAACTACACCGGTGCGGGTGACGGCGGGACCTTCCAGCGCCTGGTCACTCCCGCCGGGGGCCTGCTGCCGCCCGGCCAGTACCGACTGCGGGTCGACACGCTCGGGTTTGACGGCACCAACCCACCAACCAACGGCGGCAGCTCAGGCGGCCAGGCGCACAAGGGCTACGCAGTCCGGGTCGTCGACCAGAACGGGTTCATGGGCGGATCGGGCTCGTGCTCGGGCTGCTCGCTCGGCGCCTGGGACGACATGGCGGTCTACACGCCGGTCGCAGTCGCCGCGGGCGGTCACTTCGACGTCCCCATGTTCAAGGTTCCACCCGACTACGCCGGACAGACGGTGACGCTTGACGTCTACGACCCCGGCGACATCTCCGGTGGCGGAAGTGTCGACCTGTTCATCCTCGACAACAACGGCGCCGTCGTCACGGTGGCCGCACCGAGCGTGATCCATGTTTGGGACGTGGGTCTGACGCGGACCAACAGCGGCCCCGCAGTCAACTGCACAGGCTCCGGCGGCCTGACCAACCCGCCAGTGCCCTGTCTGGCGCAGACGGGCCAGCCGCAGACCGCCACCGTCCGGGCGACCTCGGGCGGCTCGTTGAACTTCAACGGCCACTGGCTCCGCTTCGAGATCCCGATTCCGGGCGGCTACAACCCAGGCGCCAACCCGAACAACTGGTGGTGGTCGCTGCGCTATCAGATCACCACCAACGTCACCTCGACCGACACCCTGACCTTCGCCGTCGGCCTCAAGGGAAACCCGGCCCACCTGCTGATCAGCTAGGGCCGCCGCCGCCGCGCCGGGATGGGCAATTACAGATTCCTTGCCCTTTTCACGAACGAAAACAGCTTTTTCCTCGTTAGCGCCAACAGAATGGCTTCCCGATTGCTTAAATGTCGTGGCCAAAGTGCCTGAAGGTAGAACCGGCGAGTACCGCCGAAAGCAGCGCGGGCAGTCGCTGGTCGAGTTCGCGATCTCCTCGACGGTCCTGCTGCTCCTTGCGATGGGTCTGATCGACCTCTCGCGCGCCTTCTACTATTCCGTCGCCCTCCAGGGTGCGGCAAGAGAGGGCGCGCGTCACGCCGCCTGGTTCAACACCGCGGCCAGAGCCAACCTCTATCTCAAGGATTCCGAGATCGCCAGCACCGTCCAGCTGGCTCTCACCGGGGCCGGCTTCACCAATGCCCAGGTGACATTCATCCCCACCGCCGGCTGCCTGGTTCCCTCCGACAGCAACGCGTCGGGGGACAAGCCCTATCCGGCGGCGGCCTATCCGGTGACCGCGCAGACCGCCTACGTCTACGCCTGCTACACGACGCCAGGGGGTTCGCAATCGGGCACGAACCTGGTCGCTCCAACCGACAACGCTTGGCGACTCGGCGACATCAACGTCCAGATCCTGATGAGGTTCCAACTCATCACGCCGTTCATCCAGAGCATTTTCGGCAACACCCTCAATCTCGCCTACAACGAGCACTTCACCATTCAGGGCAAACCATGAAAGAGAAAGCTGCGTCGTATTCCCGAAGCCAGCGGTCGCAGGGCCTGACCGAGTTCGCGATCATCGCACCGATCATCCTGCTGCTCACCTTCGGGATCATCGACTTCGGACGAGCGCTCTACCTCTACATAACTTTGCAGCAGGCGGCCAACGAAGGTGCGCGTGTCGCGGTCCGGGCCTCTTACTTCGTCGACCCCAACGGCGCGACGCATACGTGGCCAACCGACAGCGACGTGGCCACCGCGATCACAGGCCACGCCGTGATCATGAACCTGGCCAACAACCCCGCGTGCCCCAACGGTCCCCTGCCCAACAACGGCGTCGCGCTGGGGTCACCCTCGCTCCCTGCGGCCAACACGGGCTGGATCTTCATCACCGATCCCAGCCAAGCCGGCAACGGAACACCCAACGGTCCTCGCGGTGGATTGGGCACCTACCCGCCGCCCAACCTCGGCGCGGGCTGCAACGTCGTCACACCCGCCGTGGGCAATGAGGCCATCAAGGTGACGCTCTGGTACACGTTCCAGCCTGTCACTCCGATCATCCAGCAAGTTGTCGGCAACAACATCGTCATCACCGCATATGCGATTTACCGTGCCGAATATTCGAACTAAGTCTCCGAAGCGGAGCCTGCAGGAGGGCCAGGCGATCGTCTTGATCGCGCTGCTGATCCTCGTGCTGTTCGGCATGCTCGGCCTCGCGATCGACTCCGGCCGCGCCTATGTCGACCGTCGCGACCAGCAGACCGCGGTCGACGCTGCAGCTCTTGCCGCGGGCGACTGGTACGACAACTATCCCGACTACAACGACCTTGTCAACACCGTCATCCCGCAGTCGGTGGCGGTGTACGAAGCCAACCTGCGCATCTACTCGGGACTCTCGTCCAGCAGCCACACGTCGACCACCGTCGGCGTCCCGCCCAACAACAACCTGCCGCAAGACAGCTGGCACGACACCTTCGCAGGCGGCTACACGCTGGATATCACCGCAACGAACACGCAGTTCAACGGCTATCAGTTCTCCTACACGACGAATCACAACCTGCCCCTGGCGTTCATCCAGATCTTCGGCGGCTCGCCCGCGGTCGGGATCAGCGCCACGGCGACCTCCATCGTCGGCAACCAGCGGCAGACGCCTGCCCTTCTGACGTTGAGCCCCAACGCTTGCGCGACGCAGCTCCAGGGGGCCGGCACACTGACGATCCTGGGCGACGCTTACACGAACGGGACGGCGTGCGTCGACGCCAACCTGCACCTTGCCGGCAACTGCTACGGACAGGCCGGTTCCAACTGCAACGCGGCGCAGTACTACTGCTACAACTCGACGCCAGGCTTCATCCCCTACCCGCCGGGCCCTCTCGGGTGCAACGGAGGTGACACGATCGGGAACCCGGTCGTGCCCGCGCCCACCCTGCCCGACCCGGGTTACACCGCGACGTCACAGGCCTACTACGGCCTGGGCGGAGCCACGTTCAACCGTGGCGGTTACGTGGAGATGACGCCTGGGACGTACAACAACTGGTCGATCAACGGCGGAACGTGCTACTTCCTCGACGCGGGTGTCTACACCTGGAACGGCGGCTATACGTCCCACGGTGGGATGACCTCGAACGAGCTCAAGCCGCCCGGCGAGGTGCTCTGGAGCAAGCCAGGCTCGACGAACGGGCCCACCTCTTCGTTCTGGGGCGGATGCGATGGAAGCTTCAACGTGTCCGTGGCCGTGGTGCCAGTGGGCAACGGACTGAAGCACAACGGCAGCGGCGGCAACTGGGGTGTTGAGCTCACGTCGGTCCGTTATGACCGCTTCGTCGACCCGACCGTAGCTGGGAACTCCTGCTTCGGTGGGGCCGGCTGCCGCCGGGAGAGCGCGCCCTCAGCGTGCGTTCAAGCCAGCAACCTGGACTCGAACGACACCGGCATCAACGTCAACATCACCCAGAACGCACCCGGCGCCCAGTACTACAACGTGTACGTCGACCCGTCTGGATGCGAGACCTACCCCGGCGGCAACGGCAACAACTTCTCGTTCGTCGGGACTTACCTGGCACCCGGTTGGACAGACGGTGGCGGACCGCCGGCGGTCGGAGTCGGGCCGTACACAGGGACGCTTCTCCTTGGACGGGGCGGGTGGATCTGCCCGGTCGTGACAGTCTCGGTATGCAAGATCGCCGCCAACAACATCACGGCGACGTTCACCTGCGATGCGCAGAGCCGCGGCACCCAGTGCCGGCCGCCCGCGCCCGAGATCACGCCGCAGTGCTTCGCCAACTGCCCGCCCGCGGCCACGGTTCCCCAGGACAACAACGCGATGTCGCTCGAATGGTCGCCGTACAACGGTGGCGACGTCGCCAATGAGAACTACTGCCAGATCACACCGGCCTCCGGGACGGGCGATGTCAACGCGCCCTGCGCCAACTCCAAGGTCACGCCGGGAGCCGTGCAGTTCTGGTTTCCCGCCGGCAACAACTGCCTCGACCAGAACGGCAACGGCTCGACCCACGTGTTCTCGGGCGAGCAGTACAACTGGATCATCATCTACCAGCAGCCCGGCAGCACCTGCTCTTACCAGAAGCTCAACGGCAATGCTTTCACGCAGTACATCGGAACCATCTACTCGCCGACGGCGAGCTGGGACATCCTCGGCTCCGACACCTCGCCCCTGGCCGGCCAGGTGATCGCATACGCGGCCAAGGTCACAGGTAGCGCGAACGCCGGGATCGACTTCAACCCGAACTACTCGCCGGCCCCGCCGGCCGCGCGGCTGATCAACTAAGCGGGTTCGGCCGGGCGCGCCTCGTAGCCGAGAGCCCGCAGCGCTTCGTCGATCCACTGCAGCGCCATCTCCCTCGTGTTGGGCCAGGTGTCCGATGACGAATCCGGCATTCCCGTGTCGATCACGACGCGACCGGCCACCCGCAGCAGCCGGCGCACCAGAGGCGCAGCGTCGGGCACACTGAGCTCCAGCTGCTCGAGCGCGCGGGTCAGCATGAAGCAGGCCGCGTTGAACGTTTCAGCATCGATTGGCGTACTATTCGCCAGCCGTTCGGCGAGCTCGGCCCTGAGATCGGAGGGGTCCATACGCCGGGCTATTATTCAGTTAAGGCTTGGGAATGGATCTAACCGAACCTGTTTTGCTGACGCCCGAGGGGCTCGAGAAGCTCAAGCGCGACCTCGATGTTGCGCTGAAACGGCGCGCCGAAGCCGGCGAGCGATTGAAGGAAGCGTTTCAGCCTGGCGACATCGAGGACAACCCCGAGTACGAGCAGGCGAAAGAGGAAGTCGGACTTCTGGACGGCCGCATCTACGAGCTCCAGGAGATGATCGGTCGCGCTCAGATCATCAGGGACACGCATTCGAGCGTCATCGGTCCTGGTTCGACGATCGAGGTGGTCGACAACGAAGGCGAGACCGAGACATATCACCTCGTGGGCGCCGTGGAGAGCGATCCGTCGGCCGGCCGAATCTCGGTCGACTCTCCTGTGGGGCGTGCGCTGGTCGGCAAGAAGAAAGGCGACAAGGTCACGGTGGGCGTGCCAGCCGGGACTCTCACCCTCACGGTCAAGGCGGTCAAGTAACACCACGTCCTCTCTAAGGACCACGCCGGCCGCAGCGCCCGAAATCGATCCTGAGACTATCTCCGACCGCACGACCGTCGGCGTGCTCTTCCGCCAGGCGGCGAGATACGGAAGCCGTGCGCTTCTGCACCACCGTCAAGGCGAGAGCTGGCAGGTCAAGTCCTGGAGCGACTCGATCCGCCACGTCCTGTCGATCGCATCTGCGCTGGTGGGCGCCGGCGTGAAGGCGGGCGACTGCGTGGTCCTGCTTGCGGAGAACCGCTATGAGTGGCTCTACTGCGACTTTGCAATTCAGGCGATCGGCGCGGTCACGGTCCCCATCTACACCAACCTCACCGCGGAGACAACGCAGACGATCGCAGAGGATTGCGACGCCACGTTCGCCATCGCGTCGGATTCCAAGCTAGCGGCAAAGCTCAAGGTCGGCGGGCCCATGCAGCAGATTGCGCTGATCGAGCGGGACGTTCCAGCCTGGATTGAAGCGGGCCCGACGCAGCTCGGCGAGATTGGCGCCCGCCTCGCCAGACTCCGTCCCGACGACCTGTGCACGATCGTCTACACGTCGGGCACGACCGGGGTGCCCAAGGGCGTCGAGCTTGCCCACCGCAACCTGGTCGACATCAGCCGGGCCGCGGTGAAGGTCCACCCTGTCACCGACCAGGACGTGTCGCTGTCTTACCTTCCGTACGCACACGTTTTCGGCCGGATCAACGAAATCTTCATCGGCATCGTGTACGGCGCTGAAACGTGGATCTCGCGTGGCTCCGACCACCTCGTCGAAGAGCTGGCCGAGGTGCAGCCGACCATCATGTGCAGCGTCCCCCGGGTGTACGAAAAGATGTACGCGGCGGTGATGGCTCGCGTGCGAGAGGCGAGCCCGCTGCAGCGCAGGTTGTTCAACTGGGCGATCCGCACCGGGTCGCGCCGATTCCACGCTCGCCAAGCTGGACCGCTGCTCAGCGCGCAGCACGCGCTGGCCGAGCGGCTAGTCCTGAAGTCGCTGCGCAAGCGGCTCACCGGCGGACGGCTCCGTTTCTACATCAGCGGAGGCGCAGGACTCGCCCGAGAGATCGAGGAGTTCTTCTGGTCGATAGGCGTGCCGATCCTCAATGGGTGGGGTATGACCGAAACGTCGTCAGGGGTGTGTTCCAACACCCTCTACGAACACAGGTTCCTGACCGTCGGAAAGCCGTTTCCTGGCGTGGAGATCAAGATCGCGGATGACGGGGAGATCCTGGTCAAGGGCCCTGGCAACATGGTCGGCTACCACAACAAGTCGGCGGAGACGGCCGAGATGCTCAGGGACGGCTGGGTCTACAGCGGGGACATCGGCGAGTTCGACAGCGACGGCTTCCTCAAGATCACCGACCGCAAGAAGTCCCTGTTCAAGACCGCGGGCGGCAAGTACATCGCGCCGATGCCAATCGAGCACGCGATGCAGCGCAACCCGCTGGTGCTCCGGGCCATCGTCGTCGGCGAGGGTAAGCCCTACATCACCGCGCTGGTGGTGCCCGACTGGGATGCCGCCCGCAAGCAGGGGCTCGACGAGGCTGCTCTCAAGTCCTCCATCCAGGCGACGCTCGACGAGGTCAACACCCAGCTTGGACATTGGGAGACGGTCAAGTACTTCACCTTGCTTCCGCACGACTTCACCGAAGAGGCGGGCGAGCTCTCGCTGAAGATGGATGTCAAGCGCAAGCCGGTGGCCGAGCACTATCACGACCAGATCGAGGCCATGTACACGGGGAAGTCGAAACCCTCGTAGATTTGCTGGCGTGGCCGGACCCATCGACCTTTCCGACCTTCACGCAGCGCTCGATCGCCTGCGTCCCCAGCTCTGTCACTGCGGGCTCAAGGGCGAGTGCCTGGGCTGCAAAGGGATCGAGATGGTCCGCGCTCAGGCTGAGGCCGTGGCAGCCGCGGCGAGCCAACCGATCCTGATCCAGGTGGCGCAGGAGAGCGCGATGAAGGACATGACAACGCGGTTCGAGGCGATGTCCGAGCGCCTGATGTCCGACCCCGAGATCCGCCGCTCGGCCGAACAGATGCAGGAGCGGCTGATGGCCGACCCGGAGACCCGCCAGCTCCTCGAGGAGCTGATGCGCCGTCTCGGCGGAACCCCGCCTCCTGAAGAGTTGAATTAAGCCGAGGCTTTTGGCGACGCTGCGGGCGTCGGCTTCACCCTTTTCGCCGGCGTGTTCCAAAGCGGGAGCGTTCCGGTCTGCAATCGGTTCAGCAGCTCTTGCTCCTGGGGGGCGGTGATCGTCTTGTTGCTCACCGCCTGGTCAAGCACAGGCTTGAGGTTCGCGATCACCTTCGTCCGGAAGTCCGCTTCCGAAACGTGCTGGGCCGCCGCCACCTGGGAGAGCGACTGGCCGGCCTTGAGGTCCGCAGTGAGCTGCGCCTGGGTGATCCCCAGCGCCGAAGCGGCAGCCGCAATGTACTGCTGCATGTACGCGGCGATTGCGGGCTTGGCCGTCGAGCCGCTGTGACCCGCCGCCGGCAGCGTGCACGGCGTCTGGTTAGCGAGCTTCTTCTTAAGCGCGTCGGCCTGGGCCTGTGTGAGCTGACCGCTCTTCACCTCGTCGGCCAGGGTTTCGGCGATGGCTTTCTGAAAGGCGGCATTGATCTGGGCCTGTGTCTTGCCGATCTCGACCGCAAAGTGCTTCATGAAATCGCTGCAGGCGGTGGATGAAGGGCCGGCCGCGGTCACTGCGGCGTCTCCCTGCGGTGCCGACCCGGAAGGCCGAAGGTTGAAGGTCATGCCCGAGGCCGAGGCTGTGATCACGATGGCGGCGCCGGCCACCGCGACCGCGCCGAAGGCGAGGCCGGCGATGCGAAGGGGTCGGGCTTTCAAGAGGCTTGTCATGAATTCAATTACGCACACATCCGATCCCGCCTTCCTCATGGTTTTGTAAGTCGGCGGGCTATATTCGGCCCATGGAAGCTCCCCCAGGGTCGCCAAGCGCGGGCTGGAGCGGCAAGCACGCGGTCGAGCTGTACGTCCGCACGTACACGACCATGCTGCAGAGCTCGGGCGACATCAAGGTCGAGTCGCTCGTCCAGGCCCATCTCCTCATGGGCTCGGTGCTGCATCCGATGGCCGCGGAGCCCCAGACCGACATGGGCGCGCTGCTCTATGCGGTGCGGCGCCTGCCGGCCGCGATCAACCACTGCCGGAGGGTGATCATGGGCCAGAGCCCGCAGGGCTTCAAAGCGGTGCTCGGCGAGGACATCATGGGCTGGCAGGCCGTCAAGGCCCCCGCCCGACGCCGGCGCTGGTACCACGACGGCAAGAACACGCTGGCGGTGCTAATTGCGTCCGCCTCTGACATCGACGACCTCGTGCCCACCCTCGTCGCGTTTCAGATCGAGTGGAACAAGCTGCACCGGCTGTTGCAGGATGTCGATCTTTCGGAGGACGAGGCCAGGCATGCCGCAGGCGCCACCCAGGACGACTGGCGGCGCCTGCACGACGCATGGGGCGACGGCTTCGACGCCAACCTCGCCGTCATAAAGCGCGAAGAGTGCCGCGTCGTCCTTCGCCTCATCGGCGGCAGTCACCTCGGGTTTGCGCGCAACGCGAGCCGCTGGTGGCTGCCTATCGCGGCGGCGATGGACGACCTGGGCGCGCGCGACGCGCCGGTCTACTTCGTCTCGTCCAACGCGCACAGCCTGGTCAACGTGCTGACCGGCGTGGCCCGACGGATCGAGAACGAGATCGTCGACTGGATCGGCAAGTCGGACCGAGACCTCGACTCCGAAAGGCGCAAGCTCGAGGCCGGGCACAGCCGGGCATCACGCCAGAACTGGCTCTACTACGGAGCCCGCCAGGTCTTCGACGTGCACCCCGAGCGCGAGCGGCTGCGCAAGTGGCGCGCGGAGCTGGAGGCGGCGAATGGCGTCCGCCACATTCCAGCCGTCGGCACCGGCGTCGACTCGGCGGCGCAGGTATTCATGCTGTCCAAGCTGGATGCCTCCGCGATTGACCCGCGAGTCGGCGCCGTCGACGAGGGAAAGCTGCGCGAGTCGGACGCCTGCATTCTCAACGTGGACTACCCGCTCGGTGAAGCCGCGTATCACATCCTGCGTCAGGTCGCGGAGCAGGCCGCATGGGTCGCCGGCGTGTACGTGCTCGGCAAGGCGGCCACCCTCAACGCCGACGTCGGAGACGTGATGATCCCAAACGCGGTCTACAACGAGCACTCCGGCAACACGTATTGGCTGGACAACTGTTTTACCGCAAGCGACGTGCAGCCCAACCTTGTCTACGGATCAGCGCTGGACAACCAGCGTGCGGTGACGGTGCGCGGGACTTTCCTGCAGAACCGCGACTACCTCGACTTCTACTACCAGGGACGCTACACGGTGGTCGAGATGGAGGCGGGGCCCTACCTCGACGCTTGCTACGAGATCGGCCAGCCAGATCGCTACCCCGTCAATGAGAGCGTCAACATGGCACAGGCACACTTCGACCTCGGCATCGTCCACTACGCGTCAGACACCCCGTACACCCAGGCGCGCACGCTCGGAGCGCGCGGCCTCAGCTATCGCGGGATGGACTCGACGTACGCCTCGGCTATCGCGGTGGCGCGGAGGATCTTGCAGCGCGAGGAGGCGCTGGTTCCCCAGAAGTAAAGGTCAAATGTTCGTGCGGGTGGTTGTGCTCGCCCGCGCCGTGATGGATCTCGCCGCAGGGGTGGCAGCTCTCGACCTGGATCGTGGTATGCCCGATCGCAAAGTGCCCGCATAGGCGCTGCTCCAGGTCGCGGACCAGATGCTCGGCGTCGCCCAGCGGACAGTCCCCGACCACTACATGGACGCTGAGGGCTGTATCTTCCGAGGACAACGCCCAGACGTGCAGGTCATGGAGGCTCACGACCCTGGACGTATGCGTGATCTCGTCGGTCACCGCGGACAGGTCGATGTCGGGCGGCGTCCCCTCCAGGAGCAAGTTGACGGTTTCCCGCACGATCCTCCAGGCTCCGAAGGCAATCAAGGCGGCTATGCCGAGCGAGAGGATCGGGTCGATATAGAGCCAGCCGGTCAGCAGGATCACGGCACCTGCGATGACGACCCCGACCGAGGCGCCAATATCGCCCGCTGCGTGCAGAAGTGCCGCTCGCATGTTCAGGCTCCTCGTTTCTCCGCGCAGCCCGAAGATGACGTACGAGTTGATGGCCAGGCCGATCGTCGCCGTGGCGATCACCACCCACCCTTGCACAGGCTCCGGGCTGGCCAGACGGCGCACGGCCTCGTAAGCGATGGCGATCACGATCACGATCAAGGTCACCGAGTTGACCAGGGCGGCCAGGATGCTCACGCGCTGGTAGCCGTAGCTGCGGCGACGGTCAGCGGGGCGTTTCGACTGTTCGACGGCGAACCAGGCCAGGCCGAGGGCAAAGACGTCCGTCAGGACATGGCCGGCGTCCGACAGGAGCGCCAGGGAGTGCGAGACCAGCCCCCCAGCGAACTCGACCAGCAGGATGAGGCAGGTCAGCGCCAGCGCCGTCCTGAGGGCGGCGCCCCGGCGGTTCACACGCTCCATGAATTCACTCTACCCATCGCCTCAGGGGTCCCAACGAAATCACGTGATTTCGTGGGGTGGGTCCCGCCACCAGTTCTCTCCACGTTCCACGTAGGCCAGCAGCATCCCGTGGCGCACACCCTCGTGGCTGACGTGAAGCAGCGCCAGGCCGTACCAGTCGAGGAGGAGGAGCAGGGCCTCCACGCCCGCCCGTAGCGCCTTGATCCGGTTCACCGGCATGCTGTACAGGGTCGCCAGGTGGCTTGCCCGATGTCCGTCGAGGCGAGACTCGCAGGTCAGCAGGTCGGCGGTCGTCAGGACCGGCGGCGGGTTGCGCCGGGCCAGCAACCCGGGCAGGTTCGAGGCCGTGCCGCCCGTGGCGACCAGCCGCTCCACGTCCCCATCCGGTGCCCGGGCCAGCTCACGGAGGGCTGCCCTGCGCAGGCGGGCGCGCTCCTGGGGTCTGGGCGGATCTGAGAGGTACGTCGCGGCCAGCACCCCGGAGCCGATCGCGAGGCCGGCGGATCGCAGCATCTTCTCGCCTCTCGCGATGACGACCTCAGTGGAGGCGCCGCCGAGGTCGACCAGCGCCCACTCGCGGCGGGTGGCGTGGCGGCTCGCCGCGCCGAGAAAGCTGAGCTCGGCCTCGCGCTTCGAGGAAATGATCCGGACCGGCACCCCGATCGCCGAGCTGGCCTGGCGGACGAAGGCCCGTCCGTCGGATGCCTGACGCACGGCCTGGGTGGCGCACGCGATGAGGTGGTCGTAGCCATGTGAGCGGGCCTGCCCGCAGACCTTCCGCAGCGCGCGGAGAGCGATGCTGGCGCGGCTGCCGATAGCTCCGCTGCGGGCGACCTGGGGACCGAGCTCCGGCATCTCGACGTAGTGGGCCACCTCCTCGAGCCGGCCCCTCACGACGTCGGCGACCAAGACATGGACCGTATTCGACCCGATGTCCAGCGCGGCGAGACGCATTCATTTGGAACTCTAGAATCACGGCGTGGCGAAACGCACTCGTATCGAGCGCGACTCGATGGGCGAGATGCAGGTCCCAGCCGACGCCTATTACGGCGCCTCGACCCAGCGTGCGGTCATCAACTTCCCCATCTCCGGCCGGCCGATGCCACGCCGTTTCATCCGCGCCCTGGGGATGGTCAAGCGTGCGGCAGCGCAGACGAACCGGGAGCTGGGCCTCCTGCCACGGAGGCGCGCCCGCGCGGTCGCGGCGGCGGCCCAGGAAGTAATCGATGGGAAGCTCGACGATCAGTTTCCGATCGACGTCTACCAGACGGGTTCGGGCACGTCGACTAACACGAACGCCAATGAGGTCATCGCAAACCGGGCCACTGAGATCCTCGGCGGCGAGCGCGGCTCCAAGCTGGTCCATCCCAACGACCACGTCAACCTCGGCCAATCATCGAACGACGTCATCCCGACCGCGATCCAGCTCGCCGCCGCGATGGCGATCCAGGACGAGCTCATCCCCGCGCTGGAACGTCTGCAGGGCGCGCTCGAAGCGAAAAGCAAGGAGTTCTGGCCGGTGGTCAAGACCGGGCGCACACATCTCCAGGACGCCACTCCGATCCGCCTCGGCCAGGAATTCAAGGGCTACGCGGGCCAGGTCGAGGAGTCGATCCGCCGCGCTGGTGGCGCGGTCGACGAGCTGGCGCGGGTGCCACTCGGCGGCACCGCGGTAGGCACCGGCATCAATACGCACCCTCAGTACGCGCGCATCGCGGCGGCTCGCCTCGCGAAAGCGAGCGGCGTGCCTGTCAAGGAATCGACCAACCACTTCCACGCGCAGGCCACGATCGATGCAGTGGTCGCCGCGCACGGCGCGCTGCGGACAATTGCGACGAGCCTGTGGAAGGTCGGCTCGGACATACGGCTGATGGGGACGGGTCCGATCGCCGGTCTCGGCGAGCTGCGGCTGCCCGAGACGCAGCCCGGCTCCAGCATCATGCCGGGCAAGGTCAACCCTGTGATCATCGAGTCGCTGCTGATGGTGATCGCGCGCGTCTACGGCAACGACACCACGGTCGTTGTGGCCGGACAGGCAGGCAGCCTGTTCGAGCTCAATGTGATGATGCCGGTCGCGGCGCAGGCCATTCTCGAGTCGATCACACTGCTCGCCGCGGCGACGAGCAATTTCTCCGAACGCTGCGTCGAAGGCCTGCAGGCGACCGACCGCGGACCCGAGCTGGTCGAGCGAAGTCCGATGCTCGCCACTGCGCTCAACCCCGTAATCGGGTACGACGAGGCTGCGAAGCTGGCCAAGGAGTCGATGCGGACCGGGCGATCGATCCGCCAGCTGGCCCGCGCGCGAGGCGTCGGTGAAAAGGAGCTGAACAAGGTCCTCGACCTCGGCAAGATGACCAGGCCAGGTCTAGAGGGTCCAGGCGGGGGCGGCTGACTGCTCGACCCATGAAAATGGAGCACCCGCTCCGCCGTTTTCGACTCCCGGCGGTGCTGCTCGGCATCGTGATCGTGGTCGGGATCATCGGTTACAGGCTGATCAACGGCTGGGACCTGCTCGACTCGTTCTACATGGTCATCATCACGATCAGCACCGTCGGGTACACGGAGGTTCATCCGCAGGGCCCGGCGGGACGGCTGTTCACGTCCGGCCTGATCGTGATCGGCGTGGCGACGATGCTTTACGGCTTTGGTGTTTTCGCTGAGACGCTGGCGGACAATGCATTCGGCAGGTACCGGAGAGAGCGACAGTTGCAACGAGATCTCAAACATTTACGCGACCACTTCATCATCTGTGGCTACGGCCGAATCGGCACGCAGATCGTGGCGGAGTTCGAAGAACACAAAGTCCCTTTCGTCGTGATTGATCAGACGGAGGAGGCGCTGGAGCGGATTCGCGCCGAAGGCAGGCTCCACATCGAAGGCGACGCGTCGAAGGAGGACGTGCTCCTGCAAGCCGGGATCGAGCGCGCGCGTGGACTCGTCTCCGCGGTCGACTCAGACGAGCGCGCGGTTTACATCGTGCTCGCCGCGCGCGCCTTCAACCCCAAGCTCTACATCGTCGCCCGGGCCGGACGGCCCGACTCCATCCGGCGCCTCGAGCTGGCCGGAGCCACGCGCACGATCTCGCCTTACGTCATGGCCGGGCACCGCATGGCCGAGCTCGCCATCCGGCCGGCGATGGTCGACCTGCTCGACACGCTGCACCACGGCGAGGCCGGGATCGGCGTCGAAGAGATGGTCATGACGCCGGCGAGCAAAGCGATCGGCAGCACGCTCGAGGAGGCCGGACTGCTGGCGCCCAGCGCGGCGAGGGTGCTGGCGGTGCGCAAGACCGATGGGACGGTGAATGTCAATCCACCGGCGAGCGCAAGGCTCGAGGAGGGCGACCTTGTCATCGCCCTCGGCACCGAGGATCAGCTTTTTGAGTCCGCGTCCAGGCTGAGATAAAGAAGAGCGCGCTCGTCGCGGGGGGCGCTAAACGTCCCCTTAAAGTGGAGCCGTGAGAAGGGTGGAACGGCGTCCAGAGCTCGTCGCTTTGGGCTCCCTCGCCATCGGCGTGGCGCTCGTCGTCGCCAAGCTCGTGGTCGGTGTCCTCACCGGGAGCCTCGGCATCCTGAGTGAGGCCGCGCACTCTTTCCTCGACCTGGCGGCCAGCGGATTCACGTTGGCCGCGGTCCGCACGTCCCACAAGCCTGCCGACACCGAGCACCCCTATGGGCATGGCCGGACCGAAAACCTGGCCGCGTTCGCCGAGGGCATCCTGCTGCTGGTCACCGCTGCGTTCATCGCCTTCGAAGCGATCCGCCGGCTCGTCGAGGGTGGCTCCGCCGTCAATCCCGCCGGCTATGCGTTCGGGTTGCTCATCGTCACGCTCGTGATCGAAGCCGGGCGGGCCGGCGTCCTGCGGCGCGTCGGCCGCCTCGCCTCCAGCGAAGCCATGCTCGCCGACGCCACCAACCGGCTCTCCGACGTGCTGGCCACGCTGGGCGTGATCGCCGGCCTCATCGGAGTGCGGATTGGTTTCACCTGGGCCGACTCGGTGGCGGCGCTGCTGGTCGCGGGGATCGTCGCGCGCGCGGCGGGACAGCTGGCGTGGCGCTCGGGCGACATCCTGATCGACCGCGCGCCGGCCGGCGCCGAAAAGCAGCTGCGCGATGCGATTCGCGACGTCGACGGCGTGCGCGAGGTGCGGTCAGTGCGGGTGCGAAGGTCTGGACCCACCATGATCGGCGACGCCAGCATCGCCACCGGTCGCATGCTCTCCGTCGAGGCGGCCGGCGCGCTGGTGGACGCTGTGAAGATGCACGCCCGCTCGGTGCTGCCGGGACTCGACCTGGCCGTCGCGGTGGAAGGTCAGGCTCAGCAAAGCGACATCGTGGAGCGCATCCACGCCGCTGCGGCGCGAAACGGAGGTGTTCGCGACCTACACAACGTGACGGTGGAGCGCGAGGCCGACGGGTCGCTGCACCTCACCATGCATGCGAAGCTGCCGGGCGACCAGACCCTGGCCACCGCGTCCGGCACCAGCCGCCGGCTGGAGCGGTCGATTCGCGCGGAGCTCCCCGAGGTGACGCGCATCGACATCCACCTCGAGCCCATGGAGCCGGAAGTCGTGCCCGGTGAAGACGTGACGAGCCGCCGGGCCCAGCTCGCGGCTCGCATGCGCGAGATCGTTGAAGCTCATCCGGAGGTGCGGCGCTGCCTCGACCTCGAGCTCAGCGACCGAAACAATCGCATCTATGCCCACGTCGTGGCCGAGGTCTCCGGCGAAATCAGCCTCGAGCACGCGCACGAGATCGAGAGCCAGCTCGAGGAGACCATCCGCCGAGAGATTCCTGAAGTGCATGAGGTTGTGACACGCGTCACGGCATGAGGTCCGGACGCGAGGCGGACCTGCCCGGGCTGATCGAGCTCATGCGCAGCGAGGTGGTCGAAGGTCGCCAGGACATCGTGCCGAGCGAAGGCTTCTTACGGCGCGTGCTGGCGCGTTTCGATTGGGAGACCAAGTCGCGAGTCATCGAAGTTGGCGACCGGATCGCAGGCTCCGTACTCGTGATGAGCCGGCCTTCGACCGACGGCTTGATCGCGACCGTGTATGCGGCGGGTCACGGCGACAGGTATCGCGACATGGTGCGCTGGGGCGTGCAGTTCGCGCGCGCGGCCGGCGCGAGCATCGTCCAGACCACCGTCGCCAAGGGCCGCGGTGACGGCCTCGCGGACTCGGGCTTGAAAGTGGTCCGCCCATGGTGGCGAATGGACCGCAGCGTGGAAGACCGACTGCCGGACGTGGCGCCGGTGCCCGGCTACCGGATGATCGACGGAACTTCTGTGCCGCCCGGCCGCTGGTCGGAGATGTTCAACCGGACGTTCGTGGACCATTGGCGCTTCGTGCCCCGGGCCGAGGGCGAGATCCTCGCCGGCAAGCTGCGCGAGCTGAGCCTGATGGCGGTGACATCGGAGGGCGGCGCACCCGCCGCGATGACGCTGGCCGAGATCGAGGCTTATCCCGGCGACACGCGGCCCCAGCCGGTCGGGCTCGTGAGCTCGGTCGGCACGGTGCCGGAGCACAGGCGGCGTGGTCTTGCCGGATGGTTGGTGGCTGAATCGCTCCACCGTCTCCGCCGCGCCGGCGCGCGTCACGCGTCGTTGTATGTCGACGGATTGAGCCCGATGCGGGCGTACGACGTGTACGGAAAGCTTGGCTTTGCGGTGATGTTCGAAGCCGAGGTCTGGGAAGCTACCTTCCCGTGAAATTGCCAGCAGCAGCGGCGGCAGCGATTTGCCTTGTTGCGCTTTCGGGTTGCCAGTCCCCCCACCCTAGCCCTCCCCAGCAAGTGGGGAGGGGTCTGGAGAAGCCCCCTCCTACTTTGGCTCAGGCGATCAGCCGGTCAACTCGCCTTGGAGCCGCCGACTCGTCCACGACCATTTTTCTCAGCTTCGGCCTCAAGGTCCGCAACCAGGGCCAGCTCGATGCACTTCTCACATCTGGGAAGACGGTATCCGCATCCGAGTACGCAGCCCGATTCGGACCCGAACCGGTTCTAGTCCAGAGAGCCATGGCGACGCTGGAGACCGCCGGTCTGCGCGCGGTCTGGCGGCCACCATCGAGCCTCATCGCCGCCGACGGCCCCGCACCAGCTGCCTCCCAGCTGCTCGGCGTGGACATCGAAAACTACCGGATGTCCGACGGCATGATCTTTTACGCCACGCTCGATCAGCCACGTCTCCCGGCGACGATCGCCGCCGCCGCCGCCGCGGTCAGCGGCCTGGACAGCTACCGCCGTGACCACGGCTACGCCGTCCGCCCCGGCGGCCTCGTCCCCGTCGATGTGTTGAGCTACTACAACCTCAAGCCGCTTCGCGACGCCGGTCTCGACGGCACCGGACAGACGATCATGCTGCCCGAGATCGACGACCTGCCGAACATGACCGACCTGGACAAGTTCGCCGCGAAGTTCGGGCTTCCCGCGTTCGAATCGGTGCTCACCCTGAAGCGCGACTCGAACTGGGGTACGCCCGAGAAGGCGCAGGGCGAGACCGCACTCGACCTGGAGATCCTCCATGAGGTGGCGCCCAACGCCAAGCTGGTCGTCTACTTCTCGTCACCGGACTTCGGCCACAGCGATCGGGCGTTCGACCAGATGGTCACGGATCACCTTGGCTCGATCATCTCCGAGAGCCTGGGGTCTTGCGAGCCCGACACGCCAAGCGGCGCTCGCGACAACTACGCGGCGATCCAGGATCGAGCCGTGGCACTGGGCATGTCGCATTTCGTCGCCAGCGGAGACAACGGCGCGTATACGTGCGGCCTCGACCAAAATCCCGCGGGCAGCTTCCCGTCGACGCTGCCGACGGTCACAACCGTCGGCGGCACCACCGTCTTCGAGTCTCAACAAGGCGTGTATTTCAAGGAGTACGCATGGGGCAGCCCCCTCGACCAGAGCGGCGGGGGCGGGGGTGCGAGCCAGTTTTACGCCATGCCGAACTACCAGAAGAGCGAGGGTCAGCCGGGCGCGCACGGGCAGCGCCAGGTCCCCGACGTCTCCGCAGATGCCGACCCGCTGACGGGGTTTCACATCATCTTCGGCGGCCGGGACGAGCAGGTCGGTGGAACGTCGGCGGCAACGCCTCTGTGGGCCGGCACGGCCGCGTTGATCAACCAGGACCTGAAGCAAAAAGGCCTGCACGAGATTGGTTTCGCCAACCCGGCGCTTTACTGGATGGGCGAGAACTCTTCGCGGCTCAGCCCGAAACCCTTCCACGACGTGACGTCCGGGAACAACCTCTTCTACGACGCTGGGACCGGTTGGGACTTCGCCACGGGCTGGGGCAGCATGGACGCGGGCGCGCTCGACGCGGCATGGGTGCGCTACATCAAGGGTGGGGGATGAAGCAGCGCGGGCCGGAGCGAAGACAGAGCCCGGGCAGGCGCGCGGGTGAAACAGGCGCGCGACCGTTCGAGCGGCCGCCGCTCGAGACGTGTCCGCACTGCGGTTCGATCGTGCCGGCCGGTGAGTTCTGCGGCCACTGCGGCGCGCATCTGACGATGAACAACAGGCGCCGGAGCCATGCCTTCGCGGCGGTGCCCAACGAGCGCGTGGTTCAGCTCGCGATCATAAGCACCCTCTTGCCGCACCTGCCGCATCGTCGCGGCGCCTCGTTTCGCCTGGCGTTGCTCGCGGGCGCGGCGCTCGTCGCCGTGCTCGCCGCGTTACACCTCTTTGCACTTGCCACCGTGGCGGCGGTTCTCGTCGTGCCCGTCCTTTATCTCATTTATCTCTACGAGGTCGAGGTCTACGAGTCCGAGCCGTGGCTGGTGATCGGCGCCACGATGGTGATCGGCGCAGCGCTGGGCATCGCATTCACGAGGCTCTCCGGCGAATCGCTGGAGCAGCTGCTCATCACCGGCGATCGGGCAACGGCGTTTGTGCTGGCCGGCATCGTCATCCCGGTGGCAGCGCAGGCACTCATGCTGGCGGGCCCCCTCTTCCTCTATATGTTCCGCGAGCGCTTTCGGGAACCGCTTGACGGGTTGAGCTTTGGCGCCGCTTCGGCCCTCGGTTTCACGCTGGCCAGCGCCTTGACCCGCTTCTGGCCGCTGCTCACCGGACCTCTCGTCGGCGCCGGTTCGACGCTCGATTGGGCGGTGCGGCTCACGCGTGCGGGACTGCTGGTGATGCTGATCAACGCCTGCACCAGCGGGCTGGTGGCCGCGGCGGCGTGGCTGCGCCGCTACGACCGGCGTCGGAGCGGCCGGCCGCGGCGGTCTTCAGTGACGGCGGCGCTGGTTGTCGCGTTTGGCGTTCAGGTCCTGCTCGGGATGGTCACGTTCGTGATACAGGACCTCATCTTCGACGTGGCGATCCTGGGGGTGGCCACGGCCGGGCTCCTTCTCTACCTGCGCCTGGTCATCCATGAGGCGCTGCTGGCAGAAGGCGCCGAGCACGAGATCGGACCAGATGCGCCATGTCCGGAGTGCCATCGGATCGTGCCGACGATGGCGTTCTGCCCAGCCTGCGGCGCGGCCCGAGCGGCGGCGTCGAAGCAGGGCCGACCCAGACTGGTCGGTGGCGCGTGATCGCATCGCAGGCACCGCTGCGCTACTGCGGGCGGTGCGGTGCACCACTTCCCCCCAACGCAACGTTCTGCGGCCGGTGCGGGACGCCGGTGCTGATGCAGGCGGCCGCCACGCAGCCGTTCTACGGCTACCCGCTGGCGCCCCGGGCGGCGTATCCCACCGCCCGCCAGTACAAGCTGGCGCCCGCCCTGATCGCCGGCGGACTCGTGCTGATCTTGATCGTCGTCGCTGTCGTCGTCGGTGGTATCGCGATCTCGCAATTCGTCGGGGGCAACCACACGCCGTGCACGTCGAACTGCTCTCCGAAATTCGTCACGCCACTGCCTGCTGAAGCGACTTACGTGAGCTCGGCGTACAGGTTCCAGGTCAACTATTTCTCCCAGTGGACCGTCCGGACGCAGGACGCCCACGGCATCACGCTCGGCACGAAGCTCGGCCAGGTCCAGGTCACCGGTTCCACCGGTGGCAACCCCGATCAGATTCTGCGCTCGACCGTTTCGAGCCTTCCGACTTCCCAATGGCAAGACGTCACGCTGGTGGGGACCTTGAAAGGAGCGCATATCGGCAACCAGGACGGGGTGGGCGAGGTCTATGCCGCGAACCTGGTCGGCTCATCGCAGACCGCGGCCAAAGTCCGTTTCGCGGTCATCGTGGCCAGTCACGGGGGAGTGACGGTGGCGATCTTCGCGCTCGGACCGGCCGACCCGAAGAACTTCCCTTACGGGATGCCAGAGGGCCAGGCGTTCGACTATCTCTGCACGGAGTTCGGCTGGGCCTAGATTCTCTCGAGCGCCAATCGCGCGCCGAATCCGAGCAGCACGACCGCGGTCACTCGCTGCATCCACTGCCGAACGCGCGGCTCGGTGATCACGCTGCGGAGCCGCGTCACGAAAAGCCCGTAAACGTTCATCCAGATCCACCCGATCACGGCGAAGGTAACGCCCAGCACCAGCAGTCGCGGCAGCACCGACTGGCCTGGCAGCACGAACTGCGGAAGGAACGTGACGAAGAACACGCCGAGCTTCGGGTTGCTGATCGCGGAAAGAAATCCCTGCCTGAACACAGCGTGGGCAGGAGCCGCGGGCGGGATCCCCGCAAGAAGATCGGCTGGCCGCGAACGCGATGCGAGCAGCGTCTGTATCCCGAGATACGCCAGATAGCACGCGCCGGCCAGCTTGAGCGCGAACAGCACCTCACTCGAAGCTCGCAGCAGCGCGGAGAGGCCGACCGCGGTCGCGGTGACCCAGATCACCAGCGCGAGTGCGATACCGCTGGTGGTGAGGACGACTCCTCTTCGGCCGTGCGCGAGCGCATTCTTGGTCACCACCGCCATGTCAGGCCCAGGCGTCACGGCAAGCAAGAGGGACACTCCCGCGAAAGCAAGGAGCTGGGTGTCGATCACGAGGGCACGTCGAACGATATCTCGTAGACGCCGCCACTCAGTCTCGCCTGGTGGATCCAGCCCATCTTGCGCAGGAGGCCGAGCATCTCGCGATTCTCGGGAAGGACGATGAGCTGGAAGCTCTGGATGCCGTGCTTTTTCGCCACGCGCGCGAGCTCTCCCAGAAGCATGCTGCCCAAGCCGCGGCGCTGAAACTCATCGATCACGGCGAGGGCGACCTCCGCCACATCGGTGTCGCGGGCGCGGTCATATCGTGCGACCCCGACGATGCGCTCCCTTCCATTGGGCCTGTGGGTGGTCGCCACGAGGGCGAAGCGATCGTGGTAATCGACAACCGCGAGCCGGTGCGCCAGCGCGTCGGACATCCGCTTGATGGGCGAGAAGAACCTGAAGTAGACGGTCCTCTCCGACATCGAGGCCACCGCCTCGTGGAGCAGCGGCTCGTCCTCGGGAACGATCGGACGCAGGTGCACCTTCGTGCCATCACGCAGCTCGACCGTTCGTGTCTCGAATCCGGTAGAAACCACCGCTACAAAAGGTAACCTCCGCGCGTGGTTAGGGCGTCGACACGGTGGCGGAACCTCGGCGCTGCCGCCGGCGGGGCCGCCGCCGCCCTCTTCGCCATCTTCGACCTGTACCAGTGGGCGGCGGCCTATGCGGCGGATCACTTCCACAACGACTTCACCTTCTATTACGTGGCCGCGAAGATCGGGCTCGCGCACGGCTGGGCCTCGATCTACGACCTTTCGATCCAGCAAGCGCAGCTCGACTTGCTCGGGTCTGGGATCAAGGTTGCCGAGCTTGCCCGTTACATCAGCCCACCGCCTGTGGCTTGGGCGGCCCTGCCCTTGACGCCGCTGCCATATCCGGTCGCGTACTGGATCTGGAGCACCCTGCTCGCGGCAGCCCTGGTCTGCACGTGGTACCTGGCCGCACCTGGCGCCGGTCGCGCGCGCGTGATCTACCTCGCCGCTGCGGTGGGATGGCTGCCGGTCATCTACGGCTTGCAGCTCGGCCAGCCTGGAATGTTCGTGGCGCTAGGCGTGGCCGGCTCTTACGCGCTCCTGCGCGCGAATCGACCGCTCCTCGCAGGCATCGTGCTCGGACTGCTCGCGCTCAAGCCGCAGCTCGCTTTCCTGGCACCCCTTGCCCTGCTGGCAGGGCGGCATGACCGTGCATTTCTCGGCAGCGTGATCGCGCTGGGTGTGCTTGCCGCTGCCTCGGCCATCGCGCTGGGCAGCGACGGCCTCGGCGCGTACCAGGCGCGCCTCAGCTTCGCCGCAAGCGTGCCGGTGAACCGTGAGCTCACGCTCGCCTACTTGCTCGGCGATGGCGCACGTCCGCTCCAGGTGGCCATCGGGATCTGGACCCTGGCGCTCGCATACCGCCTGCGCCGCCGCGGCATCGAGTGGATTTACGTCTGTGCGCTCGTCGGTGGCATGCTCGCCACCCCGTACGTTCATCTCGACGACCTCGCCATGCTGGGCCTCGCCGCTTGGCTCTGCCTGCGCGCGAACGCGCCGGCGTGGACCTGGATCTACCTCCTGGCCGGCGTGGTGGCCGTGGAAGGCGAACCCATCTGGGGCCCTGTCCCGGTGATCGCGGCGGAGCTGGGCGCGGTTGCGCTGCTCTCTGTCGTGGCTTTCACTTCCCGTGACGTCCTGACCCTTCGGCAAATCGACGCGCGCCCTCTTGAGCTTCGCCCGAGGCGATGACTTCGATCCCACCCCGGTGCTCCTGGCGCATCGCCTCCCCCCAGCTGAGCGACCACTGGTTCACTGCGCTTAGCCGGTCGGCGCGCAGCCCGGCCTGGGGCATTCCAGCGATCTGCCGGCCGAGCTCTTGCGCCTCGGGAAGCGCGCGGCCGGGCTCGACCAACCGCTCGATGAGACCGATTTGCAGCGCTTCCTCGGCCGGCACGGGGCGGCCAGTAAGGATCAGGTCGAGGGCCCGACCGTGCCCGACGAGGCGGGGCAGGCGCACCGTGCCCAGGTCGATCAGGGGCACGCCAAACCGGCGATTGAAGACGCCCAGCGTCGCGCCACGCGCGGCCACCCTGAGGTCGCACCACAGCGCAAGCTCCAACCCACCGGCGACGGCGTAGCCCTCGATCGCCGCGATCACCGGCTTGCCCAGCATCATCCGCGTCGGGCCCATCGGACCCTCACCCGTTTCGCTCAACCTGTTGCCCGCGCCGGCCGCGAGCGCCTTCAGGTCAAAGCCCGCACAGAAGTTGCCGCCCGCCCCTGTGAGGATCGCGACCGACAGGCTGTCATCGGCGTCGAAGCGGCGGAAGCTCTCGGCCAGCGCCGCCGCCGTCCCGGCGTCGACCGCGTTCCGGACCTGCGGGCGCTCGATGGTGACGGTGACGACCGCCCCATCGACCTCGAACCGAACGGTCTTAGAGCGCCCCTCGCTCGTGGTCGTCTTCCATGAACGGATAGCGGTGCTCCGTGGGCGGCGCGTAGGTCTCCTTGATCACGCGGGGGCTCACCCAGCGGATGAGGTTGAGAAATGACCCCGCCTTGTCGTTGGTCCCCGAGGCCCGGGCGCCCCCGAACGGCTGGAGCCCGACCACCGCGCCGGTCGGCTTGTCGTTGATGTAGAAGTTGCCGGCGGCGTTGACCAGCTTCTCCGATGCCTTGCGGATGGCCTGCCTGTCGCGGGCGAACACCGCCCCGGTCAACCCGTAAGGGCTGGTCCGGTCACAGAGGTCCAGCGTCTCCTCGAATTTCCCGTCCGCGTACGGATAGACGGTGAGGATCGGACCGAACAGCTCCTCGCGCAGCAGCTTGAAATCCGGGTCCGTCGTCTCGATGACCGTCGGCCGGATGAACCATCCCACCTTGTCATCGCCCTTGCCGCCCGCAACGACCTTCGCAGTGTCGGTCTTGCGGGCATATTCGATGGCGCTCATGTGGTTCGCGTACGCACGACCGTCGATCACCGCGCCCATGAAGTTGCGGAAGTCGGCGACGTCACCCTGTGGAATCGCCTCCACCAGATCGACCAGCTCGGGCTTCATCTCCTTCCACATCGACTGTGGAATGTAGGCGCGCGATGCGGCAGAACACTTCTGGCCCTGATATTCGAAGGCGCCGCGGATCAGGGCTGTGCGGAGCGCATCGGTGTCGGCCGAGTCATGCGCAACGACGAAATCCTTTCCACCGGTCTCGCCCACGAGCCGCGGATATGTCCGGTAGCGGTCGATGTTCTGTCCGACCTCTCGCCACATTCCGTGGAACACTTCGGTCGAGCCGGTGAAGTGGATCCCGGCGAGCTCGGGGTGGTTTAGCACCTTGCTCGAGATCTCGGCGGCGCTGCCGCTGACCATGTTGATCACCCCGGGCGGCATGCCGGCCTCGATGAGAACCTCCATCAGGAAGTGGCTGACGAGCAGGGTCTGGGTCGCCGGCTTGAAAATCACGGTGTTGCCCATGAGCATCGGCGCGGTCGGAAGGTTGCCCGCGATGGATGTGAAGTTGAACGGGCTGACGGCAAAGATGAAGCCCTCGAGCGGGCGGTACTCGAGGCGGTTCCAAGCGCTGCCGTCGTTGTACGGCTGGTTGCGGAGCAGCTGGTCACCGAAGAAGGCGTTGTAGCGCCAGAAGTCGATCGTCTCGCACGCGGCGTCAATCTCCGCCTGATGCACAGTCTTCGACTGGCCGAGCATCGTTGCGGCGTTGATGGTGTCGCGCCACGGACCGGCCAGCAGCGACGCCGCACGGAGCAGAACCGCCGCTCGCTCGTGAAAGGCGGTGGCCGCCCACATCCTGCGGGCTCCGAGGGCCGCCTTGATCGCGTCGTCGATATCCTTTGCCCCGCCGACCGCGTACTCGGCGACGGCAAGCTCGTGCCGGTGCGGCGCTCGGATGTCGGCTCTCGACGCGCCCCAGCGCCGCTCGCCGCCGATCAGCATGGGAACCTCGGTCCTTGCGTCGGTGAGCTCGGCCAAGCGAGACTTGAGGCTCGTGCGGTGCGGGTCAGATGGTGCGTAGGAACGGACCGGCTCGTTCGTCGGCTGGGGGACCTCGAAGTGTCCGTCGGCGGTCATCTGGCCTCCTCCGCGTGTTGATCTGCGATTCGATGATGGCACGTAACCCAAACCCGTATCCCACCCCGTGAGCGTCGGCTACGCGGCGGTGGCCGCGCGCCCTGTCGGGGAGCGCGTTCGGCGCACGATCGCGCTGCTCGACCGGCGTGGGTATGCCGTTCCGCCCGGGCGGCTCGCGGAGCTGTGTCTTGGCGGGCCAGTCGCGGAAGCCGACGTCCGGTGGGCGATCGCCGCCGACCCCGAGCTGGCGATCGCCGAGGATCTCGTCGTCGAGCGGGCCGCCATCGATCGTGCGCCTGCGATCCGCGGTCGCTCTCTGACGCACAACAGAGATTCAGGCGCCTATATCGGCCTCACCGTCGATTTCATTCGCACTCTGGTATCGGTTGCGCCGTTCATCACCAGCGTTTCGATCGCGGGGTCGCTGGCGAGCGGCGGCTTTCGTGAGTCCGACGACGTCGACCTGAACCTGATCGTCGATGACGCCCACCGCCACCTCGCGTACGTGATCGTGAACGTCCTCGGCGTCCTGCACGCGCTCAGGCATCGGCACAAGCCGGTGGACGACCTGACCCGCCGTCCGATCGCCCCACGCCTGATGACCGCCAACCTCATCCTCGAGCGGTCTCAGTGCCTGCCGCTCGTGCGACAGGACGAGGACATGGCATTCGAGCTCCTCATCGGCGAACCTGTCTTCGGCCTCGACGCCATCCGTGGCGTGATCAACGCCAATCCAATCCTGCTCGACCACTTTCCGCAGCTCGCACAGAGGCCTGCGCCACTTCTGATCGATCCCCCGCGACGTCGCGTTCCGAAGAGGCT
Source organism: Chloroflexota bacterium (assembly GCA_005880795.1). GTDB lineage: Bacteria > Chloroflexota > Dormibacteria > Dormibacterales > Dormibacteraceae > 40CM-4-65-16. The sequence continues at coordinate 27,230 of VBGP01000008.1, read as the reverse complement.
TTACCCGTCCGCCCTCGATTGGCCCGCGCGGATGTTGGGCGAGTCTGCGTGGCACTACATGCAATGGACTCGACGCAACCGGCCGGACGCGCTGGCGCGGGTGGCATTCGTCCGCGCCACCATGCGGCCCTATACGTTGTTCGATTCCAATTGATCGGTTTCATCGCCGTCGCGGTCCTGGCGACCACCAGCGTCCTGCTCTTCGTGTTTGGCCTGAACCTCCTTTACCTGACCCTTCGCGCGGTGCGACTCAAAAAGTCAGCCCTGATCCGCCCGATCGTGACCGACGAACCTGACGTATGCGTCCAGATCCCCATCTTCAATGAGCGATACGTCGCGGAGCGCGTCATCGACGCGGTCTGCGCAATGGACTGGCCGCACGGCCGCTTCGAAGTCCAGGTTCTCGACGACTCGGATGACGAGACGACACAGATCATCGCCAAGCGTGCGGCGCACTGGCGCCGAAAGCAAATCCACATCACCCATGTGCGACGCGGTTCCCGAGCCGGCTTCAAAGCGGGCGCGCTGGCCTCCGGACTCACGGAGACGCATACGCCATACATCGCAATCTTCGACGCCGACTTCGTGCCGCCGCCTGATTTTCTGCGCCGGATCATGGGCGCCTTCGACGACCCCTCCGTCGCCTTTGCACAGGCGCGATGGGGTCACCTCGACGAGGGTTATTCGCTGTTCACTCGCCTGCAGGCGATGGCGATCGACTTTCACTTCCTGGTCGAACAGGCCGTGCGTTCCACCGGAGGCTTTTTCACCAACTTCACCGGAACCGCGGGCGTATGGAGGCGGACCGCGATCGAGGATGCGGGCGGATGGAGCGCGCGGACCCTGACCGAGGACCTGGACCTGAGCTACCGGGCGCAGCTGCGCGGATGGAAGGCCGCGTACGTCGAAGACCTCGTCGTGCCGGAAGAGCTGCCCGTCTCGATCGATGCCTACCGGCGCCAGCAATCGCGCTGGGCGACGGGCAGCTTTCAGACCGCGTTCCGGCTGTTGGGTCCGGTGTTGCGCAGCCGGAGCCGCGCAGCCGTCAAGTTCCAGGCCGCGGTGCACCTGCTCGCCTACGGCGTGGGGCCCGTGATGCTCGTCCAGCTCGCGTGCTACCCACTGGTACTGCTGGCGTTCGGCGCCGCGGGCCTGCGCCTGCCGTGGTACCTGTCCGACTCGTCCGCGATCGCGATCCTCGTCGGCATCGCGCCGTGGGTGGGCTTCATGGCGGCGCAGACCAGGCGCGGCCGGAAGTGGTGGTCTGGCATTCCGTCGCTCCTCTGCCAGGTGGTCGGCGCGGGGATGTCCTTGAACACGCTTATCGCGCTGAGCCGTTCGGTGCGGCCGGGCGGAGTCTTCGTGCGAACGCCCAAGCACCGCATCGTGCAGCGAGGCCAGGAGTGGAGGGATCAGGCCTACGTGCGCGTGGGAGATCCGCGCGCGTTGATCGACGGCGCGGCGGGTCTCATAGCGCTCGGCCTCGTCCCCATCGCGCTCTCCCGGGGCCAGACGCTCATCGCCGTGTACGCCACGATGTTCGCGCTCGGCTTCCTGGTCGTGGCAGCGCTGAGCATCGTCGACTTCCTCGAAGTGCTGACGCTCCGCCGGCTCGGCCGGCGCGCCCTGTCGCAGGTGCAGACGGGCGCACCGGTCGTGGCGCTGCTCGGGCTCGCGGCCATCCTTTTGCTGCTCGCCGCCCAGCTGTCCGAGCCATTCGAGGACGGCTACGGCCACTGGCTCATCGCGGCCAACTTCGCCGCGACCGGCCACCTGCACGACCCGCTGTTCGGCATGGAGGACACCTGGCTGCCCGCTTACCACTTGCTGGCGGCGGGCGTGCTGAAGCTCTTCGGCCTGCAGCAGCTCGGCGCTCTGAAAGCAATGAGCGCGCTGCTGGGCGCAGCGACCGCGGCATGCGTCTATGCGCTCGCACCAAACGTGCGCCAGGCGCGGCTGGCGGTGGCGCTTCTGGTCCTGAACCCGGTCTTCCTGTTCACCTCCGGATCGGCCGTCATCGAGCCCCTGCTCACCGCGCTGCTGACCGGCGCCGCTCTCGCCGCCGTGCGCGGGCGGATGAAGGTCGCGGCGCTCCTCGCGGCGCTCGCCTGCGTGACCTCCACCAAGGCGTGGATATGGGTCGTGGCGGCGGCAGCTTTCGCCGTGGTCGAGATCATCCGGGCGCGCGCCGGCGCCAGGTCCCGCGGCGCAGCGGTGGCGTGGGCGGTCCCGTCACTGGCCGTGCTGCTGTTCCTGCAGTTGGGCTTTGCCCCCGCCAGCCATTCCGTGGCTCGGGGCGCGGTCGAGGTGCTGTCCGCGTCGGCGCGAGGCAGCGTCCCCGCCGGTGGCATGGATCGGCTGAGCGAGCTCGCTGCGACTTTCGGCCTGGCCGCTCTCCCGCTCTTCGCGTTCGGGGTGGTCGGAGCCGTGGCCGCCTTACGTACCCACGCCGCCGCCGTATGGCGTTTCGTCTACTTCCCTGCCGTGGTCTACCTCGCCGCCGTGTTCGGGCTGGTCGCGATCGGGGTCTACAGCGGAAGCCACCGCTATCTCTACCCGGCCTTGCCCGCCATGGCGCTGCTGGCGGCGGCCGCGCTGGACAGGCACACAAGGGTCGTCAGGCTGGTCGCCGTCGGTGCGACTGCGATGCTGGCGGTCGCCTTCCTACCCGTCTTCTGGGGCTTCGCCAACGCCAACGCCGGACTGGTCGCGGCCGGCCGCGCCTCGGCGGGTGCGCCGGGTGTGCTGCTGACCGATTCTCCGGCTACCGCGTACTACAGCGGAAAGCGGCCATCCGACATCGCCGGCTCACAGTCGCTGCCAATCGACCGTGCCAGCGCCCTGGAGTGGATGCGCTCGCACGGAGTCAACGTCGTCGTCGTGGAGAACATCAGCTACTACCGCGCGACCGAAGTGTTCCCGGACCTCGCGCGCGGGTCGCCCTCCCCGCCTTTTGCGTCATTGGGCGAGCAGAGCAGCTACCAGGTCAGCGGCGGCAAGACCGTCTATGTCTATCGGCTCGGCCAGGCACGGCTCCTCCAGTCGATCTATCCCGGGGCCGACGTGGCGCTCTCGCCCATGCCCGCTCAGGGCAAGACCGCATCGCTCGCCAAGGGTCTCGCGCTGCAGGTCGACTCGAGGCAGGCGACGGGCGAAGGTATGGGGTTCGGGGTCCCGATCGTCCACTACGCCGACGGATGGGTCTACTCGCGGACAGTCGCCGACGTCGATCTGTCCACTCCGACCAGCGCCGTCTGGCGGCGCACATTCCAGCTCGACGAGATCGGCGGCGACGCCGCGCATGGCTACCGGTTCGCGCTGATCGCGTCACGAGGTGCAATCGAGGTCACGTATACGGTCGATGGGACGGGCGTGTCGGTGACGGTGAGGACGATCTGGTTGGCGCCGGGATATTCAGAGGTCGGCATCCTCAACGAGCAGTCATCGGCGTTCGACGACTTCGCCGCCGAGAACGAGGCGACTCTCAAAGGCTCTCAGTTCGGAAACTGGGTCCTCGTGACCGGCAGCTGGGCCCGCGTTCGGTCGTCACTGCTTGGAGTCGAATGGTCCGTGCCTTCGCTCGCGGGTGCATCGCTGCATGGCGGGCGCGAGCTCAGCGCACCCGACTTCGACTGGGCAGGTCTGGACTACATCTTTGCCGGCTCATTCGCCGGCACGTCGTATCACATCAATGTCAAGGAGGCGCAGTGACCAACGAACGAGTTGATGTCGTGCTCGTCTATCCCCAGCGTGCGCCGAAGCAGGGGCGGCACTGGATCATGCCTTCGCTCGGCCTGATGTACCTGAGCGCCTCGCTGCGCCGAGCGGGTTACTCGGTGCGTCATTTAGACCACACGTTCCTCGAGCGCCACGAGGTCCTCGAAGAGATCGAACAGCTCCAGCCTTCGGTGATCGGAATCTACTGCATGATCACGATGCAGGACGAGGCACTCTCGCTGGCCGGACAGGTCCGCGGCAAGGCGCTGACAGTCGTTGGCGGACCATATCCCTCGGGTGAGCCCGAGACATTTGTCGACGACTTCGACCTCGTCGCCGTCGGCGAGGGCGAGCAGACGATCGTCTCGATCATGCAGCACCTGGACGATCGGCGCTTCGAGGAGATCCCCGGGCTCGTTTTCAAGCGCGACGGCGAGGTGATCAAAAGCACCGTGCTGCAGCGCACCAAGGACATGTCCGACCTGCCGCTGCCATATCGCGGAGATGTGCCGAACGACGAGTACATCCGCTACTGGCGCAAGCACTGGAAGGACGCGACCACGCCCTTGATGTCGACTCGAGGTTGTCCGTTTCGCTGTGACTTCTGCCATAAATCCGTCTTTGGCGATCTCTTCAGCGCGCGGCCGGTCGAATCGGTCGTGGACGAGATGCGCGAGATTGCTGAGCTCGGATACGACCACATCTGGATGTCGGACGACCTTTTCACGCTCAACTACAAGCGCACTTTCGAGCTCGCGAAGGCGATCGAGGACGCTCATCTGCCCCTGACCTGGGAGTGCCTCAGCCGCGTCACGCACGTCGACCAGCAGCTCTTCGAGCAGATGCACCGCGCCGGCTGCAAGCGAATCTTCTTCGGCATCGAGTCGGGCGATGAACGCGTACTGAAAGAGATGAAGAAGGGCATCACGCCCGACCAGGCCCGAGCGGCGGTCGAGGCGTGCGTCGCGGCGGGAATCAAGGCTGCGGGATTCTTCATGGTCGGTTACATCGGCGAGACGACCGACTCTTTGATCCGCAGCATCAACTTCTCGAGCAGCCTTCCGCTCGACTATGTCAGCTACACGATCGCGTATCCGCTGCCCGGCACGGGCTTCTACGAGCGGGTGCGTGAGCGCCGCCTGCATGGCGAGTGGCACAAGGTGCGGCACAATCGCCTGCTCTTCAACACCGACTTTTCGGAGCACAAGCTCCGCGCCGCGATATTGAAGGGCGCCATCCAGCACCGCCTGAACCGCATGCACATGCGGCCCGCGGCTCGAGCCTTCCAGCTCGCCACCGACCCGGTGCTGCGCGTACTGAAGTAGATACCATCGCCTGAACGTGCAGGAAGCGTGGCCGAGCGTGTTCCGAATCGTGGTTGGGATCTACTGGCTCTACTTCGCGAGCCAGAAGTGGCAAGGTGTCGGATGGATGCACTCGCTGATGATCGCCACGGCGAAGGCAAACCCAATCCCAGGATTGCATGAGCTCCTGACCTCGGTGGTGGTGCCCAACTGGCTGCCGTTCGCGCTCGCGCAGGCCGTGGGCGAGACCGTCGTCGCGGTGCTGCTGATCCTCGGCCTGGCCGCCCGGTGGGCCGGAATCCTCGGCTTACTGCTCGCCGCCAATTTGGCGCTGACCGTCGCTTTCGCACTCAACGACGTTGGCTTCCGCTGGCTCTACTACCTCGCCGTCATCGCCAACGCGCAGATCATCGTCTCAGGGCCAGGTTCATTCGCGCTCGGTCGGTTCGGCTGGGTTCCCGCGTGGTTGAAGTAGGACTCGCCTGATAGCCTAGTCACCGTGAGCGTCGACGCCGAGGGCTATGGATTCCCCGAGCATCAGCGCACGCTGTCTCGCCTCGTCGACGACATCCGGGTGCTGTCGCCGGCCGGCGTCGAGCGCGCCGCGCAGGGCTGGGACCGCCACGCGCGACTTCACGGTCTCGATGCGATCCACGCCGCGGAGAAGGCGGCTACCCACGCCATCGAAGCCGAGGGCCGCGGCCCGGCTTGGGACGAGGTCCGGCGGAACCTTTTCGGCCTTACTGAGTCAGGCGGGGCGCTCGTCAGCTGGAAGGCCGAGCACGGCGACATCGGGCACAAAGCAGAGGACGCGGCTTTCGCGGCCGCTCTTGGCCTGGTCGCCGGAAACCTCATCGACAAGGAGCAGCAGGCCACCCTCATGCGGCCGCTGGCTGAAGCCCTGCCGTGGCTGCTGCCGGAGGAGAACCAGCCGGTCGCCTAGTGATCTAGGAGGCGGCTGCTCCCAGGAGCTCCGAGATCTCGATCGCGGGGTCCTCGAGTGCAGCAGCGCTGACTCGGCGCCTACCCTCGATCAGCTTGCCACCCGCCTCGTTGGTCTTGGCGTCGTTCAGGGAGAGCACAGCCTCGACCACGCTGTCGCGGAGGTAGAACACCGAGAACTTCAGAGCGTCGCGGTCGCCGCGCCACACTGCCCTATCGTCGCCTGAGGCGTGTCCCCGGTATTCGAGGCTGATGTCGTACTGGTCCGACCAGAAATACGGCAGCTTGGTGTAGGGCGTATCGCCGCCCGCGATGCTCGCGGCGATGCCGCGGCCCTGTCCCTTGGCCACCTCCCAGTGCTCGACGCGAACCGAGCGCGCAAGGACCGGGTGATCGTGGTACGCGATATCGCCGCCGACGTAGACGTCTTGCGCCGCCCCCAGGGCCTGGTTGACTTGAACGCCCCCGCCCGCGATGGGCAGGCCTAGAGCTTGCGGCAGCTCGAGGTTTGGATCGATGCCGATCGCAACCAGCACCAGATCGACCTCTTCCCGCGTTCCATCTGACAAGGTCACGGCAACGACCTGCCCCGCGTTCGTGTGCCACTCCTGGACGGAAGTGCCGGTGCGGAGGTCGACACCGTGGCTGCGGTGGATCTGTGCGTATGCCGCACCCACGTCGCCGCCCAACGCCCGCTGCAGCGGGACCGGTAGCGCCTCGACGATCAACACGTCCTTGCCCAGCTGTCGGGCTGAGGCTGCAACCTCCGCACCGATGAAGCCGGCCCCGATCAGGAGCAGTCGGCTCGATCGGCGCAGTGCCGCGCGCAGCTCGTGGCTGTCGTGAAGTGAGCGAAGCGTCCGGACGTTTTCGGCGCTCGGCATCTGGGGCAGGCGGCGCGGAGTTCCGCCCAAGCCGAGCACCAGCACGTCGAAACCGACGGCATCCGACCCGGACATCGTGAGCCGGCGGTCGCGCAGGGACCCGCCTGTCACGCGCTGCTCGAGACGCAGCTCGATGCGTTCGTTTGCATAGTCGGCCTCGTCGTGGAGAAACACTTTCGGCACATCGACCTCGCCGCGAAGGAACTCTTTGGAGAGATACGGGCGGTCGTAGGGCCGGTCGTGGTCCGCGCTGAGAATGACGATCTCGCCGTCGAAGCCACGCTTGCGCAGCGCGAATGCGGTGGCGTCGCCCGTACCTCCGCCCCCGACGATGACCACGCGCGACATCAGCTCTTTGACGATACGCGGCCGGGGTACAGCCAGCCATGCCGGTCCGGCGCGGCCCCCCGCTGGATGTCGACCAGCTCCTTGCGCAGGCGCATGCTGACCTGGCCCGGTTCGCCGTTCCCCACCGCCCATGACCCACGCGAAGACTTGACCGCCGCCACCGGCGTGATGACAGCAGCCGTCCCACACGCGAAGACCTCAGTCAGAGATCCGTCCTCGCAACCGGCCCGCCAGTCCTCCACGCTTATCCGACCCTCCTCGACCGTGTAGCCGAGGTCACGCCCCAACACCAACAGCGAGTCGCGCGTGATTCCGGGCAGGAGCGTTCCGGTCAGGGCCGGCGTCATGAGTCGCGCGGCCGGGCCGCTGCCGAAGACGAAGAAGAGGTTCATGCCGCCCATCTCCTCCACCCAGCGATGCTCGCTCGAGTCCAGCCACACGACCTGGTCGCATCCCTGCTCCGCGGCCTCGGCCTGTGCGAGCAGTCCGCCTGCGTAGTTGCCGCCCGTCTTCGCGGCGCCGGTACCGCCGGGTGCGGCTCGGCTGAAGTCTTCGGAAAGCCACACCGTCACCGGCTTGACGCCGCGCGGAAAGTACGAGCCCGACGGCGATGCGATCAAAAGGAACGTGACTTCGCTGGAGGGATGGACAGAGAGGCTGACCTCGCTTGCGTACATCAGAGGTCGCAGGTACAGGCTGTGCTCGGCGGCTGAAGGGACCCACTTGTGGTCCGCCGCGAGCAGCACGTCGATGGCATCGAGAAACGTCTCTTCAGGAAGCTCTGGAAGCGCAAGCCTGCGGGCCGAGTTGCGAAAGCGCGCCGCGTGCGCCTCGGCGCGGAATGCGGAGACGCCGCCGGCTGCCTGCCGAAACGCCTTCAGGCCTTCGAACACAGCCTGCGCGTAGTGCAGCACCGAGGTGCCGGGGTCGAGCGAGAGCGGCGCGTAAGGCATCAGGTTGGCGTCGTGCCAACCGTGCTCAGAGTCCCAGAGGATCCGGACCATGTGCTCTGTGAAGATCCGGCCGAAACCTGGGTTCGCCAGCCGGCGCTCACGCTCCGCGACAGGCAGGCGCTCCGGCACGTGGCTGATGGCGAACTTGATGGTGGAGGTGCGAGAGCTCACGCTGCTCCCAACAGTAACCAATGCCCGCTCCGGCGACCGGGGGGGTGGAGAGGCCGAGCCTTGCGACCCGGCCTCGCGAGAGGAAGGAAGGGGTTCTGGTCTAGAGCGGCGGCGCGCTGACGACCGGGACGGCGACCGGGACGGCCTCTAACGAGACCGGTTCGACCGCCAGGATTGGCCTACGAAACCTCTTGTCCCGCCGTCGCCGGGGCGGAGGGCTGGCCACCACCGGGTCGAGCATCTGGCGCAGCTTGAGTTCCAGAATCTGGTCGAAGTCGTTCATCTGTAGCAGAAACGCCTCCCACAACAGGACTACCTGAGACCCTCATGTTTTTCCGCAACCGATCGCCCGAAGGCGACGGAAACGCCCCTAAGACCAGCCTACGCCGCGCGCCGGGTGGGCTGTGCAGCCGGTCCCTGGGTCTCATCGTACTCGTCTTTCTGGGAGGTGCGCGGTGGCGCGACGACGCCGTTCTGGCCGAGGTGGTGCGCGAGCTTGACGAGCCGCAGCCGCGTTGGGCCGGGACCAAGAACCCTGGCCGCCATGACCACGAACGGCTTGACCAGGACCAGGCTTGCCGAGCCGTTCATTCGCTGGAGGGCTCGGCGGCTAACCATCGCGATTAGAGAACGCCGTCGCGTCGCCGAGTACCGCGGGACCGAAGATCGCTCGATTGCTTCCATGGGCCACCCATCTCCCTTCCTGAGGAGCTCCACTGAAGCAGCCAGTGCAAGCCCCCTCGATTGATCAACGCGGCCCCGGGCCCACAGTACTCGTGCGTACCTGTGGCGATGGTTCACTCGCCTACGGAGTAGAGAAGTAAAATCCTGTTAGGCACACTTTCGGGTGCAAGGGGGGAGCTGTTTGGAAACCGTCGGCGCCGCGGCCGGTTACGGCGATGTTCTCGAGTCGTTCCAGAACGCCTCGGCGGAGCTGTCTCGTTTCAAGACGGTGCCCGAGGTAGCCGAGCACGCGCTCCGGCTCGCGATCGAGCTGACGCGGTCGTCGGTCGCCTTCCTCGCCCTCATCGAAGAGGGCGGCGACGGCAAGCGGGTGTACACCACGGCCAGCGACCCGGCGCAGAGCCTGCCCGACGACGAGGTCGAGAAGATCTTCGCCGCGGCGGCGGCATTGTCCGGTCCGACGCCGAATGCGCTATGGAGCGGGATGTCTGACGGCTTGTCGGCCGGCATCCGCTCGACCTGCGCACAAGCCCTGGAGGCCGGCGGCCGGTCGCTCGGCATGTTCGGAGTCGCCAGCCAGAGCGGATATACGGCGGTCCAGGAGCGGACCTTTGCGATCTTCGCGCATCAAGTCGCCTCGACGATCGCCGTGGCCCAGCTCCAGGAGCGGCGCCAGGAGATGGTCGACACGCTGGTGAACCTCCGAGCCGACCTCGACCGCAGCGAGCGGCGGCGGCTCATCAACGACGAGCGGGTCCGGAGCGCCGAACGCGTCGAGCACGCACATGAGGCAGCGGTCCAGGCGCTGCTCGCGGTTTCGCGTCATGCCCGGTCAGGAGATGGCCTGGCCGATTTCTACCGCCGTCTCACGCGCAGCATCGCGGAGCTGGTCGGCGCTCGTCGAGTGCTCTTCTGGGAGCGGAGCGATGAGGGCATGCTGTTTCCGATCGCCGGCGGACACGGCGTCGACGACGTTTTTCTCGCCGGCCTGCAACCAGTGCCGTGCGGGCCGGACCGCGATGACCTGGCGAGCCGCGTGGTGTTCCACGACCTGATGTTCAGGGCCTCACGCGCCGACGACTCAGGCGACTTTCGCTTCGTGCTCGACGAGCTCAATGTCGACAGCGCGATCTCCGTCCCATGGCGGGCGGGAGACCAGCGCCTCGGCCTCGTCGCGGCTTACGACTCCCGGCGCCGCGAAGGTTTCTCCCGCGAGGATGCTTGGGTCCTGCAGAAAGCAGGTCTTGCGGCGGGCCTGGTCTGGCAGCTGAAGTACGCGGACACAGACTTGAAGAAAACCGCTGAGCGCCTCCAGAAGGTGGACGCCGCACGACAGATGCTGCTGAAGAACGTCTCGACAGCGGTCGACAAGGCGCGCAAGCGCTTCGCGGGCGACCTCCATGACGACGCGCTCCAGAAGCTGACCGCAGTCGAGCTGCAGCTCCAAAGGCTGAAAGATCCAAACGGGGATGCCGGCGAGCTCCTGGCCGAGGCGCAGGTGATGCTGGCTCAGACCGAAGAAGCGCTGCGCAGGCTGCTGTTTGAGGTTCGGCCGCCCGCGCTCGAGGTGCCGGGCGGGTTTGAGGAGACCATCCGCGATCGCGTCCAGATTCTGAGGTCGCTGTCGGGCGCCGAGGTCGAGGTCGAGGTCGAGATCCCCGACGACCTCTCATATGACGACCGGTCGATGCTCTTCCGCCAGCTCACCGAGGCCCTGACCAACGTCGAGAAGCACGCTTCGGCCACCCTCGTGCGGGTCTCGCTGAAGGTCGAGGACGGCGGGGTGCGCGGCGTCGTGCAGGACAACGGCCGTGGCTTTGTGGTCGCCGAACGCAGTCGCCTGCCAGGACATCTCGGCCTGCTCGCGCTTCACGAACGCGCTCTCCTCGCGGGGGGATGGAACAAGATCGAAAGCGAGCCTGGACTTGGCACGACGGTCGAGTTCTGGATGCCTCTGTAGAGTGGCGACGGGAATGAAGAGCGCAACGACTCGCGTGCTCATCGTCGAGGACCACCAGGTGGTGGCCGAAGGTCTGGCAGCGCTCATCAACGACCAGGAAGACATGACGGTGATAGGGCACTCGGGTTCGGTCTCGGAGTCGATCGCTCGTGCCGCGGAGCTCAAACCCGACCTGGTGTTGATCGACTTCCGGCTGACGGACGGGACCGGCGCCGACGCCGCGACCGGCATCCGCCAGCTGCGGCCTGAGACCAAGCTCATCTTCCTGACCCGGGAGGACAGCGACGCGGCGCGGTTCGCCGCACTCGAGGCGGGCGCCAGCGCGTTCATCCACAAGTCCCGCGCCGCGCAGGAGGTGGTCGACGCGATTCGCACCGTCGCCCAGGGAGGCACTCTTTTCACGCCGCGCTCCATCGCGCAGCTGCTGAACAGCCGGCGCGAGGTCGAATCGCAGCTCGAGCGGCTCACTCCCCGAGAGAAAGAAGTGCTTCGCCTCATGGCGGAAGGCACGTCCAGCCGCGAGATTGCGAGCCGGCTCGGGATCAGCTATACGACCGTGCGCACGCACATCCGCAGCCTGGGCAGCAAACTGGGAGTGCACTCAAAACTAGAAGCAATCGTCAAAGCGCGCGAACTAGCCCTGGTGGAATAAAGAGAATAGAAAAGTCTCCTCCCGATTCATGGGGGCCGCGCCCCTGCGGGGCACGGAGGGGGAGGGCAGACTCAAACCCCTAACTACGCCCTAACTACGCCCCCGACACCCTCCGCCGGCTCCCGCCGCGGCCCAGGACCCGAATCGTCGGTTGGTCCTCCTGCTGCCAGCGCCGCACCGTCTTGCGCCGCCGCTTGTCCTCGTACAGGTCGCTGTCCGAGGCCTGGTAGATCGCTTGCCAGTCCTGACCGGGCCGCCACGCGGCGATGCCGACGCTGACCTCCACGTGCTCCGGTGCGCGCATCCCCAACGCGGCCTGGTCGATCGCACGGCGCAGCCGGAGCGCCACATCACGAGCCCGGTCCAGGTCCGTCTCCGGCATCGCGACCGCGAACTCGTCGCCTCCCACGCGGGCGCATACATCGGACGCGCGTACGACCCGCTGCAGCTGCTGGGCGACGATCTTCAGCGCTCCGTCGCCGGCGCTGTGCCCGAGCCGGTCATTGATCCGCTTCAGGTTGTCGAGGTCGATCATCATCAGCGAAAGCCGGCGATTGTGCCGCTCAGCTAGAGCGACCTCACGCTCCATCACCCGCTCGAACTCGCGGCGGTTCGCAAGGCCGGTGAGATGGTCGGTGCGCGCCTCGCTGGCGAACTGCCGTGCGCGGTCGATTGCGATGGCCACCTGGTCCGCGACAGCCGCCATGAAGAGCAGGTCGGATGCGCCAAACACGCGATCGACCATCGTCGCGACGGTCATCATTCCCACCGTCCGGCCGCGCACGCGAAGCTGCGCGCGCAGCGCGTTCCATTCCTGGCCGGAGATGCGGTCCACCTGCGACTCCGCCCTACCGACCGCCGACGCCGACGCCTTGACATGCGGTCCGACCTGACGCGCGAAGTCATCGACCTGGTCTGCGTCGAGGCCGACCGTATGGATGAGCTTGTTTGACGAGCGCTCCCGCAGCCACAATGCCCCGGTGCTCAACCGAAGCGCGGCGAGGGCTTCGATCAGCGCGACCTCCGCGGTTTCGCCCAGGTCGAGGGAGCGTCCCATGGCGTTCACAATCGCGGCCAGGCCGTACATCTCGCTTTCGCGCGCGCGGTGTTCTTCGTCGATGTGGTCGAGGTAGCCGCGCGCGATCGCGGTGGTCAATCGCTCGGTGACGTCCTCGAGTCGGCCCTGCGCCATGGCGATGATCTCGTCGTAGTGCGCCTTGCCCTGGATGGGCCGCGAAAGGAGCTCTATCGTCGCTCGCCTGTAGACGGCGAGCACATCGATCAGCAACTCGAGCGGCAGCCCCTGCGCCGCCCGGAGCCGGCCGTAGTCTCGCGATCGCTGCTCGAAGTCCAGCCACGGCAGCTCGATGTCGTTGCGCAGCGCGGCGAGCATCATGTCGATGAAGCCCGCGGAGGTCGTGACGAGGTCCTCGCCGGTCTGTTCGCCGATCGCGATCAGCTCGGGCGAACGTGCGCGAACGACCTCGAGAGCCTTCCGGCCACTCTCGGTTGCGTCCACGCTGAGGCCGCTGGCGAGGGTTGCCAGCACCTCCGCCGCGTACGTTCCGCCGGAGTCTGCCCCAGGATTCATCTCTCTTGAAAACGTCGCGGGGCACCCCGACACCTGCTACTGCAACTGAGTTAGCCAAAATCCGCCCATCGGTACGGCGACCCAAACCCTTTCTCAGGCGGAAAGTTAGAGCCAGGCGGAGCGCGTGCTCACCGAACTCACGGGGGGTTAACGAACGATATGGCGGACCCGATCTCTGCGAGCCCCGGCGAGACGAAAGAGCCAACGACCAGCTACCGGGCCGGCAACGAAGCGGACTTCGAGCGTCTCTATCAAGCGTCGTACGGCAAGATCCTCGGCACGCTCACGGGCATGCTCGGCGACAGGGCCGCAGCAGAGGACTGCGCCCAGGACGCGTTTGAGCGTGCGTACAAGAAGTGGGCTACGTGGCAGCCAATCGCACCGGCCGAAGCGTGGGTCCATCGCATCGCGATCAACGCCGCTGTCTCGTACCAGCGCAAGATGCGACTGCGCGAGGTCGGCGAGGTGATTCGCCGGTTGGGCCGGCCGGGCCTGGCGCCCGATCCGCAAGAGGTCGTCGAACACCGCGACCTGGCAATCGCCCTGGCCAAGCTGCCGCCGAAGCAGGCCGCCGCCATCGTGCTGCGCCACTACCACGGCTACACCAACCGCGCAATCGCGCAGGCCCTCGGTATTCCGGAGCGTACGGTGGCTTCGAGGCTCGCCGTGGCGAAGGAGCGGCTGCGCGTGATGCTGAAGCACTCATATGGTCCGCAGGCCGCCCTCGAAGAGAGCGTCGCGGAACGTGGCTTCGCCGTAGGGGGCTGACCCGAAGAGAGAACCGCGCGCGTCCGGCGCGCGAAATCAGCCCGCCGCTTCGCTCCTGAACATGCCGATAAGGCGCCGGCGCAGCGGACTCCACACTCGAGACTCACGGCCCGGATCCTCCCGGCGCTCGTATCGCGGCGCGTTCGAGTCGGCGCACAGCTGGCAGCCGCAGCCATAACCCGTGTCGGGAAGCCTTCTGCCCGCCTTGTCGAACCTGGCCTGCACCTTCTTCTGTGCGTCTAGCAGTGGGTGCCCGGCAGGTAGTACGCCATCTGGCCGTGACAGCTCTGGTTGATCAGGCCAGCCGGTTCGCTGTACCACTCGTCGCCGAGGCCGAGGGTGTCGAGCGCCTGCTGCATGAAGGGGTGCCACATCGGCGCCGCGATGTAGTAGCTGTCCGAGTTCTTGGTCATCTTCAGGTTCCAGTTGGCGTTGCCACCCCACACGGCAGTGACAAGGTGCGGCGTGTAACCGACCGTCCAGGCGTCGGCGAACGAGTCAGAGGTTCCCGTCTTCGTGCCGACGTGACGTCCTGGAAGAGTGAGCAGCGAGTTGCGGCCGAAGATCATGGCGCGGTTGTTGTCGTTGGACATGATCTGCTCCATGATGTATGCGACTCGCGGATCGATCACTTGCTGGCCCGCGCTGTACTGGTGCGCGTACACGAGACTGTCGTTTTTGGTGACGACGGTGATCGAATACGGCTGACGGAGGATGCCCTGCGTGGCGAGCACCGAGGCGCCCGTGGCCATCTGCAGCGGAGTCTCGCCGTAGCCGCCGAGCGTCAGCGATGGACCGAAGGTGTTGATCGGGTCGTCGCTGGTGTAGTTCGGAAAGCCGTTGGCATCGGTTCCGTGAAGCTGGTATGGCGGAGCTCCCATTGTCCGCGCCATCTGCACGACGGTCGAGACGCCGATGCCGAGCTCGACCTTCACCGCCGGGATGTTGAGCGAGTTGCCCATGCATGCCTGCAGCTGGCACGTACCATGAGTCCGCCCGTCATAGTTCTGCGGCGCGTATACCTCGCCTGAAATCGGATCGCGATAGGAGAACCGGCTGTCGACGATCGGCGTGGTCATCGTGTACTTGCCGCTCGCAATGGCCGCCGTGTACGTAAAGATCTTCATCGAGGATCCCGGGTTGCGGGGCGGCCAGACGGCGAGGTTGTACTGCCCACCGTAGGCGTAGGCATTCGCCGAGCCAACCATGGTCACGATCGCGCCCGAGGTCGGGTCCAGCGCGACGAGCGCGCCCTGGGTGACCCTGCGGTACGCCAGCGACGCAATCGTGCCGCCGACGATGCTCTGACCGATCGACTGCAGCTGGACGTTGAGCGTTGTAACGACCCGGAGCCCGCCACTGTACGTGGCCTCCTTGCCGAACCGCGCGATCAGCTCTGCCGTCACGTAGTTCACGAAAGCCGGGGCCGAGACCGAGTTCGTGGGCATGAACATGTGGATCGGATGCGAGAGGTCTTCCGCGAAGGCCTGAGCGGCGTCCGACGCGGTGATCTTGCCGTCGCGGATCATCGCGTCGAGCACGATCTTCTGCCGGTTCTTGGCGGACGTCCAGTTGACGAGCGGGTTGTAGATCGTCGGACCGCGGATGATCCCGGCGAGCATCGACGCCTGCGCCAGGTCGAGGTCCTTGGTCGCCTTGTGGAAATAGATCTTCGACGCGGCCGCGGTGCCCCATGCGGTGTTAGCGAAGAACACGCTGTTCAAGTACCACTCGAGGATCTGCGCCTTCGTATAGTGGCGCTCGATCTCGAACGCGAGCAGCGCCTCGCGCATCTTGCGGTCAAGCGACGCCTTGCTGCCGACCAGACGCAGCTTTACCAATTGCTGGGTGATCGTCGAGGCGCCTTCGACCGCGGACCCGGACTGATAGTCGACGATCGATGCGCGCATGATTCCCTGCGGGTCGATGCCCGGCTCCGAATAGAAGTTGTGGTCCTCGATCGAGATGACCGCCTCAGGGAGAAGGGTGCCCATCTCCGTCAGCGGTTCGTAGTAGCTCTGGTAACCCGGCGGGTGCAGGTCCGCGAGCAGCGTCTTGTTGTCGGACGCATAGATCAGGGTGTCCTCTGCAACGGCCGAGTCCACCTGGCTCGGGTCGGGCAGCTTGTCCGCGAACGCGACGTAGCCCGGTGAAGTAATGATCAGGCTGGGCACGGCGATCACGAGCAGGATGAACAGCCGGACGAGCCAGCTGGCTGGTCGCGAAACCCTGCCCTTGCTCAGAACCTGCGGCGCGCTGGCGCGCCGACGTGTTCCGTTTCCCCTACGAGGCCAGACTATCTGGTCGTTGTGATTCAGCGTCATCTTGTTCCCCCGGTGACTCTTTCGGTGCGGTGTTCAAGGGTCCGTACCAGCCGAGCGATTGCGCGCTCATGAGCGCGTGGAAGTCGATCACCTGACCCGGTCGCAGAGCGCCTGGGCTCAGGCCTTGCTTTGCCGCGCGCGCCTTGACGGCGAGACCGTTGATCGCGGGCCCGCCCGCGGCCGCATACCAGGAGCGCGCCGCGTACTGGAGGTGCGCGGTCGCGTCACGCAGTCCTTCCAGGCGAGCCTGGGATTCGACCCGGCCGGCGACCGCGACCTCCGCCAGCCGGCGAGCCTCTCGCGGGACCATGACGTCGCGCACCCAGATCGAAAGATCGATGAGCGCCGCCAGTGCCACCGTCCCAGCGATCGCGCCGGCGGCGACAAGCCTTCGGTTCACATCAGCTAGCGGGTCCGCCAGGGCAAGCCGGCGACGCGCCACGACCGCGGTCGGCTCGGCGACCGGCAGCTCCATCCACTCACGCAGCCTGACCCGCGGCCGCCATGGCTGGGCGCTGCGCATCGAGCGGAGAAACATGAGGGCAAAAATGTCGGCGCCGGCGAGGATCACCAACCAGCTCGCGATTGGAAAGCGATGGTCCAGGATCCAGCCGCCAAACCCTCCCAGGGTCAGGCCGACCACGGTGTTGATGATCTGGTCCGCGCCCCATGCCGCCGATGCGCTGAGCTCACGAGCGTTGGGATCCGTGATGCTCGCCACACCGAGCACGCACACGCTCACGAAGCCCGCCCAAAGCAGGATCTCCACGAGCTTGGGAATCGATCTCCTGACGGGCGGCACAAAAGTGGCCGCCACCATGCCGGTGAACAAGGCGATCGAAAATTGCAATAGCAGCGGGACTCCCACGCCTAGAAGAACGCCTCCCCCGGCGCGAGTATTGGCCGGCGCAGGCGCGCTCGCGTCCTTAATGGCACGTGCCATCGGGCACAAACTGACTGCGCCCGACATGTTCACATTCGGTCCGCGGCGCGTTGTCTGGATGGCGTGGAGGCTGACCCGCTCGGCGTCCACGCCCTCGACTCATCTCATGGCTGTTCTATTCATCATCCTGCTGGCGACCATCGCCCTGTCCGTGAGGGCCGGCCTCTACGGGCGGCGTTGGAACGTCGCCGATTCGGACTCGACCGAGGACTCCTGGCTGATGGACGCATGCGCGCGGGCCTTCGTGCTCGTCCTGCTTTCGCTCCTTGGTTTGCTCGCGCTGGGAGTCATGTACGGGAACGTGCTGGGCGCCGTGCACGCGAGCCCGTAGTCGCCCTCGGCCCGACGTTCTAACTGACAGAAGCAGCCCACTGCCCCGGGCTGCTTCGCTTTTTGCGGGACTGGTCAAGCGGCGGCGTTTCAGTCAGAATGCCTCCGCCACCGGCACCCGCACCGGCTGGAGCCGGAAGTTGCAAAAGCCCCCTTCTTTGCCCTGATTCAGGGCAATTGACAACGCTTCAGGCTAATTAACCCAAGCGCCGTGGGCGCACTGGCCCACCGCCCTTAGGTTCCCCCTGACATCTAGCGCGACCCGATCCGTGGGTGCGCGCCAAACGGGGGTATCAGTGCACTCAATTCGACGGCTTTTCACGACTTTTCGAACGCGGCCGACCGCCCATTTCGGATTCGGCTTGGTCGCCATCGCCAATCACATGACAATCGTGGCGTTTGCTGCTCCGGCGGTCCTTGCGGTCCCTCCGCTTCATTCAGATATTGCAATCTGCGAATCGTCCAACGACTGCACGGTCCAGACTGCAAATCGCGTTGATCCGAGCCTGGCGGTTCCATCCGGCCTCCAGCCTTGCCCCGACTCGGGTGCGGCGTCCGCTTGCAGCACCTCCACCTCGCCCGCCTCGGCTCCCCCTGGAACGGCAGTCACACCAGTTGGGCAGACGGCTTGTACCTCCACCGGCACGGAGCAGGTACCGCCGACTCCAGCTACCTGCAGCAATGAAGTAATTCAGCCCGACGGGCCAAGCAAGGCTCGAGCCTCCGGCCCACTCGTCATACCCAGCGTTCCCGGCGCGTCCCTGGGGGTGCACGGACCTGACCACGTGGTTCTGACGGCGGACGCCACCACGCTTCGCGCCGGGGCCCAGGTGCTGCTCAGTGCGACCGCCAGCTCCAGTACGTCAGGGACCGGCATGGCGATCGAGATATTCGATCAAACATCACGAGTGGTCGTGGCGGCCTGCGTGCAGGGCAACCGATGCAGCGTCGCCTATTCCGCCAGCGCCGGCGTTCATGACTTCACGGCGTTCGCCACTCGACCTACCTCGCAAATTCCTGACGCCGCGAGCGCGGTGTCGTCGAACAAGGTCAGCGTCGGGTGGTTGAACAGCAGCATTACCGCGAGCCGCACGGTTCTGGGCCAGGGCCAAGCCGTCACCCTGGTCGCCACCTCTACTGTCGACGTCTACGGGACCGGGCGCTGGCTGGAGATCTATGACCTCACCACGAACTCGAGACTGACGTACTGCAGCCGCGGCACGGTCTGCACAACATCAATGAGGGCCTCGTCCGGCGGCGTTCACGAGATCGTCGGCTATGTCAACGGCCAGCCTGAGGCCGTGTCCTCTCCTGTATACGTGACGTGGCTCAACGTGAGTTTGTCTGCTACATCTATCGGGCCGGCAACCGGCGGAGCCGTCTACCTGAAGGCGGTCAGCAATGCCGACCTGACCGACACTCCATGGGTGGTCGGCATCTACGACGACAAAGGACGTCTCGTAGATCACGCATGCAAGTCTGGCGACACATGCAGAGTGCACACCTGGATTAGCGGCGGAACCACCCCCACCTATACCGCCGTCATCGGCGCACTTCCCTCAGCGGCGCAAGGCGCACAGCCGGCACACGGCCAGGGCAGCACTGGAACTCCAGGCCTGGTCGACATCCAGGCTCGGTCGGTGGCCGTCGAACCTACGCACCTCCTTTGGGGCGTTGATTCGTGCAAGGCTTTCACCGGCGACCCTAGCGGCCAGGAGGTGTATCCATCCGTGGTCAGCACTCTTGGGGTGCCAGATTTCTGGGGACGCTATCTCACCAACACGGTTTGCCCGGGGATCAGCTCCGCAGAGGTGGCGCTGGCAGCCCGCAACCATATGGGCATACTCCCCATCTACAACGACTACAACTGCTCGAACGTCTCCTATTACGAAACAGGTCACCGTTATGCGGCCGAGGCAGTTGCCGCTGCACAGCGGATCGGCATTCCGAACGGTCGCCTGCTGGCCATCGATATCGAGCCGTATGGCGACGCGTGCCCAGGGGCCGGATCCGTGGACTCTGGTTTCATCGAAGGCTGGTTTGACGGCGTGAGCCGAGCGGGTTATGTGCCGGCGTTCTACGGCAACGGCACTTCCGGCAGCGAGTTTGCCGCAGCGTGGTGCACCGCAGTCACGTCCCTGCCGAACATAGCCACGGGCTCTGATCTGTGGTCGTTCGAGCCATCGCTCCTGGGTGGCTATGCAAAGTCTTCTGCACCCAACTACGCCCCGTATGACACAGGCTGCGCCGGCAACATCGAAGCCTGGCAGTATGAGCTCGGCAGCAACGGTCCGGACCCTGACGTCGATCAGGACGAGGCCCTCTCGACCCTGCCCCTGTGGTACCCCACGAACACTCCCTGAGCTGACCTACCTCCCCCCGTAGCGCCCGGGTGGCAAAAACCACCCGGGCGTTTTCATTCATGGCCTTGTTTCAGAACTTTTAACCAGGCAAAGGGAGTTTCAAATGGAGCACAGGGACACCGACGTCGAACGCGATCCCGTAACCGGCCACGTCCAGGAGCACCGGACCGTGACGAACGAGGGCCCAGGGGTTGGCCCCGCTGAGGAAGCGGAGGTGGTGAGCACCTCCAACCCCGGCTGGCGCGCGGTTCAGTTCGTTTATCTCGTATTCGGCCTCATCGACGGCCTGCTGCTGCTGCGGCTGGTTCTCAAGCTGCTGGGGGCAAACCCCGAGGCGGGCTTCTCCAACTGGCTCTACAACGTGACCGCCGTCTTCCTCGGGCCGTTCAAGAACATCCTTCCCACGATCGGGACGACGCAGTCTCAGCTCGAGATGTCAGTCGTGGTCGCGATCCTGGTCTACGCTCTCGCGGGGTGGGCCGTGGCGCGCTTCGTCGCGATCATCTTCTACCGCAACGTGACGGTGGCGCGACGCTCACGCGGTTTGCGACCGAGAGGCTACTAGTAGTACTTACGAGCGCCCCTCTCCCCTGATCCCTGCGCGCAAGCGCGTCTAGGGCGCGCGAAGGCGCGCGCCATTTGATCGCTCCCCTGGGGGGAGAGGGTGCCATATCCAAATGCTCGCCTAGCCTGCCCTCAGCCCGGGCGCTGCGGCCAGGTCGCGGATGTCCTGGACCTGGCGCGTGATCCAGCGCGCGATGTCGTTGGTCCGGACGACGTCGCGCGCCCCCTCGTTCAGCCGCCGCTTCTCCTCGATGCCCATCACGATCGCCTGATGCATAGCGTTGGCCGTCGCCTCGATGTCGAACGGGTTTACGGAAAGCACATGCGAGTGCAGCTCCTCGTGCGCGCCCACGTTCTCCGAAAGCACGATCACGCCATCTGAGCGATTGACCAGCGCGCCTTCCTTGGCGACCAGGTTCAGGCCGTCGTAAACCGAGTTGACCACCAGCACGTCGAAGTTGCGCATCGCGGCCATCGCCTTGCGTACGCTCTCGCCCAGCTCGAGCCGGATCGGTTGCCAGCCGTGCGCGCCGTACTGCGCGTTGATGCGCTGCACGGTCTGGCGGACCTTTCGCACGTAGGTGCGGTAGACGGCGACATCCTGGCGGGACGGCTGGAGAAACGCCCAGAACTGCACCCTGCCCTTGAGCTCGGGGTGATGGGCGAGCAGCTTCTCGTAGGACAGGAATCCGCGCACGATGTTCTTCGACGGGTCGGTGCGGTCGATCCGGACGATCAGGTGCTCAGGCCGCCAGTCGCGCAGCTTTCGTTCCTCGACCATGACTCCGTGCGAATAGGAAAGGCGGGTCGTGCTCGCGACATCGATGGATATCGGGTAAGCACGCGCGTAGACGACGCGCCCCTCCACCAGCACCGCCTTTTCACGCTCGTCGACTGCCAGTCCTGCGTTCTCCTCGCACGTCATCAGGAAGTTGCGCACGTCGAGGCTCGTCTGGAAGCCGACGATGTCGCACCCGAGCAAGCCATGGAGGATTGCATCCCTCATCTCACGTGGCAGCACCTTCCAGTACTGCGGCGTCGGCCACGGGATGTGGACGAAGTGCTGGATGATCGCCCCGTGCAGCTGCTCGCGAACGAGCTTCGGCACGAGGTAGAGCTGATAGTCATGGACCATGACCAGTGGCCGTCCGGGGAGTCCTCGTGCCACGTCGACGACCTTGCGCGCGACCTGCTTGTTGACCTCCACGTATCCGTTCTTCCAGGCCCGGTGGATCCGGCCGTTGATGACCGGTTGATGCGCGAGGTCCCACAGGTAGTGCTGGACGAACCACAGCACCGGGTTGGAGATCACCGAGTAGTACTGCTCGTACTGCTCGGGTGTGGGAGTTGCGTAGTGGAGCCGGGTTTCGCTGCGGATGAGGGGTGCGTTCCAGGTCGTGCCGTTCTCCTCGATCAGCGCGCGCTCACCCTCGGTTCGGGCGCACGCGACCCAATCCGCCGCCGCGACCTCGGCCAGCGTCAGCAGCGCGGTGATCACCCCGCCCGCGCCCCGTGTGAAGCCCCCCTCCGGACGCGGCTCGTGCGGGGCGCGGTTGGCGACGACGATCGCTGAGCTGTGGGGCAGCGTTCGCATCACGTAGCCTCGCAACGACGTCCCCGGCCGGCGCCGCTCCACACTGTCGAGAAACGGAGTCTCGGAACTTCTCATGGCAAGCATCAGCTCGGCGACGGCTGTGGTTGAGGTGGTGGTGGTGAAGCTGACGCGGAGGGTGATGGCTGCGCCGACGGCGAGGCGGACGGCGAGGCCGACGGGAGAATCGAAGGCAGAATCGAGGGGAGGACCAAAGGACTGCCCGACGGCGACGAGCTCGGTGACGACGACGGCGAGGGCGACGCCGTGCAGGCTCCCTGCAGAAACGGGTCTTGCGAGTCGCCGCTGCAACCCTGCACTACGCCGGCGGGGCGCGTGTACCACTCGCGCATGCTCGAAGGCAGCGCGTTGACGAAGCGCTTCATGATGGTCAGGCCGACGTTTTCGCCGTAAGCCCGAATCAGCCCGCCCCCGCCGTTAGGCGCAGTGTTGCCCACCCACACGCCGGTAACGATGTCGGGGTTGTAGGCCATGATCCACGAGTCGGGAATGCCGCCTTTCCCGTTGTCGCTTGTGCCGGTCTTGCTCGCCATCTGGCGGTTCCATCCGAAGTGCCACGTGTTCTGGTAATTCTTCAGCACGTCCGACATCAGGAACGCCTCGGCGGGCGATAGGACTGTAGTGCTGGTCGGGTTCTCGTATTTGAAGGCG
Source organism: Chloroflexota bacterium (assembly GCA_005880795.1). GTDB lineage: Bacteria > Chloroflexota > Dormibacteria > Dormibacterales > Dormibacteraceae > 40CM-4-65-16. The sequence continues at coordinate 4,469 of VBGP01000008.1, read as the reverse complement.
GCGTGGCCGGTCGAGTCGTCTACCTCGTTCAGCACGCGCAGGTCCACTCGCTGGCCCTGGTTGGCGAAGGTCGCGTAGCCCTGAACGTGCTCATAGAGCGTGACGTCGCTGGCGCCGATGGCGGTCGACAGGTACGGCTGGAGGTTGCTTTTGATGCCCATCGCGTGGGCCAGGTTATTGACGTTGTTGATGCCTTCCATCTGACCGACCTGGACCGCCGGGATGTTCCGGGAGTAAAGGATCGCGGTGCTCGCCTTGATGTCGCCCATGCCGCCGTTGTCGAAGTCATGCGGCTGGTAGCCGTTGAAGTTGGTCAGCCGGTCGTGGAGGACCGTCGCCCATGTGATCTTGTGATCGCGCAGCGCCGCCTCATAGACGTAAGGCTTGAACGAAGATCCCGGCTGGCGCGGCGAGAGCACCACGTCGAACTGGCCACCGATCGCGTCATTGCCGTAGTCGGCGGAACCAACCCAAGCAAGAACCGCGCCTGTCTTTGGATCCGCGGCGAGCAGCGCCGAATTGTTCACGTTAAAAGGCTTGAGGTCCTGCACCCCGTTGGCGATCGCGGCCTCTGCGTCCTGCTGCACTGTGAGGTCGAGGGTGGTGTGCACCACGATGCCCCCTTGCTGCACGGCCGCCGCGCCAAACAGGCTTTCCAGCTGGCTCAGGACGTAATCGACAAAGTGCGGTGCGAGGCTCTGGCGCGCCGATGGCTGGATCTGAAGCTCCGCCTTGACGTCCTCATTGGCGGCTTTCTCCTCCTCGCCGGGCTTGAGCGCACCGGTCGAGACCATGCCTTGCAGCACATAGACCTCGCGGCCGTGCGCGAGGTCGAAGTGGACGACCGGGTCGTACAGCGTCGGCGCTTGTATGAGGCCCGCGAGAAAAGCGGCCTGCGCCGCGGACAGGTCCTTCGCGTCCTTGTTGAAATATGTGCGCGCCGCCGCGCCGACCCCGTACGCGCCGTGACCGAAGTACACGCGGTTCAGGTACATCCCGAGAATCTGGTCTTTGGAGTAGCGCTGCTCGAGCGCAATTGCCAGGACGACCTCCTGGATCTTGCGTGTTACAGATTTCTGAGGCGTGAGCAGCTGGATCTTCACCAGCTGCTGCGTGATGGTGCTGCCACCCTGGTTGAGGCCGTGCGAGGTGACGTCGACCCAAGCGGCGCGCGCCGTCGACCCGGGGTCGATCGCGCCGTGGTTGTAGAAGTTGCGGTCCTCTGCCGCGAGCACCGCATTCGGTGCATACGGGCCCATCTGCTGCAGGGTGAGGGTGACGTGATAGTGGCCTGCCGGACTCCAGTCTTCGATCAGCTTGCCGTTGTGGTCGAGCACCACCACGTCGCCAGCCGCGAGCACGTTCTGGCTAGGGTCAGGCAGGTCCTTGATCGCCCACAACACATACAGCGTCGAAGCGATGAGGAAGACTCCAACCAGAGCCGCGATCCACGCCCGCTTGGCCCACATCCATGCGAGAGGTCGCACCCAGAGCGCATGCTGGCCGCGGCGCGCGACCGTTCCAGTCGACACCCTTCGCGCTCCTCCTCCGAGCGCTCAGCCGGGCGTTTCGGCGCCGCGTTGGAGCGCTACGTCAGAACAACGCCCGGTTAAATGGGCCTACTCGGCGGGTTGGGCTTAGCCGAACTCGACCGCAATATAGGCTCGACCATCAGATCGAACCGCCCATGCGGTCGCCACGTAGCGGTACGGACCGAGGATGTTGGCGCGGTGTTCGGCGCTGTTCATGAACATCGTGTTGAGCTGCGAGTCGTCGACACCACCCGACCACCAGCCGATGTTCTCGCCGACCTGCGCACCGAGGTGGCAGCCAAGGTCCTGCTGCACGCCGCCGTAATGCTGGAACGCCACGTTGGGCGAAGCGAGGTACGCGGCCTGGCCCCGCGCGACGTTGTACAGGCAGCTGCTCCACGTGAGCGCTGAGAGTCCGTTGCGGGCGCGGTCCTGGTTGATCAAGGCCTGTTGCGTCGAGTTGACTACAAGCGCCGGGCGTGAGGGTTGGGCCGGCGCGGGCGCGGATTCAGCCGCCGCAACGGGGACCGGGCTCGGGCTCGGCGGCAGGATCTTGTGTGGCGGGTCCGGGACCGCGTCGTGAACCCCGAACAAGGCCAAGGCCTGGCGCGAGGCGGTAAGCGAGTGCCCGCTGGCAGGGTGCAGCTGCACCGCGGAAATCACCCCGACGAGGAGCGCTCCAACGACCAGGAATCCCCCGAACCACGAAACAAGCCGCATGGCAGACGGCAGAGCCTGACGGCGGTCGGCCGCCTAACGCGTGCGGATTAGGTTAAGGCTTGTTAAAAGGATCGCTGATTGCGAGAGGAGCGGTTAGTCGGGCAGCCGGCTCTTGAGGCGCTCGAACCCGAGAACCAGGTAGGTTTCCGCGGTCCGGTGCCACCCAGGCTTCGCCCCCCACATGCTGGCCATGGACCGCAGGGCGAACTGGAGCGCCTCATAGACCGCAAACCGTTGCAGGGTCGCGTGGGGTCGCAGCTCTCGGTAACGGCGGATGAAGCGGACGCGCGCCTCCTCGACCGCTACGGAGTCCCTCCAGTCCTTGGGGCGCGTCGGCACAAGGTAGGCACAGAACTTGCCCAGGTCGTAGCTGGTTTCAGCCGTTGCGAAATAGTCGAAGTCCAGCAGCGTGAACCGGTCGTTGTGGAACATGAACTGGTCGTACTTGAGGTCGCCATGAGTCGGCAACCACTCCTCTTCGGGGGTCTTCTGTACATGCTCGCGCATGTGAGTGATGAGGTCCTTGAGCAAGAAATGCCCTTCGGGATGGACGTATGCGAACTTCTCCGCGACTTTATCGAGGCGCGCCAGCTCATTCTGGATTGTGATTCGCTCGTCGTTCTCCACGCGTGATTCGTGAATTACAGCCAGCGCCTCAGCCGCAGGTTCGGGCATGAGCGCGAACTGGGTGCTCGTCCGCCTCTCACCTACCGGTTTGCCGCGAATGCCTTCCTCGATGAGCATGCCCATCTCTTCGACATAACCCAGCGGGCGCGGCAGGTTCAGATATCCGGGGTACTTGGCTGAGGCTTGCCACAAACCTTCCACGATTCGGTTTGTGCGAAGCCCGCGCTGACCTGGTTGGACCTTGCCGTAGATCACGGTCGGGGCGCCCCCAACGTCAATCGTGAAGCGAAGGATTGCGCCGACCTCCGGCAGGTAGCGCACGCGCTCGATCTCCACACGTTCGGCGGCGGCCTGCATGTCTTCGGCTTTATCGAGTCCAAACAAGACGCCCGCCATCCGCGCCGGGTCGTTCGCGAGCGGCAGGTTCGGCATCGACGGGTCGTATGGATAAAACCAGTAGGCGTGTTGGGTCTCGGGAAAGAGTCGCGGGTAGCCAAGGCCGTTGATCGGGTCACATGGATTGCCCGCTCCATGCCGGATGAGGCGGGCGCTGAGCTGCTCCCACGCTTCAGGGTTCAATGCCCCCTTGGCGACCAGCCGCAGGTTCCGCTCCTCCCCGTCCTTATTAATGTCGATGCTGAAGAGCGACCAGTAGGAGTTCGGAGGGTCGACCCGGTCCACCCGGTGCCGGATTGAGTCGACCTCCCAGCCCGTGCCGGCCAGTGTTTCGTCCACGAACGCGGCCACCGATTCCTCGTGTGTTGCGGCGTCCATGGTTACTAAAGATGAAGTTTGCGTTTCCATTGCAAAGCGCATTGCCCTACTAGGGAACGCTGAGCGGGGCGTTCTGCGACATATCCCCGGAGCTGCGGGGTCCGTGTCCAGGATGGCGGCAAGGCAATTCGCTCATTTCCACGTGGAGGTGGGCATTTGGAAGCGTTCGGGGAGTTCTTAGCCAGCCGACCTGCGCTCGCTCGGCGTTTGGTCGTCAATGCATTCATTCTCATGGCCGGACTTCTTCTCATGCTGGCTCGCACGTCACCGGCTCTGGCATCGGATACCGGACACGGCCAGGGCAAAGCACAAGATCACACGAGTGCTTCCGCAGTAGCTCACCGCCAGGACAGTTCCACGGCGAAGAATGAGCAAAACATAGGCGGTGGTGGCGGAACGGGCAGCGGCGGAGGTGGCACCGGCAGTGGCGGCTCGAGCGGCGGCCACACCAACAGCGGCACGACTGCGAGCAGCGGTACCAGTGCGCCGACCAGCAGCAGCTCGAAGGGCAATAGCTCGAGCAGCAGCCCCAGCAAAGCCAAGAGCGATCCCAAGCCCAAAGGGCCTGAGGAGAGCGAAGGCAACAGCACAGGCTCGACCGGAGCCGGCTCGGCGCAAACGGCCTCCACCCAGGTAGGCAATAGCTCGGGTTCGACCGGCGCAGGCTCGGCCAACACGACCAGCCAGGTCGGCAACAGCTCGGGTTCGACCGGCGCAGGCTCGGCCAACACGACCAGCCAGGTCGGCAACAGCTCGGGTTCGACCGGCGCAGGCTCGGCCAACACGACCAGCCAGGTCGGCAACAGCTCGGGTTCG
>VBGP01000200.1 GCA_005880795.1 Chloroflexota bacterium | reverse complement strand
CCACCATGTCCGCCGCCGCCACCGCATCCGCAGCCCAGCGTGCCTCCACCCCTGGCATCACCACCTGAGTGATGAGCTCGAGGTTTTCTGGGCTCCCAGAGGCGGCGATCGCCACGTCGAACCCCGCGTCGAGCGCGAGCCTTGCGATGACAGGACCAACGTGGCCCGCTCCGAGGACCGCTATGCGCTGCACCGCCGACAGGATCACTAAGCGGCTCACCTTTGACCGTCCCCAGCTTGTGCCACCAGGTATGGATGGAGATGGTTTTGCAGCGACCGCAGGACATCGGCGAGCGCCGCGAATTGCTCGGGCGTCAGGTGCGGTCGAGCGCCGGAAGACGCGCGCGCCCTCCGCGGTCAGCGAGACCTCAGCTCCGCGGCTGTCGGTGGCGCAGTCGTCCCGCCGGATCAGATGCCGCCTCTCCATTCGGCCGAGGTGATGGGACAGGCGGCTGCGCTCCCAATCAATCGTCAGGGCCAGCTGAGAGGATCGCATCCGCTTGCCGTGCGCCTCGGTCAGGGCCAGGAGGACCTGGTAGTCGGCGGGGGAGAGGCTGGTTTCCTGGAGCTCGGCGCCCAGGATTCTCCGCAGCTCCCCGGTAGTGTCCAGGAGCGCCCGCCACGTGGCCAGCTCCGCGGAGGTCATCCGTCGCCTGACCGCCGGGCGAGTACCCGGATCGGCGCTGCCCAGAGCCTGACTCGTTGACATGGCACCCATCTTACCCAACTGATTGACGCATCAATCAATTCGGGCGGCGAAACACTACTTCATGCCGTAATCCGGCGCGGCAGGAGTATTTCCTGGGCATACTCCACTTGAGGTGGGCCGATTCTCTGATGACGGCCTGTGGTGGTGGGACGGGACGACCTGGATTGCGACAGCTCAGATCGTGCTGCCACAGCTCCCGGTGACCGAGTTCGAGCAGTCGGGAAGACTAAATGGTCCCCGCAGGCTGATCAGATTGTTCTGGTGGAACACCTTCATCACTCCGGCCCTCGTCTTCCTTTTCCCCTTGCTGGCTGCGATGCGGGACTATCGGTCATGGAAGCTCGAGCAGCTGGCGCTCGCGACTGCCTACTTACTTGGTCCACACGAGGCGATGCTGGCCGGCGAAACCAGCATCACTCGAGGTGAGGTGAGGCGGGACTTGGCTGTGGCAGTCACAGCGGCCCACATCCTGGTCTTTGGTATCGATTCTCTCCACGGGCAGCCGCGATGGGTCGCCCTGGCAGGTCGTCCGACCGACGTGAAGATAGAGCTGCGGTCCTTGCTGTTTGGCTTATACCCGACACTCCGGATCAGCCGTGGAAACGTGGAGTGGCGGATCGGCGGAACTCCGGGCGTCTTCAGGCCCGAGCCGGTGCTGGAAGCGTGGCGGCAGGCCGCGACCGGAGTGGCATTCAACAAACCATGAAGCCTTATGGCGGGAAGGGAGGGGTCGCAACCCCAGTTCGAACAAGACACGAACACTTCGCCGCGTCGGAACAGCGAGCGCTTTTTTCGCCGAGGAGCTCCGCGCTGCGTTTCCGATCGCTGCGCTGATTCAGAAGAGACGGCCCGCCTAAACCGCGCGCAGTCGATTCGTATCAGTGAGGCTGTACTGGATTCACTGGCCGTCGTACTCGTCGTGGCGGCGCCACCAGAAGCCGCTCTCGTTGCGACCGCGTGGCGCGCGGTCGAGCCACTGGTACATGCTCCAGAGGACGTCTATCCCGCGCTCGTATGCCGAGTATGTGTGGTAAACGACGCCATCCTCGAGCGCGAACGCGCTCACGCCAGGCCCCTCTCGCCTGTAGGTCGGCCAGTCCGTTCCGACCATCGCCGTGAGCGCAGTTATGAAGGGATTCTCCTGTCCTTCTGGCATCCGGAGGTCAACATCGCGGAAGTTGTACTCGACAGCCCCCGATCGCCATTCCTCCTCGGTGTGCGACACGTGGAAGTCGTAGTTGAAGTCGCCGCCGAACGAAGACGCCCAGGGGAAGCTCCAGCCCATCCGCTGCTTGTAAGCCAGCAGTTTTGCCAGGGGAGCCCGCGACACCGCCCAGAGCGTCACGTCGTGATTCGCGAGGTGAACGACGGATCCGTCGAAGCCGTCCGCGATCGCTGAGCAGGACGGACACCCTGCCGCGTACTCGGGCCCGAACATGAAGTGATAGATCAGGAGCTGCGATCGTCCTCTGAAGAGATCGGTGAGGGATGCTGTGCCCTCGTCGGTCTCAAAGCGGTACTCCTTCTCAATTCGAACCCACGGCAGCTCTTGCCGCATCCGCGCCAGCTCGTCGCCACGGCGCGTCAGCGCCTTCTCGGCCTTGAGCAGCTCCAGCCGGGCCGCCAGCCACTCTTCGCGTGTTCCGGTCTTGTGGTCGGTCAATCTCTCTCCTTCTTGTCATAGCAGCTTCAGGTCTCGACGAATTTCTTCAGGCGGTCGAGCGCCTCGTCCCACCGCTTCGAAACGTGCTCGAGATAGCTCCGCGCCGCGATTGCTTGTTTCGGCTCGAATCCCCAGATGCGCTCTCTGCCGCGCCGGACGTCCGAGACGAGCCCAGCTGTGGCGAGCACGTTCAGGTGCTTGGTAACGGCCTGGCGCGTGACAGCAGACCCGGCGGTCAGCCGCGTTATCGACAGAGGGCCGTCGGAGCTCAGTCGGGCCACCAGCGCGAGCCGGGTTTCATCCCCAAGCGCCGCAAATATCGGCGCAGCGCGGGCAACCTCGCGCGTGCTGCCGCTATACCGCGACATATCGCCCAATGTTCTCGAGCTGTTCAGTCCAGCCCGCGTCGTTCATCCGGAATGCCTCGGCACGCCTTGCCAGCGGGATGCGATCGAACCCTGACTCGATCACCGTGAGCTGGGTGCCTCCCGCGACTTCCTCGCGCTGG
>VBGP01000030.1 GCA_005880795.1 Chloroflexota bacterium | reverse complement strand
GGTTGGCACGCCCCACCCGGGCGTTCCCCTTGCAAGCCTCGGCCCACCTGGGTTGAAATAGAGCGGGACTCTCAGGCTGAAGGGGGCGTTTGAGCTGATGCCGGCCGTCCTGGTCGTCGACGATGGGGCTGCCAACCGCGAGTTGATCCGCCTCTATCTCTCGAGCATCGACTGCGAGGTGCGCCTGGCCGCTGATGGCGTGACAGCGCTGGCGATGATCGAAGCCGACCCGCCCGACCTCGTCCTCCTCGACGTGCGGATGCCGCGCATGGACGGCTATGAGGTCTGCCGGCGCATCAAGGCGATGCCGCGAGGACGGCTCCTGCCGGTGGTGATGATCACTGGCCTCAGCCAGACCGCGCACCGGGTCGCCGCGCTGGAAGCGGGCGCCGACGACTTCATGGCCAAGCCGGTCGAGGGCGCCGAGCTGATTGCGCGGGTGCGATCGGCGCTGCGCCTCAAGGAGCTCTACAACACGCTCGACGGCGCCGAGCACGTGATCTTCTCGCTCGCCACGGCCGTCGAGGCGAAGGACTCTTTCACCGAGCGGCACACGCAGCGGGTCGGCGAGTCGGCTCGGTTCATCGGGGAGCGGCTTGGTCTTTCCGGGCCGACGCTTGACGTGCTGTATCGAGGGGGCATCATCCATGACATCGGCAAGATCGGCGTCTCGGATTCGATCCTGCACAAGCCCGGTCCGCTCGACGCGAGTGAGGTGCCCATGATGCAGGCGCATGTCGCGATCGGTGAGAGCATCGTGCGGCCGCTCCGCTCGACTTTCGGCCTGTTGCCGATCATCCGCCACCACCACGAGCGATTCGACGGGCTCGGCTACCCGGACGGGCTTCGCGCCCGAGAGATCCCGCGCGCCGCGCGGATCGTCTCCGTCTGCGACGCATTCGATGCGCTGGTCAACGACCGGCCCTACCGCCTGCGGCGCTCGACAGAAGAGGCTCTTGCGGTCCTTCGCGCCGGCGCGGGGACGCAGTGGGACCCGGAGACGGTCGACCTGCTCGCGAGCGAGCTGCCGGCTATCCAGCACCTGGGTGCGGCCTAGCTAAGCCGGGGGAGGCCTGCCTCCCCGCGCCCTACCCCGTGTTCTGAAGGCCTGCCGCCACACCGTTCACCGTGAGCTGAAACACCCGCTCGGCATGCGCCCGATCTCGCCGACCTGTCTTTGGATGCCGCAGCGCGCGCAGCGCCCGAAGCTGGAGATGCGAGAGGGCATCGACGTAAGGGTTGCGCAGCTCGATTGCCCACGACAGCACGCGGCGGTCTTCGAGCAGCCGGCGATGGCCGGTCACCTCAAGCACCTTTCGTTTCGTCAGGTCGTACTCGGCCAGCACGATCGACGCAAGGTCCTCTCGGCCGCCCAACGCCAGGTATCGCTCCGCGATCGGCCGGTCGGTCTTCGCGAGGCTCATCTCCGCGTTGTCGAGCGTCGCGTTGAACAGCGGCCATTCCGCATAGGCGCGGCGCAGATCTTGTAACGGAGCCGCGGACAAGCCGCTTCCGATGCCGTACCACCCCGGCAGGTTGAGCCTCATCTGCGACCATGCGAAGACCCAGGGGATGGCGCGCAGGTCTTCCAGGCCCTCGCGCCGGCCGCCGGCTCGGCGCGAAGGCCGCGACGCGATCCGCAGCCGGCCCAGCTCCTCGATCGGGCTGACCTTCAGAAACCAGTCCTCGAACCCTGGGGCCTCGACCAGCTTGCGATACGCGGCGCGTGATGGTGCATCAACCTTCGCGGCAAGCTCCCGAAATGCGTTCGCCGGGTCGCTTCGCGGCGACCGCGGCACGGACGCCTCGAGCACCGCGGACGTCACCTGCTCGAGGTGGCGGCGGGCGATGGCGCGGTTTCCGTACCGCGCGAAGATCACCTCGCCCTGCTCGGTCACCTTGAAGTGGCCGTTCACAGAGCCGGGCGCCTGTGCGCGGACCGCCCTGTTGGCCGGGCCGCCGCCCCGGCCGAGCGCACCGCCACGACCGTGAAACAACGTCAGGTGAAGGCGGTTGCGCTTCGCCCACGCGGCGAGCGCCGCCTGCGCGTCGTGGAGGGCGATAGTGGCCGAAAGCGGCCCCACCTCCTTCGCCGAGTCGGAGTATCCGAGCATCACTTCGATGCGCCGCTGGTTGCCTGCGAGCCGCTTGCGCACCGGCTCGAGGTCGAGCACGCCGTCCATCACGTTTGACGCGCGTGACAGGTCCTCGAGAGTTTCGAACAGAGGGACCACGTCGATGACGGGTGCGATTCCGCCGGTTGCGTGCTGGGCCAGTTCATGGACCGCGGCCACATCCTCCGCGTTCCGCGTGAAGCTGACCACGTAACGGCGGCAGGAATCCAAACCGAATCGAGCCTGAAGCGTCGCCATCACACCGAGCGTGTCGAGCAGGTCTCGTGTGAGGTCCGACCTTGCATTTCCGCTGCGCACCTCGGCGAGCGCGCGCTCGTGCACCGTGCTGTGCTGCCGGACCTCGAGCTCGGCGAGGTGAAATCCGAATGTCTGGGTTTGCCACAGCAGGTGCTGCAGCTCGCCGGACGCGAGTCGGTTCGCCCCCGCTGCCGCAAGCGAATCGCGCAGCACGTGCAGGTCGCCGAGCAGGTCGGTAGGAGACCGATATGCCGCCGGATGCTCACCCAATCGCGTCGCGCGAATCCGGCGCGCCACCTGCAGCAGGAACTCTCGGTGCGGCTCGGTCGAGTGCGCCCCCAATCGGCGTCGGAGGGCTTGGGATGGCGGAGTCGTCACCGCGTCGACCGTCAGCGCGCGGCCCACGCGGTTGGCCACCGCCTCCAGCGCGAGGAGCGCATGCTCGGCCTGGATGGCCATCGTCTCGGCGGTCACCTCAGCGTTGATTGCGGGATTGCCGTCGCGATCGCCGCCGATCCAGGTCCCGAAACGGAGAAAAGGCGGAGCCGGCGTGCCCAGGGCGGTGTCGAGCGAGCGCACGAGCTCCGGAGCGACACGAAAAAGCGTTTCGTCGAAAACGGCCATGAACGAGCGCACCTCGTCGAGTGGTTGGACGTGCGCCGAGCGCACCTGTGCGGTCCTCCACAATGAATCGACCTCTTCGACCAGCCGTCGGTCAGCCTCGTGCCGCTCGCTGTCGGAGATGCGGGGATCATCGAGGCGTTCCAGCTGCTCGCCCACGCGTCGGATCGCGGTCACGATCGCGCGACGGCGGGCCTCGGTGGGATGAGCGGTGAAGACGGGATGGATCTCGAGCGTCGCGATGAGCGCATCGAGGCGCTTGCGCCCGATCTTTGCACGGAGTTCGGTCACCGTTGCCGCCAGCGTCTCTGGAAGAGGCTGAGGACCCGAGTCGCGCTCGCGCAGAACGCGTGCCCGGTGATGCTCCTCGGCAAGATTTGCCAGATGGAAGTAGCAGGTGAAGGCGCGGGCCACCATCTCAGCGCGATCGAGCGGCCACGAGGCGACCACCTTCTCCGCCTGGCGTTCGAAGCGCCGGTCCTCCCGAGCGCGGATCACCAGGCCGCGCAACCGCTCGACGTCACGCAGCAGCTTCGCTCCGCCGTAGTCGGCGATCACCCTGCCGAGCAGGTCACCGAGGAGGCGCACGTCCCGCCGCAGCGGATCGGGGATCTCCTGGCGAGCGGTCTCCCGGGTCTTACTCAATGGGTCTGGAGACGACATATTCGAGAGAGTCGACCAGTGCGAGCAGAGACGCCTCGATGATGTTGCTCGAGCATCCGACGGTGGTCCATCGCCTTGTCCCGATGCCCGATTCGACGAGCACCCGTGTCGTGGCCGCGGTTCCGGCGTCGCCGTTCAGGATCCGCACCTTGTAATCGTGGAGGCTCACGTCATCGAGCGCCGGGAAGCGTGGACTGAGCGCCTTGCGCAGCGCGGCGTCGAGGGCGTTGACGGGACCGTTGCCCGACGCCGCCGTGTGATACAAGGTGCCGCCGACATCGACTTTCACCGTGGCCTCGGCGTGGACTGACCCGCCATTCTTGCGCACCTGTGTCGTGAAGTCCGCCACAGACCACGGCGCGGAATAGCCGGGCTGCAGGCGTCGCACCAGCATCTCGAAGGATGCATCGGCCGCCTCGTAGGAGTACCCCTGGTGCTCGAGCTCCTTCAGGTGATTCACGAGCTGACGCGTCTGCGGGTCGTCGCGGTCGAGCTCGAGACCGAACTCGCGGGCTTTGGCCAGCACGTTGCCTCGGCCAGAAAGCTCGGAGACCAGGACGCGGGCCTCGTTTCCCACCACGCCGGGATCGATGTGCTGGTAGGCGTCCTTGTGCCGAAGGACCGCGGCGACATGCTGGCCACCCTTGTGCGCGAAAGCGCCGTATCCGACAAAAGGCTGCTGCAGGGGGAGCGCGAGGTTGGCGATCTCGGCGACGGTGCGCGACAGCTCGGTGAACTGGGCCAGCGAGGCATCTGGAAGTGAGTCGACTCCGAGCTTGAGAGCAAGGTTGGAAACCACCGAGACGAGGTTCGCGTTACCGCAGCGCTCGCCATATCCATTGATGGTGCCCTGCACCATGTCGGCGCCCGCCATCACGCCCTCGAGCGTGTTGGCGACCGCGAGCTCGCAGTCGTTGTGGGTATGGATTCCGACTCGAGCCGGGCTGCCCATCTGGCGCAGCGCGTCGCGGACCGCTTCAACGCCACGCCTGACAGCGGACGGCATGCTGCCGCCATTGGTGTCGCAGAGGACGACCCAGGTCGCGCCGGCCCGCGCGGCCGAGAGGCAGACCTCGGTCGCGTACTCGGCGTCACGTACGAAGCCGTCGAAGAAGTGCTCGGCGTCGAAGATCACCTCGCGACCAAGGCCCACCGCGTAGGCGACCGACTCCTCGACCATCGCCAGGTTTTCGTTGTTCGTCGTCTGCAGCACGGTCGCGACCTGCCAGGCATCGCTTTTGCCCACGAGTGTCCATACCGGAGCATTGCTCTCGGCGAGCGCTTTGAGGTTGGCGTCCTCCTCGCAGGTCCCGCCCGCGCGCCGGGTTGCGCCGAACGCCGCCAGCCGCGCGTGCGCGAGAGGTTCCGCCGCGAGGCGCGCGAACAGCTCCTCGTCCTTGGGGTTTGAGCCAGGAAACCCGCCCTCGACATAGTCGAAGGCAAGCCCGTCGAGGAGCCGCGCGATCCGTTCCTTGTCGGCGGCGGAAAACGAGACAGCAGGACCCTGCGCCCCGTCGCGCAGGGTGGTGTCGTACACCACGATCCTTCTGGCGGACATAAAAAAACCTCCCGACCTTCTCTAGGCCGGGAGGTCCACCGAATCAGCGACGCGCGCTAAGTCGGGGGACCTCCCCGGCTAATCTCGATCCCGATCGCAATCCGATTACGCACTGTGGGAGCGAAGCCTAATCCATGGCGGGCGGCGATGTATGGCTTTGGCCACCAATCGGTGAGGCAGGTGTTAGTGCGGCGGGGACAGCCGGGACGCGAACCACGTGCGGGCCAACCGAATCTCCGGGCCGCTGCTTAATTGCCTGTTGACAAAACCCTTGCCACGCCTTACGTTTTGCGAAGCGCGTTCGGCATTGTCGAACAGCAGTCAGAATAAATAGGGGGTTTCGCGGCGATGTTCTCGATTCGACAGCGGGCGTTGGCGGAAGTCTTCGGCACGGCAGCACTGGTCCTCGTCGGGCCCGGCTCCGTGATCGCGACGTTGGCGTTGGCGGGCAAGGCGGTGCCGGCCGTGACCGAGGCTGACCTGCTGGGGATCAGCTTCGCTTTCGGCTTCATCATCACGGCCCTGGTCTATGCGATCGGCAAGGTTTCGGGCTGCCACATCAACCCGGCGGTGACGTTTGCCCTGGCGATCACCAGGCGGTTTCCCTGGCGAGAGGTTCCCGTCTACTGGGTCTCTCAATTCGCCGGCGCGGTGATCGGCGCGTTTGCCATCTGGGGTGTGTTCGGCGCGAACGCGGTCACATTCGGCATGGGCCAGACCCACTTCGCCTCCGATGCGCCCACCTCCTACTACCTGCAGGCGGCGCTCGCCGAAGCGATCGGCACCGGCCTGCTGCTGTTCGCGATTCTCGGCATCGTCGACGGCCGATCCCCGCAGCAGCTGGCCGGACTTGTCATCGGTGGTGCTGTCGTCGGGATCATCCTCATCTTCGGCCCTGTCACCGGCGCATCCCTAAACCCGGCCCGCGCCTTCGGTCCCGAGCTGGTGCAGGCGATCGCTGGCGGCACGACTTACTGGGCGCAGTACATCCCCGTCTACCTGATTCCGGGACTCGTCGGCGCCGCCCTGGCGTCGTTCGTTTACGACTACCTGGCCAACCCGCGCCACGTCGAGCAGCCGATCGAGGAAGCGGTTACCCACGAAGAGGCGCCGGCGCACGTCGCCGCCGCCCACTAAGGAGCGAAAGATGGCAGTCGAAACCAACCAGATGCGTAAATTCCTCAACGATCCCGCCCACGTGGTCAAGGAATCGTTGGTCGGCCTGGCCGCCGCCCACGGAGACCTCCTCCGCTACGACGCCGTAAAGCAGATCATCGTGCGCAAGGACGCGCCGAAGAAGGGAAAGGTGGCGCTCATCTCGGGCGGCGGCTCGGGCCATGAGCCCCTACATGGCGGGTTCGTCGGGCTCGGCATGCTTGACGCTGCTTGCCCCGGCGAGGTCTTCACCTCACCGGTACCCGAGCAGATGCTGGCGGCCACCAAAGCGGTGGACGGCGGCGCGGGCGTGGTCCACATCGTCAAGAACTACACGGGCGACGTGCTCAACTTCAAAATGGCGGCCGAAGACGCCGCGGACGAAGGCATCAAGGTCACATCGGTGGTGATCGACGATGACGTCGCAGTCCAGGACTCGCTGTACACGGCGGGCCGGCGCGGAGTGGGTGCAACCGTGCTCGCGGAAAAGATCGCCGGAGCCGCGGCGGAAAGCGGCGCCGACCTGGCGAAGGTGACTGACATCGTGAAGCGTGTGAACGACCGGTCGCGCTCGTTTGGCGTGGCGCTCTCCTCGTGCGTGCCACCCGCTTCGGGCAAGGCGATCTTCGACCTTCCCGAGGGCCAGGTCGAGCTCGGCATCGGCATTCACGGCGAGCCAGGACGTAGGCGCGCTCCGTTGGGCTCGGCGACAGAGGTCGTCGACGTGATCGTCGAGGCCGTCGTGTCAGATCTCAAAGCAAAAAGAGGCTCGAAGGTGCTCGCCTTCGTGAACGGCATGGGCGGCACTCCATTGCTCGAGCTCTACCTCCTTTATGGCGAGGTTGACAAGAAGCTGCGCGCGGCCGGTCTGGAACCGGTCCGGAACCTCGTCGGCAGCTACATCACCTCACTCGAGATGGCGGGCGCCTCGCTGACCGTCCTCGAGCTCGACGAAGAGCTGACGAAGTACTGGGACGCGCCGGTGCACACGGCCGCCCTGCGCTGGGGCGTCTAGCGATTAACTTGATCAGCGAAAGGGTCATGAACGCGGCCACCATCGCCTCATGGATGCGCGAGATCAATGCATCGGTACGCGCCGAGCGGGATCACCTGGTCCAGCTCGACGCGGCGATCGGTGACGGAGACCACGGCACCAACATGACCAGGGGATTCGAGGCCGTGGTCTTGGCTCTCGGGCAGGCGCTCGACGCGGATCCAGAATCGCCGCCCGGAAAGCTGCTCATCCTCGCCGGCCGTACCCTCGTGTCCACGGTCGGCGGGGCGAGCGGACCGCTCTGGGGCTCCGCGCTGCGCAGCGGCGGCCGGGTGCTTGGTGACCAGGGCAGCTTTGACGGCGCGCAGCTCGTCGAGGTCCTCGCCGCTGCGCTGGCCTCGGTGAAGGACCTGGGCACGGCCGCGGTCGGCGACAAGACGATGGTCGACGCGCTCGAGCCGGCGGTCGAAAAGCTGCGCGCGCGGCTCACCGACGGGGCGACCGTCGAGGACGCGCTCGAGGGCGCGGCTGCCGCGGCGGAAGCAGGTATGCGCTCGACGATCCCGATCCAGGCGCGCAAGGGTCGCGCGTCGTATCTGGGCGAGCGGTCGGTCGGCCATCAGGACCCAGGTGCGACATCGACCGCCCTTGTCATTCGCGCTCTGCAGAAGGCCGTCGTCTACCAGAACCGCTGATGGGCGAGGTCGTCCTCCACGGCGTCAGCGCCGCCCCCGGAATCACGATGGGCTACGCGGTCGTGCTCGACGGCGCTCGCAACGCCGATGCCGCGACGCTCTCGGTCGCACAACGCGCCGTCGAGGCGCAGGGCGCCGCGGATGCGCTCCAGTTGACTGCCTCTGAGTTGGAGCGAATTGCCGAAGATCTCCGCGAGGCGGGCCGTGACGCTGAGGCTGAAATCGTCGAGACCGGCGTGCTCATGGCTCTCGACCCGGAGTTGAGCGCGCGCGTCGAGGCGCTCATCGTGGACCTCGGAGTCAGCGCCGAAGTCGCCCTTCGTGAAGCCGCGGACCAGACCGCAGCCGAGCTCGCGCGGCTTCCGGATCCGGCGCTCGCTCTGCGCGCCGACGATGTGCGGAGCGTGGGCCGCCGGGCTGCAGCTTGCGTCGCCGGTGCAGCCCGCACCGTAATCGAAGGCGTGATTGTGGCACGCACATTGGGCCCGGCCGACGTGGCCGAGCTCGCACCAAAGGCGAAGGGAATTGCACTCGCGGGCGGAGGAGTCACCGCGCACGCGGCCATCGTCGCGAGGTCGCTGGGGCTGCCGATGGTCGTGGGACTGGGCGCCGAGCTGCTCGCGATCGGCGATGGGGAGGAGGTCCTCGTCGACGGCGACCGCGGCATCGTCGTCCGGGGACCGGACGTCGGGCGGATCTCAGTCGCCCGCGCGGAGGCCGAGCGCCGGCGCCTGGCCCGAGAGGCTGCCGTGGCCCGGCGACTGGAGCCTGCGCAGACCAAGGATGGGCATCGCGTCCGAGTTCTCGCCAACGCCTCGACCGCGGCGGAGCTACGGGAGGCGATGGAGCAAGGCGCCGAAGGGGTCGGACTCTTGCGCAGCGAGCTGCTGTTCCTGGAGGCGCCGGCCTGGCCCACATTCGAAGAGCAGGTCAGGGTTCTTCGGCCGGTGCTGAGCCGCCTGCGCGGCACGACCGCGACGGTCCGTCTTTTCGATTTCGGCGGCGACAAAACGCCGCCCTTCCTGCGCGGCGCCTCCGCGCGCGGCATCGACCTGCTCCTGGACGCACCGCAGGCGCTGCAAACGCAGCTTGCCGCGATCGTCGAGGCGGGTCGAGAGACCGACCTACGCATCCTCGTCCCCATGGTGACGTCGGCTGAGCAGATGCAGGCGGCGCGCGGCCTGCTCAACGAGGTGCTCGGCGGGCGCCGCGCGCAGCTCGGCGCGATGATCGAAACACCCGAAGCCGCCGCCTCCGCGCAGGCGATATCGGCGGTCGCTGAGTTTTTGAGCATCGGCACCAACGACCTGACCCAGCTGGTGCTTGGACTGGATCGCGAGCAATCAAAGACCGCGCCCGTGCTCGACGTCCGCGTGCTCCGGCTGATCGCGGCGACCTCGCGGGCCGCACATGCGGCGCACATCCCGGTCGATGTCTGCGGCGAGGCTGCGTCCGAGCCAGGCGCGATGTCTGTCCTGGTCGGCCTTGGGGTGGACGAGCTCAGCGTCGCCGCAGCGCGCGTGGGCGTGGTTCGGCAGTGGGTCCGCGAAATGCGTTATGCGACCTCTCGCCGACAGTCGCAGAAGTTACTCGATGAGGCCGGTCACGCAAGCCGCGAGCGCGTCTAGGGCGGCGGGCGCGTCCTCACCCTCGGCGCTGATGCGGAGCAGGGTGCCGCCGGTTGCGCCGAGGGCAAGCACGGCGAGGATGCTCTTCGCGTCGGCCACCTTGCCGTCGACGCCCACAGTCGTGCGGGATCGAAAACGCATCGCCGTCTTGACGAAGGTGGCCGCGGGACGCGCGTGCAGCGCGACAGCTGCGGGAAGAGCGACCTCGATTTCAGAATTTACTTGCACCGCGCGCCTCCTCCGCTGCTCGGGCCACGTCGTCCAGGCCCTGGCCGGCGGAAGACATCACCGCCGCGGCGATCGCTCCCTCCACGAACGGCGCGTCGACGAGCCGGACATGGCCATTGCCGCGTCCTTCTTCGAGGAGGTGACGCACCGTGAGGACCGAGCTGCCGAGGTCGGCCAGCACGACGACCCCCTGGCCGCAGTCCGCTTTTGTGATCGCTATGCGGACCGCATCGCCAGTCGTACCCAACGTTCCGTCAGGTCCACCGCCAGCCGGCTCGACGCGGACATCATCTCCGGCCACCTGGGACGCGAGCGCGGCAAGACCGCGGGCGAGCTCAAAACTGTGGGAGACCAGTACAATCCCGACCAACCGATTCACACTCCCATTAAGTTCCGGACGACGGTCGTCAGTCTACACTACCGACAGCAATTCAGCAATGCCGAATAGCAGCTCACGCACAAAACGGCGGTCCTCGATCCAATCCCTCGACCGCGCGACCGCGATCCTCAAGGCTCTGGCGAGCGGTCCGCGTCGCCTGGGTGTCAGTGAGCTCGCGGAGCGTCTCGGTCTCGCCCGGCCGACAGTCCACGGCTTGCTCCAGACACTGCAGGCACACGGTTTCGTCGAACAAGACTCGTACTCCGACAAGTACCAACTCGGTCCAGGCCTCCTCCAGCTCGGCTACTCATACCTGGACCTCAACGAGCTGAGGGCGCGTTCAATCGGTCATGCGGACCATCTCGCGACGCGGACGCGCGCTGCCGTTCGCGTAGGCGTCATGCACGGATCGAGCGTGGTGGTGGTGCACCATGTGTTTCGGCCGGACGCGACGTTTGGCGTACTCGAGGTGGGCATCCAGCTGCCGCTTCACGCGAGCGCGCTGGGCAAGGCGATCCTTGCTTTCTCCCCGCTGCAAATGGTCGAAGACCTGCTGGTAGAGCCACTGCCGCGCCTGACGAAGCAGACACTGGGTGATGCCGACCTCCGCCGTGAGTTGAGCGTGATCAGGGATTCCGGCATCGCAACTGAACGCGATGAGGCGGTGCTCGGGGAGTCAAGCGCCGCGGCCCCGATCTTCGATCACGGCGGCCAGGCGGTGGGCGCCATCGGCGTGGTCGACTCGACGGACCGCATCTTTGCGCGGGGACTTGTACGCGGGCTCGGCGCCGCTGTGAGCGAGGCAGCGCGTGGAGTCTCGCGCGAGCTAGGGGCGGCGCGCTGGCCTTACGCGGCCGAAGCTTAGTTATCTTTCTCGGCCATGGGCGAGTCTGCAGCGACCGGGCTGCTCGTCGAGTGCCGCGATGAACCGGGTGTGCTCTACCGGATCACCGAGGCGATCTTTCGCCATGGCGCCAACATCAGCTACGTCGCCGGAGGTGCTCGCCGCGAGACGATCGCCGAGCTTCAGCTGGAGATCTCCGGCGCGCCTGATCAAAGCCGACTGATCGCCGACCTCGAAGCCGTGTCGGGCGTCATGCACGTCGGCGTGGTGCCGACCTTCCAGATGATCTACGGCAAGCGCGTGATCGTCATCGGGGGCGGTGCGCAGGTCGGCATGGTGGCGCAGGGCGCCATCTCGGAGGCCGACCGCCACAACATCCGCGGTGAGCGCATCTCGGTCGACACGATTCCGCTCGTCGGCGAGGAGCAGCTGGCCGACGCGGTGAGGGCGGTGGCGCGCCTGCATCGCGCCCGAGCGCTCGTGCTGGCCGGTGCGTTGATGGGCGGCGACATCAGCAACGCGGTCCGCGAGATCCGTGAGGCCGGAATCCTGGTCCTCTGCACGAGCATGGCCGGCTCCGTGCCCGACGCGGCGGACGTTGTTGTGAGCGACCCGGTCGAGGCAGGCGTCATGGCTGTGATGCTGATCGCCGACACGGCGAAGTTTTCGATCGAGCACGTGCGCGGCAAGCGCTTCTGAACTCCCCGGATAGTCCGGACTATCCGGATACGTCGCGGGTCTTCACGCTGATCGCCATCGTGCCCGTCGCCGAGCCTACGTAGACCCCCCGCGTCGGCGCCGCGTCCGTGTAGTCGCGTCCGACCGCAAGCCGCACGTGGTGCGGCGTGGTCCGGATCGGATGGGTGGCGTCGAAGCCGATCCAGCCCCGACCGGCCACCCACGCCTCAGCCCAAGCGTGCGACGCGGTCGCGGCCCGCTCGCCGGGTGTGTGGATGTAGCCGCTGACGTAGCGAGCGGGCACGCCCATGTCCCGCGCGACCGCGATGAAAAGATGAGCGAAGTCCTGGCAGACCCCCGCGCGTAGGTTGAGCACGTCCTCGACCGAGCTGTAGACGTTCGTCACCGTGCGGTCGTACGTGAAATCGCGGCTGATGGCGATCGTGAGCTCGTCGAGCGCCTGCTCGGCCGCGCCGGGTGCGGTCGGGTCCGAGATGGTGTGCCGGAGTGCGAGCTCGCGCACGCCCTCGACGTCTCTTACCGGTGATCGAAAGCGCAGGAAGTCCTGCACCAGCTCCTCGCCCTGCTGCTCGTCCGGACCGAGGCCGGTCTCGACCGTGGAGCGGCTGACCACGCTCAGTCCCGCATGTGGGCGGACGAGGTTGAAGTAGTGGACACGGTTGCCGAATCCGTCCACGTATGTCCGAGGCTTGACCCCGTGGCTGACCTCGAGCCTGAAGTCGGTGCAGCGCTGCCCGTTGCCGTCCATCGGCTGCAGCCGCACCTCCATCACGGTCTCCGCGATGGGACCGGTGTAGTGATAGCGAGTGCTGTGTAGGATCTCGAGTTTCATTTCTCGACCTGTTGCTGCTGTTGCGGCACGCCGCGTCCTTCTTCTCCGGAGACGGCGGCCGGCACCTTGCTCGGGTGAAAGTAGGTCTCGCGCATGGCCAGCTCGAGCTGTCGCAGCAGGCCGCGGCAGCCGGCGTCGAACTCGAGTGGGCTCTGCATGACCGACTGCGTGTTTGCCTCCCGGAAGAGACCGTTGAGCTGGACCAGCAGCCGCAGTGGCTTCGACTTGCGTGCGTTGCCTTCGATCCGGGTCACCGCCTCCAGCGAGGTCGCTGTGGCAAACCGGGCGGAACGTGGCAGCGAGTCATCGAGAAGTAGGCACTCGATGACTCGGTCCGCGGTCACACCCCCGCCGTAACGGGCCTGGTAGGACTCGAACGCAAAGCACGACTTCAGCACCGCCGTCCACTCGAGGGCATCCTCGGGCGAGTCCGCGAGCTCGGCGGATTTCTGCGTCACGACGTGGGTCACGTTCGCCGCCCGTTCGATGAACTTGCCAAGCCGAACGAAATCGCGGGCTTCGTCATGGAACATCGTGTCTTCGAGCAGACCGTCCACGAGCCGGATGCTCATCTGCACGTCCATGAGAAACGTATAGAGGTCCGGCTGCCCGACGGCCTCCTGCACGCGCCAGTGCAAGGCGTTGACCTGCTCGTAGAGCTCGGTCGGTAGGGACGGGCGGACGGCCTGGGCCGCCAGTCGGGCGGAGGCGATGCTGGCGCGGACCGATGGCCCGAGCGTGCCCGCGACCACCATCTCGATCGCCTGCTCGCGCCGCCCGGTATCGCTGCCAGGCCAGCCGGCGAGCTCCATGAAGCCGACCCAGAAGTCGGGTCCTGGTTCATCCGCCCGGTCGAGCGAGAGCGAAACGTGCACTCCGAGGATGCGCGCCAGGTGGTCGGCTCGCTCGAGGTGGCGTCCGAGCAGAGCGAGCGACGTGGCGGCTCGGCTAAGCATCGGGACCCTGGAACTCGTCGTCCGCCATGACCCAAGTGTCCCGGCTGCCGCCGCCCTGAGAGCTGTTGACGATGAGCGAACCGGGCCTCAACGCGACGCGCGTCAGGCCGCCCGCGGTGACGTAAACGTCGGGCCCTGTGAGCACGAACGGTCGCAGGTCCTGGTGGCCTGGTCGGAGCGTTCCGCCGTCGAGCACCGGCTGGATCGACAGTGCGACCACCGGCTGCGCGATGAACGCACGCGGCGCGGCAACGATCCGGCGGCGGAACTCCTCACGTTCTTCGGCGGTTGAGGCGGTGCCGATGAGCATCCCGTAACCACCGGACGCGTCCACCGTCTTGACGACCATGCTGTCGAGGTGCTCCAGCACATACCTGCGGTCGGATTCGTTCGCGCACAGGTAGGTCTCGACGTTGGGCAGGATCGGGTCCTCGTCGAGGTAGTAGCGGATTATCTTCGGCACCATCGCGTAAACCGCCTTATCGTCCGCGACGCCGTTGCCCAGAGCATTGGCGATCGCGACGTTGCCGGCGCGATAGGCGTTGACGAGGCCGGCCACACCGACCAAAGACTCCTGCCGGCCGAAGATCGGGTCGAGCCACTCATCGTCGATACGTCGATAGATCACATGCACCGGGCGCAAGCCTCGTGTGGTGCGCATGAAGACGTGGTCGTCATCGACGACCAGGTCGCTGCCTTCGACGAGCTCCACGCCCATCTGCTTGGCCAGGTAAAGGTGCTCGTAGTACGCGGAGTTGTTGATCCCGGGCGTCAGGAGGACGACGGTGGGGTCGTCGACGCCTCCGGGCGCAAGCCAGCGGAGGTGGCGCAGCAGCTCATGGATGTAGCCCTCGACAGGCCGCACCGGATAACCGGCGAAGAGGTCGGGCAGGATGCGCTTCATGACGTACCGGTTGGCCTGGACGTACGAGGCGCCCGAGGGCGTGCGGAGGTTGTCCTCGAGGACGAAAAAGTCGCCCTTCTCGTTTCGGACCAGGTCGATGCCCGCGATGTTGCAGTGGATGCCGTGCGGCACCTTCAGCCCTTCGATCTCGCGTAGGTAGAGCGAGCTGCTGAGCACGATCTCAGGCGGGATCGCCCCCTGCCTCAGGATCAGCTTGCGGCCGTAGACGTCGTCCAGGAAGAGGTTCAGGGCGCGGAGCCGCTGCGCCAGCCCTGCCTCCAGGTGCTGCCAGGTGCGGGCGTCGATGACCCTGGGGATCACGTCGAACGGAAAAACCTTCTCGGTGCCTTGCGCGTCCGGATACACGGCGAAGGTGATGCCGTGGTTGCGGAACATCTCCATCGCGAGCTTGTGCCTGCGCTGGAGCTCATCCGGGCCGAGGCGGTTCAGCTGGTCGTAAAGTCGACGGTAGGCGGGTCGCGGCCTTCCGCGGGCCGCAAGCATCTCGTCATAGAACCCGTTGAACTGGTAGTTGGCATCGAGATTCACGAAACCCACCGCTATAGTGTCTGCGCCATCCCGCAATCTGCGAAAACGCTCAATTTACGGGTCGGCTGCGAGTTCAAATACGACGTGAGCGGCCCGACCGTTGCCACCGTCCAGGTCCGCCCGCGCTCCGATGCCCGGCACCAGCTCGTCACCGAGAGCTGGTTGACCCAGCCGCCGGTCCCCATCGACGAGTACGCCGACTACTACGGCAACCCGGTCAAACGCCTCGTCATGCCGCAGGGCGAGCTGGTTCTGCGTTATGACGCTGTGGTCGCTGTACCGGACGAGCCCGACCTGGACGCCGCCGCGGCACCCCAGCGCCCTGTCGACGAGATCCCGGGCGAGCTCCTCCACTTCACGCTCCCTAGCCGCTACTGCCTTTCTGACGAGCTGATGGGGAGGGCCTGGGAGCTCTTCGGCCAGACGGAACCGGGTGGCGCCCGGGTGCAGGCGATCTGCGATTGGGTCCATGACAACATCGAGTTCCAGTACGGCACGAGCAACCCGCTGACCACCGCGGTGGACGTGCTCCAGCGCCGCAAGGGTGTCTGCCGCGACCTCGCCCACCTCGCCATCACGTTCTGCCGGGCCCTCAACATCCCAGCTCGGTATGTTTTCGGCTACCTGCCCGACATCTATGTGCCGGTCAACCCCGCGCCGATGGACTTCGCCGCCTGGATGGAGGTATACCTCGGCGATCGCTGGTGGACGTTCGACCCGCGCAACAACGAACGTCGAGTCGGCCGGGTCTTGATCGGACGCGGCCGCGACGCGCTCGACGTGGCGATGATGACCACATTCGGTCCAGCAGCGTTCAAGTCAATGGTGGTGTGGGCGGACTTGGACAGGGCAAGTTGATGGCGATCGATCCGGCATCGGTCGACTGGGCGAACGCGAGGCGCGCATCGTATTTGGTGCGGCAGAGCTTCCGCTACGAATATCCGGAGCCGATTCGCAACCTGAGCCATAGGCTCGTCGTGATCCCGCCGGCGCGGTTCGGTGACCAGACGCGGCTCTGGCATGACGTTTCTGTGGGGTTGGACGGCGCGCGGTTGGAGAACCGCAGCGACCGATTCGGCAACGTGATCTTCAACGTGTTCGCGCCCCAGGTGCCGGCCACGATCGAGTTCGTCGCCGAGGTCTCCGTCGAGCGCCGGGCGGCCGAGCCGAACCGTCTCGCCGACGGCTGGCTCAGTGAGGGCTACCTGCTCGAGCCGTCCGCCCTCACTGCCGCAGACGACGCGATCATGCGTGCCGCGGACGACCTCGCGACCGCAGCCGAGTGGGGTTTGCCGCTAGCCGACCGGATCAACGACTGGGTCTACCAGTCGATGACCTACCGCTACGGCGCGACCGGGGTGCGCACCACGGCGGCTGAGGCGCTCGCGCTTGGCGCCGGGGTCTGCCAGGACTACGCGCACCTGATGCTCGCCCTCTGCCGCGCCCTGGGCCTGCCCTCGAGATATGTGTCGGGCCACCTGCTTGGCCAGGGCGGCACGCATGCCTGGGTCGAGGTCATCCTGCCGACCCGCGACGGAACGGGCGACGCCATCGCCCACGCATTCGATCCGACGCACGCCAGCCGGGGCGGCCTTGGTTACGTGAAGGTTGCCGTCGGCGGCGACTACTCGGACGTGGCGCCGACCTCGGGCACCTACGTTTCGGGCGCCCGAGGCCGGCTGACGGCAACCAAGCGAGTGTCGCTGGTCGACGTCGGATAGCTACATCGCCGGCGTGATCTCGTAGACCGTGATCTTGCCGCCGGACTGCAGCACCGGGCAGCCCTTCGCGAGCTCAGCCGCCGCGTTCAGCGAGTCGGCCTTGAGGATCGAGTAGCCGGTCGCCGGCGGGTTGCCTACCGCGCCGTCGTGGACCGCGCCGTTGGTGATGTTCTTGGCGTGCTCCGCGAATGGGTTACCGGCGTCGACGATCTTGTCCCCCAGCTTGCCGAACCAGCCGCCCCACGCTTGCATCACCTTTTCCCGCTCCGCGGGCGTCGTCCCTGCGCTGCCTCCGCTGTAAAGAAGCACGAAATTTGCCATGCCGATCTCCTCCTGAATGATCTCCGTGGACTCAAACCAGACGACGATCGGACATGGCCGGAATCGACAGTTCTTACGAAATCCACACGCACCGGGCTATAAATCGCTCGGATGGCAGGCTCCAGGATCCTCGTGGTCGAGGACGACCCAAGGCTGGCGGCAACAGTCGAGCGCGTGCTCGTCGCTGAGGACCACGACGTCGAGATCGCCGCCGACGGCAACGAGGCGCTCCGCCGCGCCCGAGGGCGGCCCTTCGACCTGGTCGTGCTGGACGTCATGCTGCCGGGTCTCGACGGCATAGCCGTCTGCAGGCGCCTCCGCGCCGCCGGCTCCGTCCCGATCCTGCTCCTGACCGCGCTCGGCGGCACAGAAGAGCGAGTTCGAGGCCTTGATTCCGGAGCGGACGACTACCTGGTCAAGCCGTTCGCCTACGAGGAATTGCTGGCCCGTGTGCGGGCGCTGCTTCGCCGGACGACGCCGGCCGACCATCTTCGGTTCGGTGACCTGCGCCTCGAGCCGGCGAGCCGCAGCGCCTGGCGCGGCGAGCACGCGATCGACCTCACAGCCACCGAGTTCGACCTTCTGCAGCACTTTCTGCGCCATCCGAGGCAGGTGCTTTCGCGCGAGCAGCTAATCGACGCAGTGTGGAAGGGCGAGGCCGAATCCGACAACGTCGTGGCGGTCTACATCGGATACCTGCGCCACAAGCTTGGCGAGCCGCGCCTGCTCCACACAGTCCGCGGCGCGGGTTACGCGCTGCACGAATAGTGTCCCTGCGCCTCCGGCTCGCACTGTTCGGCGCTGGCGTCGTCGCGCTTGCGCTGGTGGTGTTCGGGCTGCTGCTCTACGCGCTTCTATCACGGAGCGCGGTGACCAACCAGGACGACGCGCTGCGCGCGCGGTCGACGCAGGCGGTCGCTTCGTTGAGCGATTCGCCAGCCAAAGGCGCCGCACGACCAGTTGCGCCGTCGGACCTGCGTACCAGCGCGGACGTCTTCGTCGAGATTTTTGACCCCGGCTGGTCCGTCCTCTATTCGACAGCAGTCATGAACGGATCGCCACCCCAGGTCAGCGCGAAGCTGCGAGCCGAGGCCCAAACCGCTTATCTCAGTGGCGTCTACGAAACCGAGAACGGTTTCCGGCTCTATGCGGTGGCTTATCGCGACGGCTACGTGGTCACCGGTCAGTCCACCCGGGTGCTGCAGTCCAACCTCTCTGGCGTTGTGGCATTCCTGGTGATCTCGGGCAGCCTCGCGCTGCTGGCCGCGACTCTGGCTTCGTGGCTTGTCGCAGGACGAGCCCTCGCGCCTCTCAAGTCAGTCGCCGTTGCGGCTGAGGAAATCGGTCGCACCCGCGATTTCGGGCGACGGCTCCCTCCCCGGCGCAGCCGAGACGAGGTGGCAAGGCTGACCGCGAGCTTCAACCAGATGTTGAGCCGGTTGCAGGATGCGTTCGAGTCGCAGCGGCGTTTCGTCGCGGACGCCTCACATGAGCTGCGTACGCCACTGACGACGATCCAGGGCAACGCGGGCTTGCTCGCCTCGCGTTCGGTTTCGGAGGATGTCAGGCAGGCGGCGGTCGCCGACGTCGTCCAGGAGAGCGGACGTATGGCCAGGCTGGTTGACCGCCTGCTCACGCTGGCGAGGGCCGACTCGGGATTGCAGCTCCACCTCGTGGCCGTCCCTTTAAAGCCGGTCGTCGACGAGGTCTGCCGCCAGGCGGCCGCCGCGCATCCCCGCGAGAAGCTGCGGGTCGAGACCGGCGACGCGTCGGTGGACGGCGACGAAGACGCGCTCCGGCAGCTGCTGTGGATCCTTCTCGACAACGCGTTTCGCTACGCGTCGTCGGCGGTCGAGGTCCGGCTCTACACCGAGGCTGGGTGGGCCCGGGTGCTGGTTGGCGATGACGGGCCGGGCGTGGCGGCTGGGGATGGGGCGCGAATCTTCGAGAGGTTTTACCGGGCGGACCCATCACGGGGGGGCTCTCACTCGGGACTCGGCCTTTCCATCGCCAGCTGGATCGTCGCCCAGCATCGCGGCCGGATCCTCGCGACCGAGTCCACCCTGGGCGGGGCCTCGTTTGTAGTGGACCTTCCTCTCTTACCCGCTTCTTAAGCGCGGCCGCCACGATCGTGGCATGTTCGACATTGCGCCGGATCACGCGATAGGTCTTTACGCCGGTCTGCTTACGCTGCCCTTTGCTCTGCTCGCGCTCCGGCTCCGCTCCGCCGCGCGTGGGGTGCCTGGAACGGTGCTGGGAGCGTCCGTGCTGATGGCGATTGCCGGCGCGATCCACCTCGGCCTTGTGTGGACTCATCGCGGCGAAACCATCACCGCGCTGCTGTTCGTGATGAATGGCGCTTCATATGTCGTGCTGTCCCAGCTCTACACCTGGCGCTGGTGGCGACCGGCGTCGGTCGCACTGATCACGGCGACCCTGACCGGTTACCTGGGGTACATAGTTCTCAACTTCGACACGCCGGACCAGGTCGCGATCGCGACCAAGCTCCTCGAGCTGACGACTCTCGGCCTCGTACTTGTCCCGGTGCGCGGTGAGACGTTGCGGCGCAGGTCGAGATGGTCGGTACTCAGCGTCGCGTTGCCACTGATGACGATGGTCACTGTTTCAGTCGTGTGGATCGACGACCTGGCGCGGCCCGATGCGCAGCACGCTCACGCGGGCGCGGTCCTGCAGGCCACGAACGACACAGCATCTCCCGAACAAGTGGGGGCTGCGCAAAAGCTGTACGACGAAACTGTGGCCGCCATCGCGCCATATCGCGACTGGCACGCGGCGTGGGCCGCAGGCTATCGTCCCGGCCCTCAGAACACCCCCTCCACGCACTGGATGAACCAGCGCTACGTCGACGCGGGCTACGTGATGGACCCTCGCCGCCCGCAGGGTCTCGTTTACGCCAACACCAAGCACGGGCCCGTGCTGATCGGCGCGATGTTCCAGATGCAGCACATCGGACAGTTCGGTCCCGACCCGGGCGGTCCGCTCACCGCATGGCATCAGCATCAAAACATCTGCTTCACGCCGTTCGGCGTCGAGTTCAGCCTGATGACCCCGACCGCGACGTGCCCCCTCGGCTCGATCGACATCAGCGTGCCGCCGATGCTGCATGTGTGGATCGTGGACAACCCGGGCGGCCCATTCGCCGTAGACATCGACTCGAAGGTGGTGAAGCAAATTGATCAGGGCTGAAGCGTCCAGCCGGCCGGAGGCCGCGTTCGTGCTGCTGCTGATGCAGAGCATCTTCTGGGTCATCGCCGGAATTTCGGCCGCCCCATTCGCGCTGGCCGGCGAGGTCTTCATGGCCGGCCTGGCGCTGCTCACCTTGCTGCTCGCG
This sequence comes from Chloroflexota bacterium, assembly GCA_005880795.1. Lineage (GTDB taxonomy): Bacteria > Chloroflexota > Dormibacteria > Dormibacterales > Dormibacteraceae > 40CM-4-65-16. Next base: position 26,074 of record VBGP01000030.1, on the reverse strand, counting down.
CTTGGGACCTGCATGTGCGCCATTGGCGTGCTGTGGCGCCGGAGGTGGGCGAGAACGGTCGTGATCGGCCTCGAGGTCGCATGCCTGGCCGGTTCGGCTGTGCTGCTGCTCATCCCGCTCGGATTCAATCGAGGGCTTGTTTCGATCCTGGTCAACGTGGCGGTCCCGTTCGCTGTGCTCATATTGCTGCGGAAGGATCGAGAGGCGTTTTCATAGACGCGGCGGCGACAGCCGGTCTCAGCCCGATGCGCGCGCCTTGAGTGAGCGCCGCTTGAGCGCGGCGTCGGCGTCATCGGTCGTCACATATCGGCGCCGGAAGTTGCGAAGCGCGAAGCGGTCGCACGCCGTTTCTGCGGAGGACCCCTTGCCGAGCACTTCGTGGAGATACCAGTGCAGCCATTCGTGGCAGTAGAGGAACCGCAGCACGTCTCGCTTGCCCCTGAAGTAAACGGTCTCTGATGCCCATGCAAAGCGCATCCCCTCGCCGCGCTTGCGCCGCGCCGCATAGATCACCGGCTCGCGGAAGGCCTTGAAGGGGATCGGCACCTGGAGCACGATGCGCCTCTCCTCGAACTCGCACCGGGCCGCCAGGTGCGGTTCCCAGCGGTAGCGGAGGGGCCTGACCACGACCTCGTAATCGCAACGCGGCAGACCCTCCAGGATGCGCCTCGCCTGGGCGGTGCTGAGACCTGCAAGCTCGGACCGGATCGCCACGGTCGCAACAGGATAGGCGTTACCTCTAGACAGGAGGATGTCTAATGCCTGACACAGTCGTAGGCCTGTTCAGATCCCGCCCGGAGTCTGACGCGGCCCTTCGAAAACTCAAGGAGGCGGGGTTCGGGCCCGACGAGGTCGCGGTGTCCACGCCCCACACCGGTCGGCGCGGTCACTACGGCCTCAAGGTGCTGGGAGGCATCGTGGCGGGCACGGTGCTGGGCGCCCTGGTGGGGGCGATCGCGACGGGGATGGTGCCCGGCGTCCACCCGTTGGTCCCGGGGAACCTTCTGGCGACCTTCCTGTTCGCCGCGGTGGCGGGGGCCGCGACCGGCGGCCTCGCGGGGGCACTCTTGAGCATGGCGGCCTCCGGCGACCGTGCCCTCTTCTACGAGCAGGAGGTCGAGTCGGGTCGGTTCCTGGTCAGCGTGTCGGGGCCGCGCCTGGAGGAAGCCCAAGAGCTGCTCCGGGCAGCGGGTGCGATGGAGGCCGCGCCCGTCGAGGCGCCGCTCGACTCCGGGCGGCCACGTCCGGAAAGTGGATAGCCCTTTAGAAATTTTCAGTAGTGGGGCGGCGTGACCCGTTAACGAGTTGGGGGAGCTTGGCCAGCAATGGCCGAGCCCTCCACTCTGCCTCTAGAGGGCTTTGGGGACCTTGATCAGCCACGCGATGAAGGCGCCCGTGGCGACTCCAATCAGCGCCCCTACCGCGACATCGCTCGGAAAGTGGTGCCCGAGATGCACCCTCGATGCGCCGATGCCGGTCGCGAGCGTGAAGACAAGAGGACCGGACTTGGGATAGAAGGCCGTCAGCGCGGTGGCTGCCGCGAACGACGACGCGGAGTGGCCGGAAGGAAACGACGCGTCGGTCGTGCGGATGCCGACGACCAGGACATCGCGCCCGACGTGTGGACGGTGGCGCTTGAAGACCGGCTTCACGATCCGCTGGACGAGATAGGTCGTGCCCAACGAGGCGATCGCGGTGGCGAGACCCGCCCGCCGGCCGCGAGATCCCCCAAGCCAGGCCAGCGCGACGCCCGCGCCCACCCACCCAAGTCCCTCGCCCAGGTCGGAGAGCAGCGTCACGTAGCGGTCTCCGACAGGCGAATGGGGGAGGCCATGGATCATCAAGTACAGCCGCCGGTCGACGCTTTCGGGCAGGATCCGCGGTGGCTCGATCTGCGGTGTGTGCATCTGCATAAGGAACGCGCAACGGCCGCTCGTGGCTGCGCACGCGTTCTGGTTCTGGGATGAGGCGCAGCAAAGCGCCCCCTCGGGAAGGGGATGGCTCAGGGATCGCGCACTGGTGGAATGCCGTGCTGGCGGGAGAAACCGGCGAGCCGCATCCCGTCCTCGGCGACCGGGTTTCGGTGCGCGTGGCCGGCGAGCGCCTCGTGATCTCGGGGCAGCTGGATCGGAGCGATGACCGCGACGAGCTCGTGAAACAGGCGCGCGCGCGCATCGGGCGTGGCATCAAGGAGCTGGACACGTCTCACCTCAAGGTTGCCGATCGTCATGAAACCCCCGGTTTGCTCGACCAGACGCTGATCGCCGCGTTTCCCGACCGCGAGACAGCTGAGCTCGCGTGCAAGTTCGTCCTCGAGCGAAGCCGTGTCACTCCGTACCAGCAGGCGATCGTCGATCGTCGCAACGCGGGCGACCTGCGCAAGTTGCTTCTGGAAGAGTTTGTCGAAGACGCTCGACGACGCGTCGAGAACGGGGACGCGTTGCTGGTGATGAGGGTCGATGAGACAGACGTATTCCTCGTGCGCGAGATCCTCGAAGAGGACACCAGGAGCAGCTGGACGATCGCCACGCCGCCCAGCGTGATCGGTGCAAGTAGATGGCAGAGGTAGGGAGGCGCACGGCCCGCAAGCCGCAAGCTCCCTCCGCGCGCGAGGCGGTCAAGGAGCGCCTCTCGCCCGTCGACATCCTGAAGAGCATCGGTCCGGGAGTCATCACCGGCGGGGCAGACAACGACCCGGCGGGGATTGCGACCTATTCGATCGTCGGCGCAACAGCCGGTTTCGCCCAGAACTGGCTCCTGTTTCTGTCCACCCCGCTGTTGATCGTGGTCATGCAGATGTCGGCCAAGGTCGCCCATGTGACGAAGACGGACCTCGCCACCGTTCTTCGCACCACCTATAGCGCCCGGGTCGCGACACCGGCGGTGCTGCTGATGGTGATCGCAAATGTGATCACTATGGGTGCGGACCTGATCGCGATGGGGGCAGCGATCCAGCTGCTCACGGGGATCAGGTTCATCTACTGGATCGTTCCGCTCGCCGCCGCGATGGCCTGCTTCACGATCTTTCTCGATTACCGCGTGATCAGCAGATACATGCTGTGGCTGGTCGCGGTTTTCGCCACTTACATCCTCGCCGCCTTTCTCGCGCGGCCCAACTGGTCGGATGTGCTGCGCAGCACGGTCGTCCCGCACGTGGAGCTCAACGCGGGCTTTCTCCTTGCGTCGGTCGGCATGCTGGGCACAACGATCACGCCGTACCTTTTTTTCTGGCAGACGAGCGGTGAGGTGGAGGAGAAGCGCGGCGTCCAGCGCTTGAGCCGTTCGAACCTCGACATCACGATCGGAATGGTGTGGTCGAACGTGACGGCTTTCTTCATCATCGTCGCCACGGGCGCGGTCCTGTTCTCACATCACGCTCAGATCAGAACGGCGGCGGACGCTGCTCGCGCACTCGAGCCGTTCGCCGGCCACTACGCGACGGCTCTGTTTGCGGTGGGAATCATCGGCGCAGGTCTGCTCGCGATTCCGATTCTCGCCGCCTCGGCTGCATTCGGCGTCGCGGGCCTGGCCGGATGGCGGCGCGGCCTCGGCCGAAAAGCTCGCAACGCGCCGCAGTTCTATCTCGTGATCGGACTCGCTTTCCTCGTCGCGATGGAGCTCGCGATTTCATCGATCGACCCAATCAAAGCGCTCTTCTACTCGCAGGTCCTCGACGGCTTGATCGCCCCCTTCCTGATCGTCCTGATGCTGCTGATCACCTCCAGCCGCAAGGTGATGGGCGATTTCGTGAACGGAATGGCGACCAAGGTTGTCGGGTGGGGGGCCGCCGGCGTCATGGTCCTGGCCGACGTGGCACTGGTCTACCAGGTCGCGACCAACGGGCTGCCGGGTTAAGCCGCGATCGCGCCCGCCTGAGGAAAGATCTCCTGTTCGTAGAAGCGCATGAAGCCTTCCTGGTCCGGGCCAACCTGGTGCACATACACGTGGTCGAACCCCGCCTTGACGAACTTTGCGATCCCTTGGAGGTGGCGCTCGGGGTCAGGGCCACAGACGATCTCTTTCTTCACGATCTCTGGGGTCACCAGCTCCGACGCCTGCATCAGGTACGCCGGGCGCGCTAGCTCATTCTTGAACTGTCCGCTCAAACCCGAGATGGGCCAGTACTCATGCGCGGTGCGGACACCGTCCTCTTCAGTCTTCGCCCAGCACACCGTCAGCTGGCCGTAGCGAGGTTTTCCGGCGCCTCCTCCGGCGTCGAACGCCGCGACGCTTTCGGCGGAGGGAGCGGAGCAGATGAGACCGTCGCCGACCCGCGCCGCCAGCTTGGCCGCCTGCTGGCCCGCTGCGGCGATGTAGATAGGCACAGGCTCTTCCGGCAGGTTGTAGAGGCGGGCGTCGTGGACCTGGAAGAACTTTCCGTCGTGGCTTCGCTCGCCGCCTCGGTGAAGGTTGCGCAGGATCTCGACCGCCTCCTCGAGCATGTCCTGGCGCATGTCCGGCGGCGGCCAGCCCTGGCCGGTCACATGCTCGTTGAGGCTCTCGCCGCTACCCACGCCGAGGAAAAAGCGCCCCGGCATGAGGCAGCCGATCGTGGCCGAGGCCTGGGCGATGATCGCCGGATGGATGCGCATGATCGGGCACGTAACGCCCGTTCCGACGCGGAGGCGCTTCGTGGTTGCCGCGATTCCTCCGAGGACCGCCCATACGAACGGTGAGCTTCCCTGGCGGTCGGTCCAGGGATGGAAGTGGTCGGACACCAGAGCGTAGGTGAATCCCGTTTCCTCGGCCAGCCGAGCGAGCCTCACGAGCTCTTCCGGCTGGCGCTCCTCGCTCGAGAGCGTGTAGCCGAGCTCAACCTTCATTCCCACTTAGAGTCAACGCCTGCGCGTAAGGCCAATACGCGGAGCGTTCAAGCAGTGAGGCACGAGTGCGACCGCCCGCTGTCGAAACCACCGCGACCGACCAGAGCGTGAGGCCACGCGGCTTGATCGCCTCGGTGATCAGCGACGCACAGCGCCTGGTATCACTCGAGATCGCGCTTGCCCGGCAAGAGCTGAAAGAGCTCGCCACCGGCAACGCGATTGCCGCCGGGCTCATGGCATTCGGTGGCCTGCTGCTCGTTTTCGGGTTGCTCGTCGTCTTGCCGTCGCTAGTGGTGATCCTCGTGCCCTGGCACTGGCAGGCGGCGGCCGTATGGCTGGCCGCGTACATGGTCGTCGGCCTCGCCCTGGTCAGCATCGGCAAATCCCGATTGCAGCTCCGTCTGCCTCCGCGGACGATCGAAAGCCTGAAGGAGAACAAGGAATGGGCGCTTCGGCGCGTGAAATCGAACGGCAGATAAAAGAGACGCGCGACCGGATGGATGACAACTTGACCGAGCTCGAGGGCCGGGCCGCCTCCAGCGCCGCCCGCTTCGGCCGCCTTGCCGCGATCGGCCTCGGTGTCCTTGCCGCCGGGGCCGCGGCCATTTTCATCTATCGCCGGATGCGAAAGCCGACTCTCAAAGACCGCTTGGATGGTCTTTCGGTAGTGAAGCTGCGCTCCCTCGCCGAAGACCTTTCGGGCCGGCTGAAGGATGAGCTCCCTTCAGTGACCGTCACGGTCAACGAGAAGGCCGAGCGCGAGCCGGGGATGATCGAGAGCATCCTGCGTAAGGTCGCGCCCGCGCTCGCCGGCACCGCATCGACCGCGCTCCTCGAGAGGGTCGCGCGGCCGTCGGGCGAGACGGAGTTCCGACACTCGCCGCCACAGGCGGACTGAACATCGCGGAATTGAAAGCTCGGGTCCAGGCGCTCGCCGAGCGGGCGCAGAAGACGCTGCCCGCGCGTGTCCTCACCGCGTACGGCGAGAGTCAGGCCAGCAACTACGCCCTGGCGCTTGCCTTCGCCGGCTTCATGTCGATGTTTCCGATGATCCTCGGCGCCCTGGCCATCATCGGGCTCGCGATCCGCGACCCGGCGACGAACATGCACTTTCAGATCCTGGTGATTCAGGTATTTCCAACCAGCGCCCAGCCTGAGCTACAAAAGGCCCTGCAGGGGGTTCGCGAGTCCGCGGGTTTGCTGGGGCTGGTTTCCATCGGGGGCCTGCTGTGGAGTGCGAGCAGCATCTTCGCCACCATGGAGTTCTCGCTCACTGAGATCTTCGGCACGCGGCAGCGGGACATGCTGCGCCAGCGGTTGATGGGCCTGATCATGATGGTCCTGCTCGTGCTTGCGATCGTGGTGACGGTCGGCGTCAACGCCATCGCGAGCTTCGTCCCGGTCCCAATGGTCGGGGCCGTCATCAGCTTCGTGATCGGCTCCGTCGTGATGGTTTCGCTGCTGGTCGCCCTCTACAGGTTTGTCCCGAACCGGACATTCCGCATGCGGGATGTCATCCCGGGGGCGCTGCTGGCGGGAGTGCTCATCGAGATCCTTTCGCTCGCCTTTCCGCTTTACGCCCGGATCGCGGGCAGCTTCAACACCTATGGCGCCCAGTTCGCGCTGTTCTTCCTGCTCGCCACGTGGTTCTACCTGCTCAGCCAGCTGATCCTGCTGGGGGCGGTCTTCAACCGGTTCCGGCTGGGCGAGCCGGCAACCCGGGGCCTGATCGCGAGCCCGATGGATGAGTCGAGGGAGAAGCGAAGGCCGGTCGAGTCGATCGAGCAGAAAAAAGCCGAAGTGCAGCCGCCAATACCTCCGCGACGCTCGATCTTTCAGCGCGTCGCGCTGGGGGCGGTGGTCGCCCTGGCGGTGGCCGCGGGCCTGGTCAGGCGACGCCGCCCCAGCACGGAGGCCTAGTCGGCCCGAGTTCAACCCGAGTTCGAGCGAAGGTAGTCGCCCCGGCGTCGGGCGTTACCGAGATGAGCGGCCCAAGCGGCGAGTTGAGAGGGAAGCAAGGGTCGTAGTTGAGCAAAGGAGGTTCGTACGTTTGGGATTCCTGCTTTTCGTACTGCTGATCATCCTGGTGCTCGCCGTGCTCCTGGGAGCCGGTGGGTACAGCGTTCGGCGCTACTGGAGCCCGGCCGGCTCCGAGGTCGTCGAGACAAGCGGCACGGATTCTGGGGCGGGAGCGGGAGTCGCCGCGGCGATCCTTGCCCTGCTTGTGCTGATCCTCCTGTTCTTCGGCTTCACGCAGTGGAACTGGTTCGGCACGCGGTCCGGCGCGCCGTCGACGATCAACAACCCGTCCGTGACCTCGCCGATGCCGAGTAGCGGCGGCGGGGGCGCTTCACCAAGCGCCAAGCCGTCTCCGTCCTAACCGGTCTCCCTGACCCTCCTCAGGGGAGCTGAAGGGCCGTGTCCTTCGTGGAGCGGCCCTTTTTCTTTGGCCGAGCGCCTTGCGTCCGAACCCTGAGTAACGCGCCTTGGCAGAGGCGTTTCTCAAGCAGAGGCTTAGATCCCGGCTGGCCCTCATCGAGGCACAGTTCGAAAAGGAGGTGTAATCAAGAGTGGTTGCGTTGATCGTTTTGATCCTGCTGCTGCTGCTCCTCGGCGGGGGCGGTCTGCTGGCACCAGCGCTTCACATCCTCTGGATTCTGCTCGTCATCGGGCTGATCCTCTGGTTGCTCGGCTTCTTCGTACGCTCGGCCGAAGGCAGCCGCTGGTACTACTGGTAAACGGCACACCGCAGCGTTGACAAGGTGCCTGTGGGAAGCGGGCACCTTTTCCTTTACAAAAACTTACGGCGCGTATGAGCCTTGTCTCCTACAGCCGTACGGTGACAGAATCTCTACGGGGTCGATACTTGCCCTGTCAGCCGCGGGTTGCGTTGGTGGAGAGGACAGGAAATGAGCATCGTGCAGCTTCCATTCGATAGGGCGTCGGGCAGCGCCGAGCGCGTCGCCCTACGTCGGGGGCTGGCGGGAAGCCGGTTTGGAGCTGCGCTTCAACTGGTGCAGCGTCAGACACCGGCGCCTACCTACTGTGCGAGCTGCGCCGCGCCGATCGACTTCGGCGCCGTGTGGCGGGGTGAGGATGCCTTCTGCAGCGTCGAGTGTTCGCTGGGGGGCGATCGACCTGCGTAGGGACTGAGCGGGAGTCCGAAGCGGCTCCCGCTCATTAGTCTTTGCAGAGCCTGATGCGACAGCTTCTGCTGTGGTGTGCCCGGAACCCTTGGCTAGCCTCCCACGTACCGCGCTGGCGCTTCGCGCAGCGCGCGGTCAGGCGCTTTCTCCCGGGCGAGGGGTTTGACGCCGCTCTGAAGGCGGCGACGCACTTCAAGGCCCAGGGCGTCGGCGCCCTCTTCACCCTGCTAGGCGAGAACATCACCGACCTAGAAGACGCAAAGCGCGTGGTCGCCCACTACGAGGAGGTCCTCGCAGCCTCGACCGGCCTGCAGGCGGAGATCTCCGTCAAGCCCACTCAGCTCGGCCTCGACATCGATGCGGCCGCGGCTTACACCAACCTCGACCGCCTGGCTCGGGCGGCCACCCAGGCCAAGAGCTACCTCTGGATCGACATGGAGGGGAGCGAGTACACGGAGCGGACGCTCGAACTGTATCGCCGCGTGCGGACCGCGCACCCCAACGTCGGCATCGCTCTGCAGGCATACCTTCACCGCACTGTGAGCGACGTGGTCGAGCTGATGGCCCTGAAGCCCGCGATCAGGCTCGTCAAGGGCGCGTACGCCGAGCCTTCGACGATCGCCTTCGCGGCGAAGAAGGAAGTCGACGCCAACTACCTGGCCCTGTGCGTGCTGATGCTGCCCGAGGTCAAGCAGCAGCGGTTACGCCTCGTGCTCGCCACGCACGACACGGACATGGTCGCGAAAGCGTGGCGTTTTGCGCAGGCGCTGGGCATCGAGCGAAAGCAGCTCGAGGTCGCGATGCTGTACGGAATCCGGACCGACGAACAGCTCCGCCTCGCGCGGGAGGGTTTTGGTGTAAGAGACCTCATCGCCTATGGCGACGCCTGGTATGCCTGGTACCTCCGGCGCCTGGCGGAGCGCCCCGCCAACGTCTGGTTCGTGGCAAGACAACTCCTGCCGTAATGCGTTTGCAAAGGCGCCGCGTGCCCCTCTCCCCGCCGGGGAGAGGGGCTTACCTCTGCAGGGAGCGGGGGAGACCCGCCGTCCCGCTAGGGAACGGTCGGGACCTGGCCCGCGTTCTCCTGCGCCTCGCGCGCGGCGCTTTCCCCGGCCTCATGAGCCGCGGTCTCATTGGAGACGAACGTACCGGACGACGTGCCTGACGAAGGGCTCGGCGACGGTGAGGCCGCCTGGGCGGCGAGCGTGGTTGCTCCGTATAGGACCGCACCCGCAACACCTCCTACCAGCATCGAACCTGCAATGGCGGCCGCTGCGACTGTCTTGCGAACTCCGTTCATTGGACTGCCTCCTTGTTTTGATCGCTCGTTCCTCGAGCGTCGAGACCTAGACTGGCGGCGGCCGCTCAGCGCGCCGTGTGAGGAGGCTGGGATTTGGCTAAGACCCGCTGATCCATTCGCGCGCGAATTCCGTAGGGGTTGATATGAGCTTCAGCATCGAGCGCTACAAGGAAGAGTCGAAGAAGGTCGACGTCACCGGGATCGCGTGGGGCGAAGTCGCCGCGCATCCCCTGTCGAAGGGCGACCTTTTCTGCCTGCACTACATGATGGACATCGAGAACCACGTTCCTCTCTACCTGTCGCACCTGCTGGTGACGCGCGCCTGCATGGACCCGATCCTCACCGCTTTCCTGGCGTGCTGGAACTACGAGGAGCTTTGGCACGGCGAGAACATCGGTCGTCTTCTCAACCTCTATGGAGTCGAGTTCGACACCCAGGACCGCATCGCCAACGTGCGCGCCAACCTCGGCGTGCAAAACAGCCTGAGCATCCTGACCACCATGGCGGGCTCCTGGCTGCTCAAGAACTTTTCGGCCGTCTACCTGTCGATGGGAGCCATCAATGAGCTGACGACCCTCACCGGCTACGGCGCATTGATCCGCAAGTCCGGCCACCCGGTTTTGAAAGACCTGCTCGGCCGCATCATCAAGGACGAGCGACGTCACTTCGCCTTCTACTTCAACTCGGCCAAGGAGTGGCTCAGCGGCAACGAGCGGGCGCAAAAGCTCGACCGCTGGATGCTCGACCGGGTGTGGGTACCGGTCGGCCAGGGTGTAAAGAGGCAGGAGGAGGTCGATGCTCTCGCGATCTATCTCTTCGACGATGAGCAGGGCGAGGAAGAGCTGCTCGAGCTCGACGCCAAGATCGGGAAGCTGCCGGGACTTGCCGGAATCAAGCTGATGTCCCGGTCGCTGTACGCCGCCCGGGAGCGCGCACGCCGCAATCCGCAGTGGGCATGGCGCCTGATCGAAAACGAGGAGTGGGCGATCAAGCCTCCGAAGCATTCGCCGGCCGGTCAACTGACTGGCCGCCGCGATGTTCCGCAGGAGGCGGGCAGGTCGTAGCGGCAAGCGGCGACCAGGAACTCGCCGCCGGGCTTGCGGCCGGCAATCATGAGGCGCTCGCCGAGCTCTACGACCGATATGCGGGGCTCGCCTACGGCGTGGCGATTCGCGTGCTGGGCGACCCCGGCCGCGCCGAGGACGCCGTGCAGGACGCCTTCATGAACGTCTGGAATCGTGCGGCGGGTTTGGATCTAGAGCGCGGCTCGCTTCGCGCGTGGCTCCTCACATCGGTGCGCAACCGGTGCATCGACTATCTGCGCGGACGGGGCGCCCACGAGCGACAGGAGCGCGAGCTGCAGCCCGAGCTCGCATACGCGGTGTCTACTTCAGATCCGTGGCGGGAGGTCGCCCTGTCCCTCGAACGTGCCGCGGTCCGCGATGCGATGGCGAGCCTCCCGACCGAGCAGCGCCAGGTCGTCGAGATGGCCTACTTCGGTGGCTACACACATGCCGAGATCGCAGGCATGACGCGTGTGCCGCTGGGCACGGTCAAGGGCCGCATGCGCCTGGCGCTCGAGAAGATGGGTTCGTATCTGCGTGGACGAGGGACGGTCGATGTCTGACCACGAAGAGCTCGAGGGCTCGGTGGCGGCGTGGGTGCTTGGCGCCCTCGACCCAGAAGACGCTGAGGCCGTCCGCGCGCACGTCGAGGCCTGTCCGACATGCCGCGAGGTGGCGAGCCGGCTCCGCCGTGTCGTCGCCGCGCTTCCCCTTGCGGTCGAAGAATCGGCTCCCCCGCCACGGCTGCGCGAGCGCGTGCTCGCGGCGGCAGCTGCGTCCAGACGTCCCTCATCCGCACCCTTTGCCGTCGTTGCCCCGCGTCCACCGCTCCGCGCGCCCACGCCTTCGCCACTGGTTCGATCCGGCCGCCGGGTTCCCGTCTACGCCGCGGCGGCGCTCGCCCTGGTGACACTGCTCGCCGGCGTTCTGGTCGGCGAGGTTGCGTTCCGCGAAACCCAACGGCCGGTCCAAAGCCAGGTCTCCCGGTTCACCATGGCCGGCCACCAGGACATGTCGGGGGCGCAGGCCAGCGTGATCGACCTCAAATCGGACGGCCTGACGCTGGTCGATTTCAGGGGACTGCCGCAGCCTGGCGCCGGGCGGGTCTATGAGGTCTGGCTGATCCCGAAGGGAGGTAGCCCGGAATCTGTCTCGGTGTTCGTCCCGGACAGCAACGGCGGCAAGGTTGTGCTCGTCAACCGGTCGCTCGCGGGCTACGCCGTGATGGCGGTCACCAATGAGCCTGGTCCGGACGGATCGGCGGCGCCGACGCAGCAACCGCAGCTTTACGGAGACGTGGGGTAAAGCGAACCGGCGACGCGTCAGCGTCGCCGGCCTTGACCCGATTCGAGAAAGGGGAGCTAGTTCTTGCCCGGGACGATTGGCGCGCGGTTCTCCTGTTCCTGAAGCATGTCGGGCTTCTCCAGGTCTTCGTCGCCGGTGCCCATCGGGTGCTCCCGTTCCTTGTGCTTGTCGAGCTCGATTGAGTTGGCGAACTCCTCGTTGCAGATTTCACACTTCACTCGTCTACCCTCCGCACGCGAGGTATGAAGCGCTCGAACCTTGCGGCCCGAGCGCCTCATCTAGAAAACGCGGATGGCTTCGCCGGTACCGGCTTCAAGTTCGTTCTCTCTTGGAGGGAGAATGAGTTCAAATGACTGAGGAGGCCGAGATGAGCACGCTTGCAGGCGACATCAACAAGCAGATAAACGCTGGCCGGAAGTCCATCGAGCGGTCGGTGGGCGATATGAAGGACATCGATATGCCCAGCCTGCCGCCTGCCGGCCTGGTTGCGGCCGGGCTGGTGACCGCGGTTGTTGCGCTAGGGATCGTGGGCTGGCTGGTATACCGCAGCCGGCGCCGGCGCACCATCATGCAGCGGCTGCAAGACGCGCTGCCTGATTCAGTCCGCGATCTCCCCCAGGGCGTCCGAGCCCAAGTCAAGCGCGCGCTTTAAACAACCAGCGTCGCTTTGGCGGCCGGGTTCATCCCGGCCGCGACTTTGTCTTTCTGGCCACCCAGGCGGCGTCTGCGGAGGGCTACTTAGAAAAGTCCCAACCGTATACCGGAAAGAGAGCAGCCCCGGTCGCGAAGCGGCCCGGGCCCTTGAGAAGGCATTGGCCCCTTGAGAAGGCCTCTGGGTTCCCTCTCATACGTCTAGGCCGCCTCGGCCGGGGTCAGGCGGAGAGTCTTTTTCGCCTTTTCGGGCAGCACCGTGCGGCCGTTCCCCGCGGTGAGGGCACGCTTGGCCGACCGATACCCCCAGTCGATCAGCTCCCTGGTCCGGCTGAAGTCCGCGGGCGAGACGTCGGCGAGGTCGAGGGCGGGCATGACGTGGATGTTGGTGGAGTCCCTGTGCGCCGCAACCTCGGCGTCCAGCTTTTGCTCGACGATCCGAGCGAGCGCGTTGAGAGCCATCCCCAGGGCGTTGGTCGGCTCGCGGTTGAGCCACGGGTACCCTACCGGCAGGACATAGATCTCGGTTGCGCCCGTCTCGATCGCGACTGTGATCGGGGTGTGGTTGGCGACGCCGCCGTCGACGTACTCGCGGCGTCCGATCGTAACGGGCGGGAACACGCCGGGGATGGCGCAGCTCGCGAGCAGGGCCGGGATTGCAGGTCCTGACGTGAGGACGGCTGCGCGCCCGCTCTTGAGGTCCGTGGCAACGACGTGCAGGGGCACAGCCGCTTCCTCGATTCGCTTGAACGGGACGTACCTCTCGAGGATCAAACGCAGGTTTTGATTCGAGATGAAGTGGTTGCTCCGGCCCAGCAGGCCGGCGGCGCTCGTCAGCGGGCTGATCGGAAACACGTGCCGCCGACGCAGGCCGAGCCAGATGTCCGCCAGCTCGAGGATGCCGTCATGGTCAGGCCGGCCGGCGACCCAGGCCGCGTTGATCGCTCCCACCGACGTGCCGACCAGGAAATCGGGGCGGATGCCCTTTTCGAGGAGCGCTTGAAGCATCCCGATCTGGACCGCGCCCAGGCTTCCGCCGCCGGAGAGGACGAAGGCGACACGCCGGTTCCTCTCCGCGCGTCTCGCGGCGAGGGCCCGGATCATCGCGACAGGCGGGTGGGTCCCATCAGTCAGGCCGCCTTGCTGGTGCCGTGGTCTTTGCGCCGCTTCTCGCGTTGAGTCTCGAGCATGTCCGCGGCGTCCAGGCGATCCCACAGCCGCCAATCACTTTCCGAACGCCACACCTGGTCGAGCAGCGACTCGAGCTGGCTGTGGAGGTCGGGTGCGTCGGACTTTGTTCTGAACCTCACCATTCGTCTCCTACTTCCAAAACGCGCATGCAGCCGCCGAGCAACTACCACTATTGGATGGTTCTGAAATTCCACCGTTGTGCTACCCGCCTAACCAGACAGGCGGGGACAAGGAGTCGAGTCCGAGGTCCGACGTGATGTCGCGGACCGAAGCGGGCCCCGAGGAGTTGACCGTCCACAGCTGGAAGTTGCCCCCCGGCATGGAAGGTGCGAGGTAGGCGATCGTCTTGCCGTCGGGCGAGAAGACGGGCGCGGTGACCAGCTGACGGCTGACCAGCGTCGCTGGCGAGCCCATCGTCAGGGTCGCCGCGTCGAAGGTGGCCACGTCAAGCTCCGCGGACTGGTTCGACCCGTTGGTGCAGATCATCGCGATCAGCTTCTCGTCGGCCGACAAAGCAGGCTGACCGCAATCGAGCGCAGGGGCGGTGAGCGCCTGGCCTGCGGTGCGGGGCCGGTTCTGGCTCCAGATCTGCGAGTGGACCTGGAACGAGTCGTCGATCGAATACTTCGTGTAAAGGAGTCCGCCGTTCTTCAGAGGTAGGGGACTGACGTCGCCGCCGGTGTAATCGTTCGGCACGGTCCACTCCACCGCACGGGAAGTTGGATCGAGCCGGCTCGCAAATATCGCGAGGTCGATGCGGTAGCTGTTGAAGTAATCCTTGGGATCGAAGTCGTAGAACACGGTTTGTCCGTCTGCGCTGAATCGCGGATAAAAGGTCCAGTGGTTGTCCTCGGCGGGTCCGGGCGCCGAGTTGTGGCTCAGCTGAGCCGTCTGCTTTCCGGTGGTCGTAAGGAGATAGAGATCGGCGTAGTTTGGCTCGCGGCGGACCACAACCAGCTGTTTCCCATCGGGAGACGCCGCAGGCTGCATCCAGCCATCCTCTCTGGTGATCTGGGTGAAGTTTCCGTGCTGAAACCGGTAGATCGCTCCGGCCTGGACCAGGTACATGGTTCCAGGGAGCGAAGGTGCACTCACTTCGGTCGGACGATGCACTACTGGCCGACCGCCTTTCAGATACCCAGCAGCGTGGTACACGCCGATGCCAAAGACGACCATGGCGCACAAAAGGGCCGCGCCTATCAACCAGCGCATCAAGGAAAGGTCTGGTGGACGAGCGGCAGGATCTGCGTCCAGTCGGGAAAGACGACGCTCTGTCCGGCCGCCCACCCCTCTGAGGTGTAGGGCGGAACGAGCACCACTCGATGGATGTTGGCCCCGTTGAAATCATTCCCGATCGCGAGAAGGGCGCGCAGCCTGTCCAGCCCGATGCTGGTCTTGATCTCGCCGTTGAAAGAGCTCGCCAGGTTCGGCAGGTCGGCGATGCTGATGTGCGAGGCCTGAGCCTTGATCGCCAGGAGAAGCTGCTGCTGCCGTTCAGACCTGGCGAAATCGCCTCGCACGTCGCCGTGTCGGGAGCGAACGTATTCGAGGGCGCGCACGCCGTCCATGTGGCTTGCACCCGGAAGCACGGCGACGCGGTAATACCCATAAGGATCATTGGCACTGTTGAGATCGGCAGGGTAGTAGTCGTCCATGACTGGATTCGTGACTTGAAGATCAACACCTCCGAGCTTGTCAATCAGCTTGACGAGGCCGTTGAGGCCTATCCACACGTAGTCGTCGATGTGGACTTTGAAGTTGCTCTCGACCACACCGATCGCGGCCTGGGCGCCCCCGAGCTGGTAGGCCGTGCTGATCTTGCCGACGCCCTGGCCTGGAATAGGCACCCACAGGTCGCGGGGTATAGAGAGCATGGTTGCGTGCTTGGAGCTAGGATCGACCCGGACCAGGATCATCGACTGGGTGTTCAGGCGGTCAGGCACGAACTTGGCATCGTCGTCGGATCCGAGCAGCAGGACGGTGAACGGTTGAGTCGAGGCCGTGATCGGGTTCAGGTTCGGAATCGCGCCCGGGCCGGCCGACGACGAACTGGCGGCGGTCTGGAAAAGGGGCAAGAAATAGGCGCCCAACCCTCCAACTCCGGCCAGCACGAATCCAAGCACGACGATCCAGGCACGTGGCATAACAGCGTCCGACCCTCCACCCGAGGAACGTCTGAAACCAGTCAAAAACCCGTGCCCGGCGCGGCCGCCGCGTTGTTAACGAGGTGAAGGGCCTCTTCCTGATGATCGTTGCCGCCCTTTTGCTCGGCAGCGAATCCTGGCCCCAGGCCGCTCCGGCCCCGCCACTCGCCGGGTTCAGCTACAGCCCGGTGACCTCCCAAAACGCGGGACGCGATCCCGCCCAGGACCTCGCGCGCCTGCTTGATGCAACCAACCCAGACCTGGTGCGACTACCCGTGTACTGGGAGACGGTGGAACCGACGCCCGATGTTCTCGATTTCAGCTCTGTGGACCAGCTGCTCGACGTGGTTGGGGTGCACAACATGACGTCTCCCGTCCAGACGCGCATCGTGCTCACGATCGGTGCCCGCAATTTTCTCTACCCGGAGTTGCATGAACCCATTTGGGCAGGCCCTCGACAGCAGCCCTACCTCGACCTGGCGCAATCAGGCACCGCGTATCGCGCGTACTTCGACGCGAGCCTCACGCGCTATCGCGGCTCCCCGCTGCTTTATGCGTGGCAGGTGGAGAACGAACCGTTCGATTACGTCGGCAACATCTCGACCGGCGCGGACCAGATCACAGCCGTGCAGCTCGCCTGGGAGATCGACGAGGTGCATCGTCTCGACCCCGACCACCAGGCCCTCATCACGACCTACAACGGCATGAACGTGAACATCGACATGCTGCAGCTGTGGGCGCCGCAGGTGCTGGGGGCCTTTGGTCCCAACGGACACCCCGAGGGCGCCCTGCAAGCGGGCGACGCGCTAGGCCTCGACCTTTACGTCGACGGGCCCAACGTCTCGTTCCGCCATCTCACGACCATGAACCTGCGCGAGGCGTGGAAGGAGCAAGCCGTGTCGTTCTGGGCCGACCGGGCAAGCAAGCAGGGCAAGGACATCTGGTTGGCCGAGATGCAGGCTCAACCCTGGGGCGAATCGGGGACTTTCTCGCCGCAAGACCTTGTCGAGAGCGCGATCGACTACAGGCAGGAACCGCTGCAGGTCGTCCTGATGTGGGGGGTCGACACGTGGCTCGCCGACCCAACCTGGTTGTCCGCGGGGAGCAGAGCCATCGAAATCCTCCGAGCGCCGTAAGGCGCGGGGGTCAGGATCTCCCCGCGGGACCCCCCTTTGACATTGAGGTTGCCTGGAGTGATTACAGCGCCGCCAGGGTACGCCCGGAATGAATCCGGGCTTCAGCTCCACTTAGGACTGCTATGCAGCGAGGATTTCGTGTTTGTTGCTGGCGATGATCGAGAACCCCCCGGCCGAGGTGGCGACGTGCATCGTCACCTGGTAATCCGCTGAGCTCGAGCTTTCATCGGCGTAGCTGCCGCTGGTGCAGGCGCTGGGAATGCTGGCCCTGAGAGTCACGCTCGAGCCGGAGGCCACGGTCGCCGGCGAGAACGACACGCTGGCGGCGTCGTAATGGTCGCCAACCCGCTCGAGCCAGCTGCCGTGGATCGAGACCAACGTCATCTGGGCGCTCACAGACTGGATGGTCACCGGCTTGTTGGTCCCGTTGCGCGCGGCGATCGTCGCGTGCATGTCGTATGGGGCATTGTTGGCGCCCCCGGGGCACCAGTAGGTGGGGTCGACAGACGCCGAAGTCAGAGCGAACGTCGGCGTGCCACCGGACGAGCAAGCCCCCAGACAGCCTGCCGCGATGAGGGTGGCGAGGAGCCGCAACATCGCCGCGGATGATATTCGGTCCGCAGCAACCATCTTGCGGTCATACCTTTAATGTGCTCAGCGTGGGCCACCTGGACACGCAGCGCTCTTTGCCGGTAATCGGAGCGGACAAGACCGGGCTCAGCCCACTGGCGAAGAAGCTTCGACTGGCCGCGCAGCACACCGTAGCCGTCTTGAACGCGCCCGACGGCTACCTCGCGCAGCTCAACCCTGGACCGCCCGACATCAAGACCGCGCTGCAGCCCGACCAGGCATATGACGCCGTCCTCCTCTTCGTGAAGGACACCGCCGAGCTGCGGCGTCTCGGGCCCGCGGCGATCCGCGCCGCCAAGCCAAACGGCCTGCTGTGGATCACCTATCCGAAGGGCGGCAAGATACGCGGTGCCACGGACCTTCCCGCGACGCCCTGGTGGGTCCAGCGCGACGTCCTTGGCGAGATCACGTCGGAGACCGGGTACAAGCCTGTCGCCTTCGTCGCCATCGACAGCGTCTGGACCGCGCTCCGCTTCAAGCGTCTCTAACCCACGCGCATCCTCGCCGTCGCCGACGAGGTCGACGAGGCCTACTATGGCGACAGGCTCGACGGGATCAAACCCGACATCGTGCTGGGTTGCGGTGACCTGCCATTCGACTACCTCGAATACCTGGTGAGCCGGCTCGACGTTCCGCTTCTTTACGTGCTGGGCAACCATGACCCCGGCCTAGGGCATCCCGACATGACGTGGATGCCGCTGCGCTCAGAGCTGCCGCCGCTTCCGGGTCCTCAGGGATGCATCAACATCGACGGGCGCCTTATCGAGGCGCACGGGCTGCGCATCGCCGGGCTTGGCGGAAGCATTCGCTACAAAGAGGGGCCCAACCAGTACTCGCAGGGCCAGATGGGGCGGCGGGCGATCAGGCTCGAGCTCAGCATCCGGCTGAAGCGTGTCCTGCGCGGCCGGAAGCTGGACATCCTGGTCACGCACGCGCCGCCCTTCGGAGCCGCCGAAGCCGTGGACTCGGCCCACGTGGGATTCGTCGCCTTTCTGCGCCTGATCCGCAACTTCAGGCCGGCGCTAGCCGTGCATGGCCACATCCATCCGTATGGACGTGTCTTGCCTGAGCGCAGGGTCGGCCCAACCCGCGTGATCAACGTCGTTCCCTCGCGCGTCATCGAAATCTGATGCGCCGGGCTATAGCGGCAGCCGGACTCCTGCCCCGAGCTGTCGGGCCTGGTCGTACACCAACCTCGCGGTAGCCGCGTCCTCGACCGCGTGGCCGGTGGACTTGTAGAGGGTGATCTCGTCCGCGGTCTGTCGGCCCGGCTTGGCCTTGGCCAGAACCTCGCCCACCTCGGTGACCGATTCCTCATCAAGGCCTTGCAGCTCGTGCGCACCTGCGGGGGGCCGGTTCGTAACGGCGCCGCGCCACTCGACGAACACGCGACTGGCCTCAACCGTGTCCCGATCGATCTCCGGTCCGAACGTGCCTCCCACGGAGCTGATATGCGCGCCGGGCTTCAGCCAGTCACGCCTCAGAACCGGCGCCCGCGCGTCGGTGCAGCACGCGACGACATCCGCACCGCGTACCGCCTCCTCGAAAGACTCCACGGCGCGGGCGCGCGGACTGCGCGCGGCCAGTTCTTTGGCCCGGTCCAGGCTGCGGGACGCGATTCGAATCTCTGCGAAATCGCGCACGCGAGGAAACATTTCGAGATGCGATTTGCCCTGGACACCCGCGCCCAGGATCGCCAACACGCGCGAGTCTTCGCGCGCCAGCGCGCGAGCGGCCACCGCAGCCGTACCGCCGGTGCGGATTGCCGTTATGTAGGTGCCGTCCATGAGAGCAACCGGCGTGCCGGAGGCTTCGTCGAACAGCACGATCAGGGCCTGGTGTGACGGAAGCCCGTCGTGGTCATTGTCCGGAAAGACTGAGACGAGCTTGCTCTCGAGCGCGACTCCGGGCACATATCCGGTCATAACTCCGAGCAGGTTGCGGTCGCTGACCCGCGCCGCAGTTCGCGGCGGCACCGACGTGACGCCTGAGGAGAAGATCACAAGCGCGTCGGCAAGCGCGTCGAGCATCGCGTCCGGGTCGAGCAGGCTCTCGACGTCCGCGCGGCTGAGGTACAGCAGATCGCCCACCGCCGCGATCATAGAGGTGTCGTGAGGGATTACCTGCGGAACGGCAAGCTGCTGACCCTCATGCTTGGCCACCTCACGGTCGACAGCTATGTCGGAGTCATCCCGATCCTGTACCCGTTGCTGATAGGACGATTCAAGCTCAGCTTCGCGACTGTCGGTCTGGTCAGTCTCGCCTACAGCGGCATGGCCGCCATCTCACAACCGTTGTTTGGGCTCATTGCGGATCGCTTCGGGACCCGTTTCACCGGTCTCGCCCTCGCCTGGACCGCGATCACCTTTTCCGTCGTCGGTTTCGTCAACAGCTTTCCGCTCCTGCTCGGTCTCGCGCTGGCCTCGGGCCTCGGCTCGGGTGCGTTCCATCCCCTCGGCGCGCTCGATGTGCGCGGGCTGCTGCCCACCTGGCGGCGGAGCTTCGGTATGTCCATCTACGTGACGGCGGGAACCGTCGGCGTCGCGGCCGGACCACTCATCGGGATCGTGCTCTTCGGCGCTTTCGGAATGCATGGCACCGGGCTGCTGGTGATTCCGGGGCTGGCCACAGGCGGCTACCTGCTGTGGCGCATGCGTGGCCGCGTGGCCGGGGCCGGCGCGGCTGTCCGGCAAGCGGCCGGCTCCACACACGCCGTGCCCCTGTTTGCGCTCGCGGCCGTCATCGGCGTGATGATGTCGCGCAGCTGGACGGTCAACGTATTCCAGGCCTTCACGCCGACGTGGTATCGCCAGCTCGGCTATGGGCCGGAGTTCTACGGACCGCTCGCCACCACGCTGGTGCTCGCGAGCGCGGCCGGCACGGTGGGCTGCGGGTCGCTCGCCGACCGTTACGGCCGGCGAACCATAATCCTCGCGACTCTAGTGCTCAGCGTGCCGGCTGTGCTTCTGTTCACGCTGTATCCCGGTCCGTGGGCGTTTGCCACTGCGATCCTGATCGGCGTTCTCGCCGCGTCGACCGCACCGCTGATGCTGCTTATGGCGCAGCAGCTGATGGCCTCTCGCGCCGGCCTCGCCTCAGGGTTGGTGATGGGCCTTGGCTTCGTGACCGGCGCGATCGGGGTTCCGATCAACGGTGCGATCGGCGATGCCATCGGGCTGCAGAAATCATTGATGACGCACGTGATCCTTGTCATCGCGACGATCGGCATCGCGTGGTTCCTCCCGCGCGAAGACGAGATCGAGCGTTACGCAGCCCGGCAGGAGCCGCTGCGCGCGGCCGGAGAGCGGGTGTAGACGCGTGGCCATGACCACGGACGACCAGATAGAGATCGATGTCCACGATGATGCACCCGGGCTTGCGCGAATTCTCGATCTGCCGCCCTCGGCTCGTCTGGCCGCGCTGGCTGAGATGCAGGGGATATCCACCTTCGATCAGGTCGCGATGACGCGCCTGCGACAGACGCACGAGATCGGCGACGGCTTTCGCGTCAACACAGACGATCCACGCTACGCCCCGGCATTGCAACGCCTCGTTGAAGCCGACGCGTGGGGCCAATTGAGACGCGAGCTGGCTCGAGCTTGGGAATACCAGCGTTCCGTCCTGCCCGGCATCCGGCACCCCGACCGGATCGACGTCACGCTCACGCTGGGCAACCCCGACGATCCTGTGTTCGTCGAGCGCACCCACGGCTACTACGGCATGGGCGCCGTGCCCGGCACGATCTGGCTCGTCGCCTGGCCGACGGACTACAACATCACGCGGATCGGAGCCTGCGCCGTGCACGAGCTGGCGCACAATCTGCGCACCCCGAACATCGAAACCGGATTCAACCTGGCAGAGTGGGTGATCCATGAAGGGCTGGCGGAGGTCTTCACGGTCGAGGTCTGCGGTCCGGAGTCGACGGGCGCCTGGTATGCCGACGTCACGGGCTCGGTGCTGGACGCCGCGCTCGAGAAGGTGACGGGCGCGTTCGACACGGGCAGTGGCTTTCAAGAGTGGACGCCTTATGTCCTGGGCGACCTCGTGGCCGAACGAATCGGCGTCCGACCCGTTGGCGTCCCGCACATGGGCGGCTACGCGGTCGGCCGGCGGCTCGTTGAGCGCTACCTGGAGAGGACCGGCCTCAAGGCCGCACAGGTGATCGTGCGCCCGGTGTCTGAGATTTTCGAGGGAGCTCGGCGGTGAGGTACAGCCCGGCACCAACTGATTGGGCTCGGCGATCTTCCGCACGTCTGGCGTCAGCCGTGCGCAATTCAGACCTGCACTCCTAGCATCGCGTTGTGCTCAACAAGAGCGTCTACGACCTTGCCGGCGGCGAGGCGGCGTTCAGGCTGCTGGTGCAGCGGTTCTATGCCCGCGTCGCGCGTGACCCCCTGCTGCGGGCCGTCTATCCGGAAGCGGATCTCTCGCCGGCGACTGAGCGCCTGACCCTCTTTCTGATCCAGTACTGGGGTGGCCCATCGACTTACAGCGAGCAGCGCGGCCACCCGCGTCTGCGCATGCGCCATCAGCCTTTTGCCATCGGCCAGGCCGAACGCGATGCATGGCTCGGCCACATGACCGCGGCGGTCGAATCGCTGGCCCTCGCGCTGCCTGTGCGCAAGGCGCTGCTCGATTACTTCGCGACAGCTTCCTCGGCGATGATCAACCAGCCACCTGAGGAGTCGCCGGCGGCGCGCTAGCAGGCGCGGGCTGCACCAGGTCTTTGGCGACCACGGGTGCGTCCTCGAGGTCGAGCAGCGCTCCATTGCCGGACGTCTTCGCCCGCCGCAGCGCCGCGCGCAGTCCGGGAATCTGCTCGCGCAGCGGCTGCTCCAGCCAGTCGAACGAGATGACGCGCTCGTTGACCTCCCAGAACAGGCCGTTCTGCATCGCCTCCATCCGGCCAAGCGCGGCGTCGACGAAATCCGGGGGCGCCGCGGCAATCCCCTCGACGAGGACGTGCGCGATGTCTTTCTGGTCGGAGGCCATCGCCCAGCACGTCAATTTCGCGACGCCTTTGAAAAGTCCGTTGAGGCCAATGGGCCGCGCGTCAGGGATCAGGTCGAGAAGGTTTCGGACGAGCAGCTGCGCGAGGCGGAATGACACCTGCGGGTCGCGGACTCGGGCTTCAATGGCCAGGTCGGCGACGTCCTCCGCAGCAGCGCCGAAGATGGCGGGCATGCCCGCTTCGTCGAAGTGTCGCCCGTAGCGAAGCAGGTGAGCGGCCGCCTCAACCGCAAGGTCGCGCCTCCACTCGAGCGCCCCGATCGCAAAGCGCCGGTACTCGTTCATGATCACCGACGCAAACGTCGGCGCCGAGCGGTTGATCGCGGCTCGCAGGTATGTGTTGAAGAAGCGCAGACAGAGCTCGGCGACCTCCGAGTCGCCGGCCTCGATCGCGGCCAACCCGATTCTCCGCGTCGCCACGGCGAGCGCGTGAACGGCCTCTTTGCGATGGATCGGCGCCAGCCCGATCATGTCGACGAAACTCGACATCACGATGTACGCGAACCAGGTGCCGGCACGATTGACCTCGGCGACTATCTGGTCTGACGCGCCAGGAAGCTCGGCATGGCCGACCTTCAGCCATTCCGGGTCGAGGTTCTTCTTCGCCGGGAGGTACTCCTTCGCGAGGAAGTCACCCACGACCTCGATGCACAACAGGCAAACCGGCATGTCGCCAAGCTCCACGGAGCCGAAGGCGATGTCTGAGACCTGGGCGCAGCACGTCAGCAGTGCGCTTCTGTGCTGAAGGCTTTCCCGGCGGCGCGTGCCACCGCGCAGCTCTTTGCTCGCGCGCCGCATGATGCCGGAGACAAGCGTCTCGGCCCGCATGACCTCGAACGTGTAGAGGACGTACGGAAAGAGAAGCGCGAAGTTGATGAGTGCAAGCACCTCGGCGACGGCGACGCTCGCCATGGGTACGTAGTTGACCTTCACCTCGGAGCGGACGAGGAAGGTGTAGAGAATCGAGGCCAGGGCGAAGCTGAGGACGAGGGCGTTGAGCGGGTTGCGCGTGAAGATGCCGATGATTCGGGGCGAGTAGCGCGACGAAGAGGTCTGGATCCCGAACATGACACCCAGCAGGACGATGCTCAGGGTGACGCCCTCGGCGCCCCCGACCAGGCCGAGCGTTCCCGCGGCGGCAGCCGAATCCGGCGTGAAGAAGTCGGCGATCGAGCCGAAATGCAGGGCGTCGAGGAAGCCGAAGAGCACCACGAGCATGACGGCGACCGTTACCAGCGCAAGGCCCGACAGGACGGCGCCGCCCCAGCCGATCGAGCTTTGCCGCGAGCTCTGCGCACGGGATTTCGGTTTCGTCTCAGGCATTTGACACCTTCCGGATCACGGCAACGGCGATCCTAATCTTTGGGACATTGATTCGCGCCATCGTCTTCGACTTCGACGGGCTGATCCTCGACACCGAGGAGCCGATCTACCGTTCCTGGCTCGAGGTGTATGAGGCGCACGGCGAAGACCTGCCTTTCGAGCGCTGGGTGCAGATCGTAGGTTCGACCACCATCGGTTTTCATCCCCAGCACCACCTGGAGGAGCGGCTCGGCCGGCCGCTGCCCAAAGAGGTGCTCGACCGCCGCCTCGACCGGCGGACCGAGATGATCCTGGCGCAGAGGGTGCTGCCGGGCGTCGTGCAGCGCCTGGATGAAGCACGCGAGCTCGGCCTGAAGCTGGGCGTTGCATCCAGCTCGACGGGCGAGTGGGTCCGGGGCCACCTGGCCCGCCTCGGGATACTCGAGCGGTTCGACTGCCTGCGCTGCCGCGACGACGTGACGAACGCGAAGCCGGAGCCGGACCTCTACATCGCCGTGCTCGACTGCCTGGGCGTAGCCGCCGCGGAGGCCTTCGCGATCGAGGACTCGCCCCATGGAGTTGCGGCTGCCAAGCGCGCGGGCATGCGCTGTGTCGCCATTCCCAACTCGATCACCGCGCGGCTAGACCTCAGCCAGGCCGACCTGATCTTGACCTCGCTCGCCGAATTCTCACTAACCCAGCTGCTGGAGCGCCTGACCGCGACGCCTTAACCTATTTCCCGATGCGGATCGGAGTTCTCACCGGAGGCGGAGACGCGCCCGGGCTCAACGCCGCCATCCGGGCGGTGGCTCGTCGTGCGTTTCAGCTCGGGCACCAGGTCAGTGGCGTCAAGAACGGCTGGGCGGGCTGTCTTGGCGAAGGCCTCATCGACGAGCTCAAGCCTGCCGACGTACGCGGCATCCTCCCGCAAGGAGGCACCATCCTCGGCACCTCGCGGACGAATCCGCTGAAGGAGCAGAACGGCATCGACCGGGTCATCAAGGCGCTTCGGCACAACGGCATCGACGCGCTCGTGCCGATCGGCGGCGACGACACGCTGAGCGTCGCCGCCGCACTGCACGAAGCCGGATTCCGCACGGTCGGCGTGCCCAAGACCATCGACAACGACCTCGCGGTCACGGAGTTCTGCATCGGCTTCGACACGGCGGTCGGAGTCGTCACCGAGGCGCTCGACCGCCTGCATACCACGGCGTCCGCGCACCACCGCGTGATGGTCGTCGAGGTGATGGGTCGCGACGCGGGCTGGGTCGCGTTGATGGGCGGTGTCGCGGGTGGCGCCGACCTGATCATCATCCCCGAGTTCGAGGTCCCGCTTTCGGACGTGGTCGCTCACCTCTACCGCCGCCGCGGGGAGGCCAAGCTCTTCAGCATCATCGTCGTCGCGGAAGGCGCCCACATCCCGGAGCTGGAAAGGGAGATGGGCGGTGAGGCCGAAAAAGATGCGTTCGGGCACATCCGGCTCGCCAAGCGCGGGTTGGGCGACCTGCTTGCCGGCAGGGTGGAGGACGAAACCGGCTTCGAGACTAGGGTGACCGTGCTCGGACATCTTCAACGCGGCGGATCACCGTCGCCCGTGGATCGCATCTGGGCGACGCGGCTCGGGGTCGCGGCGGCAGACCTGATCGTCGGAGGCAAGAGCGGCGTCATCCCGATCCGGCGCAACGGCGATGTCGAGGTCGTCCCCCTGACCGAGGTGATAAAGGAGACGCGGCGGGTGCCGAAGGAGCTGTACGACCTCAGCAAGGTCTTCGAGTAAGACGGCAGGGCCGAGGGCCCGCAAGAAGCGCATGCTCGAGCTGGCCGGCACCGGCGATGACGGTACGACCGGCCTGCTTGGCGGCGGGCGCGCCCCCAAGGACGATCCACGGATCGAGGCGTTCGGCACTGTCGACGAGGCGTCCAGCGCGCTTGGCCTCGCCCGCGCGCTGACGCCTCATGCGCGCGTCGGCTCGATTTGCGAGGAGCTGCAGCGTGGGCTTTACGCGGTGGGCGCGGAGCTTGGGACCAGCCCCGACGCGGAAACGGCCTTCGTCACGACAGGCGATGCCCAGATCGGGCGCCTCGACCACCTGATCGAGGAGCTCGAGGACGAGGTGACCATGCCGGCCGGCTTCATCCTGCCCGGCGCCACGGCGGCGTCGGGGGCGCTCGACCTCGCCCGCGCCATCACCCGCCGCGCGGAGAGGCGGTGCGTGACCCTCGAACGCTCCGGCGGTTTGGGCAATCCAGCCGTCGTGCGCTGGCTGAACCGGCTGAGCCTTCTGCTGTTCGTCCTCGGCCGCTACGAAGAGCAGCTGGCCGGTCGGCGCGCCCAACCCGCAAAGAGGTCGCACCCGAAGCGTTCTAGTTAA
>VBGP01000040.1:1981-13603 GCA_005880795.1 Chloroflexota bacterium | reverse complement strand
CGAGGAGCACTTTTGCCAGGAGAAGTTTGGGCGCCGGCCGCTTGAGCTCATGGAGGACCTCGGCTGGACGGGCGACGACGTCTGGTACGCGCACGGCATCCATCTCAACGACGCCGAGATCGACCGCATCGCGGAGGTCGGTACCGGCATCGCGCACTGCCCGTCGAGCAACATGCGATTGGGCGCCGGCGCCTGCAGGGTCCACGACCTGCTGCATGCGGGCGCACGTGTGGGCCTTGGCGTGGACGGCGCCGCGAGCAACGAGGACGCCAACATCGCGATGGAGGCTCACCAGGCGCTCCTGCTTGCTCGCGTGCGAGCCACCTCGCCAACCGCTCTTGACGCCCGCGCGGCGTGGAGGCTCGCCACTCGAGGCGGTGCCGAATGTCTCGGCCGGGACGACTGCGGGTCGCTTGAGGTCGGCAAGCGGGCGGACATCGCGTGCTTCCGGGTCGACGACCTCGCCCACGCGGGCATCAGGGATCTCGTCGCGGCGCTTGCCCTGGCGCCACCGGCGCGGGCTCAGACCGTGATCGTCAATGGACATGTGGTGGTGCGCGACGGGCGTCTCCTGACGGCCGACGAAGGCGAGATCGCGCGAGAGGTCGCGGCTACGAGCGCGCGCCTGGCCGGATGAACTGTCCCGACCCGGGCTCGCGTCCGCGCACGAGTGTCGTGACCGTCTTGCCGCGGATCTTCTGGTTTTCGTGCACGCTGAACTGGTTCTTGTAGAGCAAGTCCTCGCGCCTGACCACGTCGTCGTGGCTCAGGTCGACGATCCACAAGTCGGCATCGAAGCCGGGCGTGATGCGGCCTTTACGCGGGATGCCGAATCGGTTTGCAATGTTCGTCGACGTGAATGCGGCGATCCAGCGCAACTCGAGCCGGCCCTGTCCAAGGAGCAGCTGCCGGGTCGACTGGCACCCGGAGATCCCGCCCCAGATCTTGCGAAAGTCGTCGCCCTGCTTCAGCGCCAACGTGCTGGGCGAGTGGTCGGAGACGACGAAGTGCATCTGCCAGAGGAACTCGCGATCTCGGTCCGTGCGCATTGGGGGCGCGCACTTTGCCAGCCCGCCCAGCCGCTCGATGTCAGAGTCGGTGTACAGGAGGTAGTGAGGGCAAGTCTCTGCGGTTACATTCCCGACATAGGACACCACTCCGCCACGTGCTGTGCTGACGTGAACGATATGTACAGCACAGCCAGTCTCTTCGCTCAGGGCCACGCACCGCTCGATGGCCCTCACCTCGGCTTCTGGTGGTCGGGAATCGAGGAAGTCACGAGCGGTCGGACCAGCAGGCTCCAGCAACAGCGCTGGGTCCTCAGCGTGAACTAGCAAGATCGAGCCCAGTTCGGCAATCCGCTTCATGCCTTCACGCAATGTCCCCTCGTCGCAGGCGGGAAACTCGTCGATCCCGCTCGGGCACATGAAAGCCTTGAACCCCATCGCGCCGCGCCGAACAAGCGGTTCCAGCTGGTCGAGATTGTCGGGCACAAGGCCCCCCCAGAGGCCGAAGTCGACCTTGGCCGACCGCTGCATAGCGGCGAGTTTTAGCTCAAACGCATCGACCGTCGTTGTGACCGGAAGATTGTTGAGCGGCATGTCAATGAACGCCGTGTACCCACCCGCGGCCAGCGCCGCCGAGCCGTGTGCGATGTCCTCCCAATCCGTCCGCCCGGGCTCGTTGAAGTGGACGTGCGAGTCGATTCCGCCAGGAAACACATGGAGACCCGATGCGTCGAGCTCTTCGCCGTCTTCGTCCAGGTTGAGTCCGACTGCCGTGATCTGGCCGCCTGCGATCGCGATGTCGGCTCTCTCGACTCCGCGGGCATTCACGATCGTGCCGCCGCGAATGATCACTTTTGCGGCATCAGGTCCAGGAAGCGGCTCAGCACGTCGATCGCTACGCCCACATCCGCGGTCGTCACCGATTCGGCCGGGTTGTGGCTGACGCCGCCTTTGCAGCGGACGAACAGCATGCCGACGTCGGTCAGCGAAGACATGACCACCGCGTCATGCCCCGCGCCGCTCGTCAGCTGCACCGGTTGCTGCCGGCATTCTTTGACCGCCTGCGTCAGGAGATTCACCAGGCGAGGCGCGCAACGCACCGCGGGGTTCGAAGACACCGCGCGCGCCTCGACCGACAGCTTGCGACGCCGAGCGGTCTCTCGAGCTCGCGCCAGAAGCGCCTCCGCGACCCTGGCTCGCACGTTGTCGTCGGCGTGGCGCACGTCGAGGCTGAACACGGCACGGCCCGGTATCACGTTGGCGGCGCCAGGCTCGACCTCCAGCTTGCCGACGGTCGCGACCAGGCCCTCCTGGGTCGCGGCCATGGCCTCGACCGCCAGCACAATCTCGGCCGCGGCGGTCAAAGCGTCCCGGCGGCGATCCATCGGCACCGTTCCCGCGTGGCCGGCCTCGCCTGAGAAAGCGATCTCGAAGCGGCTCTGTCCGGCGATGGCCGACACGATCCCGACGGGAAGGCCGCGGGCCTCGAGGATCGGTCCTTGCTCGATGTGGACCTCGCAGTATCCGAGCAGGTCATCGCTCGGACGGCGATCGTTTGCCACCCGCGCGGGGTCACCACCGAAGGACTCGATCGCCGACGCCATGGTGATCCCGTCGGCGTCCGTGAGGGCGAGGTCGCGAGCCTCGACTTGCCCGGCCAGCGCGCGACTGCCCAGGTAGGTGGAGCCGTAGCGAAGGCCCTCCTCGTCAGCGAAGGCGAGCACCTCTATGGCAAACGGCAGCCGCCGGTTGGCATCGTGCAGGCGCTGCACCGCAGCGATCGCGACCAGCACCCCAAGCGGCCCGTCGTACTTCCCTGCGTCCCGCACCGAGTCGAGGTGCGAACCGATCAGGAGCGCTGAGGGGCCCGCGCCCTCGTAGCGGCCGCGCAGGTTGCCGATGCTGTCGCGGCGGACCTGCATGCCGGCGCGGCGCATCCATTCGTGCACGTAGTTTTGAGCGCGCCGCATCGCGTCCGAGGCGAACGGCCGCGTGATCCGGCCGGGGTCCTCGCTGCAGGTGGCGAGCAGGTCGCACCGCTCCATGACCGCCTGCGCCAGATCTGTCATTTGACCGCGGTGAAGCTGATCTCCTGGGCGCCCTTCCACAGGACGAGGTTGCCTAGCTCTCCGAGCCGCTCGTTGCCTTCGAAGATGGTCGCGAAATGGTTGCCCGCGAGCTGCCCCATCTTGCTGGCGAAGACCGTAGCTCCGTACGGAAACAGGATCTCGGTCTCGCTCAAACCTCCCGGGTAAAGAAGAAGGTGGCCCGGCGCCGGATAGCTCGTGTGGTTCTCGTGGCCGAGATCGAGCTCGAGGTCGCCGAAGGGGATCCACGCCGCCTCGCCGCTCCAGCGCGCCTGGATGAGCTTGGTTTTGAGGGGCAGCATGGACTGGAACTTCGCGCAGGATTTCGGCGCGCGTTGGGTCTCGAGGCGCGCTGTGAAGCGCAGCCCCGAGACCAGTATCTCTATCTCTATGCTCGCGTACCCATAGCGGCTTTGGGCGCCGCCTGGCTTCGCGTCATCATGTTGAACGCGTAATACAGCGCGCCCGCGACGATGAAGCCGACGATGAAGGTGATGTCGCCGATCTGCGGGTTGTTGTTCGCGAGGGGTCCCGTGTACACGGAGTACACGTTGGCGAAAAGGCCGACCGACACGAGCAGGCCGATCGCCATCGCGGCGACACCTTGCCACCGCTGATATTTGGTGTCGTAGAACATCGACTCGTCGCCGTAATCGCCCTTGCGCATCCAGTAGTCGACAAAGACCACCGCGAGCCACGGGGCGATCCAGTAGCTGATGAGTATCAGGAAATACTCGTACTTGCTGCCCGGGCCGACGTTGGCCCGACCGACGATGCCAATCACGAATCCGAGCACGCCCGCGCCCACCGCCAGCACCGCGCGCCTCTGGCGCAGGGTCATGCCCATCTCGCGAATGCCGACCGCGACCAGCGACATGGTGCCGCTGTAGATGTTGATCGCGTTTGCGGCGACCGCTCCGACCGCGATACAGAGCAGCGTCAGGTAGTAGAGGAAGTCAGGCATGGCCTGCTTGAGCTGGACGGTCGGGATGTCGTTCGGACCCCATTTGGTTCCCGAGACCGTGGCCAGCGCCGCGCCGGCGAGCTCGAGGACCACGCAGGAAACGAAGACTCCCATTCCCGCCCAGAAACCGACCATCGTTCGATTGGTCGTCGGCGGGTGGTAACGCGTGTAATCCGCCGCGTACGGGTTCCATCCGGCCGCGTAGCCGAATGTCGCCGTGAACAGGAGCGTGAAGGCGCCGAAGTGGCCGATCGCCCCCGGGTTGGCGGCGACTCCGAAGTTCGCCTTGCTGAAGATGGCGATGACCGCAAGGGCGAACACTATGCCCAGAAGCGGCAGCGACCAGCGCTCGAAAAAGTGGATGAAGTTGTGCCCCAGGGTTGCGATGGCGACCTGGGCCACGACGATGATCAGGAAGGTCAGCCAGAACGGTAGCGTCAGGTTGGCCAGGCCGCCGAGCGCCTGGAGGGCAAAGGCGCCGCTGACGCTGTTCACGATGAACCAGCCGATCGAGCCTGTGAACGCGTTCAGGCCGGCCGGCAGGATGTTGCCGAGGAAGCCGAACGCGCCCCGGCTCTCGACCATCATGGGGACGCCGAACTTCGGTCCCCACGACGATAGGACGGCGTGGGTCAGCGAACCGAGCGCCGTCCCGACGACGATGGCGACCGCCGTCTCCCAGAAGCTGAGTCCGAAAACCGCGATCCCGAGCACGCCCACGTAGACGGTCGCGAACTCGAGGTTGGGTGACAGCCACGTCCAGAAGAGCTGGATGGGGTTGCCGTGCCGCTCTTTGAGAGAGATGTACTCGACACCGCCCGGCTCGACCGTGGCGACCCTCTCCCCGTAGTCGCCCTCCCGAACCGGTACGTGCTTCTCTACTTCCTCGACCGTTTGCATAGGCGCTTCCCCTCCCTAAGGGCGAACCGGAAAGTACGCCCGAAGTCTAAGCGTCAATTAGGATTCCGTCGATGTTGGATTTGCTGCTCCGGGGAGCGCGTCTGCCGGGCGAGCTGGAGAACAGGGACATCGGCGTCAAGGACGGCATGATCAGCGACCTGGAGCCGGAGAGCCACCAGACGATCGACCTGGGCGGCGCCCTGGTCACGCCAGCCCTGGTCGAGCCGCACATCCACCTCGACGCTGTGCTTACCGTCGGCGAGCCGCGCCAGAACGAGTCCGGGTCACTGTTCGAAGGCATCGCGATCTGGGCCGAGCGGGTGAAGTCGCTGACCGTCGAGGACGTGAAGCAGCGGGTCCGCACGGTGCTCCGCTGGCAGCTCGCCAACGGCGTGCAGTTCGTGCGCAGCCACGTCGACGTTTGCGACCCCGAGCTGAAGGCAGTGCGCGCCCTGGTCGAGCTGCGTCAGGAGATCGGCGACCAGATGACGCTGCAGCTTGTCGCATTTCCGCAGCAGGGCATCATGTCCTTTGACGGCGGGCAGGACCTGATGCGAAAGGCGGTCGACCTCGGCGTGGACGTGGTCGGCGCCATCCCGCACTTCGAGCTGACGCGCGAGTACGGCGAGCAGTCGATCAAGTTCGCCTTCGCGCTGGCCGACAACAAGGGGCTGCGGGTGGACATCCACTGCGACGAGACCGACGACGATCAGTCGCGCTTCGTCGAGGTGATGGCCGCCGAGACGATCCGGCTGGGGATGGGCGGGCGCGTCACGGCGAGCCACACCACCGCGATGCACTCCTACAACAACGCCTACGCGTATCGGCTCATCAACAACCTAAAGCGTGCCCAGATGCACATGGTCACCAACCCGCTCGACAACTCCACTCTGCAGGGCCGTTTCGACAGCTATCCGATCCGGCGGGGGCACACGCGGGTCAAGGAGCTGCTGGCGGCCGGGATCAACGTTTGCATCGGCCACGATTCGGTGATGGACCCCTGGTACCCGCTCGGTTACGCGGACCCGCTGCAGGCGGCGTTCGTGCTAGCGCATTACGCACAGATGTCGGGTCACGGCGAGCTGCGGACGCTGATGGACATGATCACCTGGAATCCGGCGAGCGCGCTCGGCCTCGAGAAGTACGGGCTGCTGCCGGGATGTCGCGCCGATCTCTGCGCGTTTGCGGTGCCCAGCGAGATCGACGCCATCCGGCTGGTCGCGCCTCGCAAGCTGGTCATGCGCGGGGGCAAGATCGTTGCGCGCACGGAGCCAGAGCGGACGACAGTGATCTGGAACGACCGCGAAGAGCTGGTCGACTTTCTGAAGCCGGCGCCCAAGCCAATCGTCGCTGGCTAGTCGATCGTGACCCTGAAGCCCGAGGATCGGGCCTATCAGCTGGTCAACGGATTTCGTGCCGCGCAGGTCGTAGGAGGCGCCGTCAGGCTGGGGATTCCGGATCACCTTGCGACGGGTCCCATGTCGGTGGATGGGCTGAGCATGGAAACGAAGATCGAAGCAGGCAGGCTTCGGCGGCTCCTGCGCGGGCTCGTTGCGCTTGGAGTTGTCGCTGAACAGAACGATGGCCGGTTCAGCAACACCGAGGTCGGCGAGCTTTTTCGTGAAGGCGTTCCTGGAACACGGCGGTTGATGGCGTTGATGCTGATCCCTGAGAGTTATCGAGCCTGGGACCACTTCATGGAGACACTGCAGACCGGCGTGACCGGCCACTCCCTGGCTCACGGTGGCACCCTTTGGGAATCGCTCGCGCGAGACCCCGACTTCGCCGCGCGATTCAACGCCGTGATGGCGTCGAACAGCGAGGAGGTCGCCCGGTTTGTTGCCACGTCCGGCGAATTCACACATGCGTCTGTAGTCATCGATGTGGGAGGCGGCAAGGGAGCGCTCGTGGCTGGAGTCATGTTGGATCATCCACGCCTGCGCGGCATCGTCTACGACGTGCCCGCAGGGTTGGCCGAGACTTCTGAGTACCTGGCGGCGCGAGGCGTGGCGGACCGCTGCGCGATCGTCGAGGGCGACTTCTTCAAGTCGGTGCCGGCTGGCGACGTCTATCTGTTGAAGGACATCCTGCACGATTGGGACGACGAGCGCGCCGGAGCGATCCTAGCGGTGTGCCGGGCAGCCATGAACCCCGGAGCGAGGACCATGATCGTCGAACGCGTGCCGCCCTCTCACCTGAGCGACGACCCGGTCCACCTGAACTTCGCGATGACCGACCTGCAGATGATGGTTCAGCTAGGCGGGCGGGAAAGGACGCTCGAGGAATACGAACCGCTGTTTGAAGGTGCGGGGCTGAAGCTCGACCGGTTCACACCGGGCGGCGTGTACCAGCTGGTCGAGGCGGTCGCGGTCTAACTGAGGGCGTAGATACCCGGCAGCTCCCTATAAAGCCCCGCGTAGTCGAGCCCGTAGCCGATCACGAAGCGGTCGGGGATCACGAAGCCGGTGAAATCGATCTTGACCGAGATCTCGCGCCGGGCCGGCCGGTCCAGCAGGGCCGCGACCCGAAGCGAGGCGGGCTTCAGCTTGCGAAAGCGCTTGAGGATCGTGTCGATCGTGCGGCCCGAGTCGACGATGTCCTCCACGAGAAGGACGTGGCGCCCCTCAAGCGGGCCCTCGACCATGTGAGCGATCTTCACGCGGCCGGTGGTGCTGGTCCCCGCGCCGTAGCTGGCGGCGCGCACAAACTCGAGCTCGGCGGGAATCGAGAGGCTGCGCAGCAAGTCAGCGGCGAACACCGTCGCACCCTTGAGGATCGCGACGATGACCAGTGGCGTCTCGATGTCGGCGTAGACCTCAGAGATCTCACGTCCCAACAGGCGGACCCGCTTGGAGATGCGCTCCGACGAGATCATCGCCCGGCCGGGCGCCCTCCTCCGGCCACGCGGTCGTTGAGTGGATGCCATCGCCTCGGGCATTGAGGGAGAGTCTAGTGTTGGCGGGAGATGCGCAAGGTCTACCGCGGCCGCGACATCGAGGTGAGCTTCGACCTCGACATCTGCATCCACATCGGCGAATGCCTTCGCGGCGAACGCAACGTATTCAACCTGAATCGGCGACCGTGGGCGCTGCCCGACGCAGGTGAAGCCGATGAGGTGGCGAGGGTGGTCGAGCTGTGCCCGAGCGGCGCTCTGCTGTACCAGCGCCTGGACGGTCGTCCGCAGGAGAAACCGGAGGGTCCGACCCGGATGACACCCATCCGCGATGGACCGCTCCTTGTCACAGGCGAGGTCGAGGTGAGGCGCGAGGACGGGACGGTCGAGACGCTGCCCCGCGCGACCTTGTGCCGCTGCGGACAGTCGGAGCACAAGCCGTTTTGCGACAACCAGCACCTGGCCATCAAGTTCCGGGCGCCTGGCGCCCCGTTCAAGATCCACCTGAGCCCGGTCCGCCCGGTCCTCGACAAGCCGATCACCAAGGCCGAAGATCCCCGCGGCGCCGCCTGACGCGGCCAGCGAAAAACGCGGCCTTACAAACGTCTGGGAGCGGTTTACGATAGCCGCGACCCGGCCTCTGCGGCGGAGGTTCGGCGCATGAAAGGGGGAGGCCGTCATGGCTGTCGCATCTGCTCCGCGGGAGCGCGGCGTCGTCTATCCCGAAGATCGCTTGCCCTGGCCGCAGACAATCCTCATGGGTCTGCAGCACGTGATGGCGATGTTCGGGGCTACGGTGCTCGTTCCGTTGATCCTGGGTTTCAACCCCAACACGGTCATCTTCTTCAGTGGGGTCGCGACCCTCATCTTCCTGTTCGTGACTGGGCGGAAGGTGCCGAGCTACCTCGGTTCTTCGTTCTCCTTCCTTGGAGCGGTGCTGGCCATCCAGGGCGGCAGCTCCGGGCATCACGACCTCGCCTACGGCGGGATCCTGATCGCGGGCGTCATCTATTTCCTTATCGGCGTCATAGTCCATTTCGCGGGCATCAACGCGATCCGCTTCCTGCTGCCGCCGGTCGTTACCGGAACCGTGGTCGCCGTCATCGGGATCGCGCTGGCGGGTGCCGCCTGGAACAACTTCAAGGGCGATCTCTTAACCGCGACCATCACGGTGCTCGTCGCCGTCCTGGTCAGCGTTTACCTCCGCGGATTCCCACGCCTGCTGCCCGTCCTGTTTGCGGTCGTCATCGGCTACGTCTTCTCGCTGATCGATCCTGCGTGCCAGGGCGTAAAGACGGCGTGCCACATCAGCTTCTCCGGCGTGCAGGGCGCGGCCTGGGTCGGCCTGCCGACCTTCTCATTCCCGAGCTTCGGCAATCCGGTCAAGCAGTTCAGCCTCTTCTGGTTCATCCCCCTGATCCTGGTCGCGGAGAACGCGGGCCACGTCTTCGCGATCAGCGGGATCATGAAGCGCGACCTATCGAAATATCTCGGCCGGACGTTCATGGGCGACGGTATCGGGACCATGGTCAGCGCACTCTTCGGCGGCACCGGTGAGACGACCTACGCAGAGAACATCGGCGTGATGGGTGTGACACGTGTCTTCTCGATCTGGGTCTTCATCGTCGCCGCGGTCGCCGCCATCCTCCTCGGCTTCATCCCCAAGTTCGGCGCGCTGGTCGACAGCATTCCGAGCAGCGTGATCGGCGGGATCGAGCTCTATCTCTTCGGCCTCATCGCTGTGATCGGCGCCAAGATCTGGGTGGACGGCCGGGTCGATTTCGCCAAGCGAGCCAACCTGGCGGTGGCTGCCGTGCCGCTGATCCTCGCCGCGGGCGGCGCCGACGTCAAGTTCGGTGACTTCGAGCTCAACAATCTCGCGCTTGGAGCGCTCGGCGCGATCGTCCTGTACCAGATCCTGCGGCCGGGTCATGTGCGCGACACAGAAAGCGAGCCGGCGGAGGTCGTCTCGAGCTAGGTTCGGCATCCGGTGGTATGGCATTGTTGGGCGCGTGACGGACGACATCGCCGCGCTCCGGACCAGGCTGCGTTCGGGCACGCTGCCCGAGGCGCTGCTGAGGTCGGGGCGAGAGGTCGTTTTGCGATGCGGAGACAAAAACCTCACCCGCGATCAGCTGCGTGGGGATGCCGAGAGGGTCGCAGGCGGACTGCATGGTCTCGGCATTACCGCGGAGGATCGGGTCGCGATCTATGCGGCCAACTCGCTCGAGTGGGTGATTGCCTATCTCGGCGTCCAGCGGGTTGGCGCCTGCGCCGTGATGATGAACCCCGACTACCACTCCGCCGAGGCCGAGCACATCTTTCACGACTCGGAGCCGGCGGCCGTCGTCGCCGACCGGCCGCGGGCCGCGATCGCCGCCAAGCTCGGCCTACGCGTGATTTCCCTCGAAGAGCTGCCGAAAGGCGCGGTCCCACCGAAGCCCTCTCTGACGCCCGACAGTCCGGCCGCCATCCTCTACACGTCCGGCACGACGGGCCGCCCCAAGGGCGCGGTGCTCGACCACGGCAACTTCCTCGCCCAGGGTCGCGGCGCGCTCGAGGTCTGGAGATGGACGTCGCGCGACGTGCTCGTGCACGCGCTTCCGCTGTTCCACCTCCACGGCCTCGGCATGGGCCTGCACGGCACGCTGCTGGGCGGGGGCAGCGCGACCCTCGTCCCCTTCACCCCCGAGGCCGTGGTTGCCGAGCTCACCCGAGATGACGCCGAGCGCGGCACGATGTTCTTCGGGGTCCCGTCCATGTACCACCGACTGTGCGACTGGCTGGATGAAAATCCGACCGATCTCTCGCACGTGCGCGTCTTCGTCTGCGGTTCGGCTCCGCTTCCACCCGCGCTCTTCGAGCGATGTGCGCGACTGCTCGGCCAGCCGCCCATCGAGCGCTACGGCATCACCGAGGGCGGGATCGTCGTGACCAATCCTTATGACGGTCCGCGCCAGCCCGGCCGCGTCGGCCATCCGTTTCCGGGCGTCGAGGTGAGGCTCGGCGAACTTGACGAGGTGCTCCTGAGAGGTGGCCAGGTTTTCAGCGGGTACTGGCGCAACCCGCAGGCGACCGCGGAAGCGTTCACGCCGGACGGTTTCTTCCTCACCGGCGACGTCGGCGAGATCGGTGAAGACGGGACGCTCGCGATCCGGGGCCGGATCAAGGAGCTGATCATCACAGGCGGATTCAACGTGTACCCGCGCGAGGTGGAGCTAGTCCTCGAGGCACACCCTGCGGTGCAGGAGGTCGCGGTCGCGGGCGTCCCAAGCGACAAGTGGGGTGAAGAGGTCACCGCATACGTGGTGCCGTCTCCTTCAGCGCGGCTGGTCGAGAGCGAGCTCATCGCGTTCGCGCAGGAGCGCCTCGCGTCCTACAAATGTCCAAAGCGTGTGATCACGCTGGACCGATTGCCGCGCAATGCGATGGGCAAAGTGCAGCGCTCGCTGCTGACCAAATGAAATTCCTCGACCTCACCCAGGACTTCTCGCTGCACACGCCGGCGTTTGCCGGCTATCCCGGGCCGGCGATCCGCTGGATCAAACACCTCGCCTTCGACCGGGCGGGAGGGCAGGAGATCACGATGACGCTGCACGTCAGCACGCATCTCGACGCTCCGGCTCACTTCCTCACCGGCGGCAAGTTCATCGGCGACCTGCCGCTCGACTTCCTCATCGGCACGGCATGCGTCGTGGACCTGCAGCGCATGGGCGTCGGCGATTACGACCTCTACGGGCCGGAGCATTTCGAGCGATGGGAGAAGGACAC
>VBGP01000040.1:0-1854 GCA_005880795.1 Chloroflexota bacterium | reverse complement strand
GGCGTGCGCTGGATCGCGGTCGACGCCGGCAGCGCCGACCATCCCATGAACACCGTGATCCGGCGCATCCGCGCCGATGAGGCGGAGGAGGCGGAGAAGAAGCTGGGCCGCAGCCTCGACGACATCTTCCCAAAGCAGGACTATCAGATCATGCACACGCTGCTCTTCCCGCATGACGTGATCCACATCGAAAATCTCGGTGGACGGCTGGACGAGGTGCTGGACCGCAAGATCCAGTTCGGCTGCTTTCCCTGGCGTTTCCAGGGCGGCGAAGCAGCCCTGTGCCGGGCCGTCGCGATGATCGACGATTGAAGCCGCCGCCGTTCGAGTACCACGCGCCGACGACGGTTGAAGAGGCATACGCCCTTCTGGGCTCGCTCGAGGACGCCAAGGTGCTCGCCGGCGGACAGTCGCTGATACCCCTCCTCAACTTTCGACTCGCGCGTCCGCAGCACCTGGTCGACATCAATCGCATCGCCGACCTCGATCGCATCTACGAGCGCGACGGTGGCGTGGCGGTGCAGGCGCTGGCGCGCCAGGCGGCGGTGGAGGACTCGGAGCTCGCCGCTCGCATCTGCCCGCTGCTGAGCGCGGCGGTGGGGCTCGTCGCGCATCGGGTCATCCGCAACCGGGGCACCGTTTGCGGCAGCCTTGCCCACGCGGACGCTGCCTCAGAGCTGCCCGCGGTCCTGCTCGCGCTCGGGGGCAGCGTGGTCGTTCGGTCGAGCCGCGGCGAGCGAACGATCCCGGCCGGCCAGCTCTTCGCGGGCGTCTTCGAAACCACCCTCGCCCCCGACGAGATGATCGTGGAGGCGTGGTTTCCCGCCCTTCGCGAGCCGTTCGCGATCCTCGAGGAATCGCGCCGGCACGGCGACTTCGCGCTGGCCGGCGTGGTCCGCGCGGGTCCCAAGCTGGCCCTGTTCGGCGTGGCGCCGACACCGGTGCTGGCGGACCCACGCGACCCGGCCAGGGAACTGCAGCCCAGCGGCGACCTGGAGGCGACGCCCGAGTTTCGAATGCATCTGGTCCGCGTGCTCACTGAAAGGGCGTTCGCGGCGTGAAGGTCAACGGCGTCAACCATCCATCGCCCGCCGATGCGAGGCGACTTCTCTCCGACCATCTCCGCCACGAGCTCGGCCTGACCGGAACGCACGTCGGCTGCGAGCACGGTGTCTGTGGCTGCTGCACGGTGCTGCTCGACGGGGCGCCGGTCCGCTCTTGCCTGATGCTCGCCGTGCAGGCCGAGGGTCACGACGTGACGACGATCGAGGGTCTGGCCAGGGATGACCAGGCGCTGCACCCGGTGCAGCAGGCCTTTCACGAATGCCACGGGCTGCAGTGCGGTTTCTGCACGCCCGGATTCGTGATGTCCGTCGTGGGGCTGCTGGCGCAACACCCGAGCCCCAGCCCGCAACAGATAGACGAGGGGATTGCCGGCAACCTCTGCCGCTGCACGGGCTACGCCTCGATCCGTCGCGCAGTGCAGCGAGCCGCGGAACTTTCTCCCTCCCCCCATAGGGGGGAGGGTCGGGGAGAGGGGGAAACGTGACCACCCGCTGGTTCGGCGCTCCCGTGCAGCGGGTTGAAGACGATCGCCTGCTCCGCGGCCACGGCCGCTTCACCGACGACATCAATGAGACCGGCCAACGCGCGCTCGAGTGCTGCTTCGTCCGCTCGGCCTACGCGCACGCCCGGATTCGATCCATCGACGCGAGTGCCGCGCGCGAGATGCCCGGTGTGGTCGCGGTGTACACCGCCGCCGACCTCCCCTTCGGCGGGCTCGACCTTCCCCTGCTGATCCCACATCCGAATCTCACCCACGGCCGGACCCAGCGCTGCCTGGCGTCGGAGATC
>VBGP01000194.1 GCA_005880795.1 Chloroflexota bacterium | reverse complement strand
TCGCATCCCACCTGGTATCTCGTTGCAACCAAAGATGAAGCGATTCCGCCCGATGTTGAGCGCATGTTCGCCAAGCGCATGGGGGCGACGACGATCGAGGTACCCGCCGGCCACCTGGCGATGGCTTCCCATCCGGCAGACGTCGTGCGGTTGATCGAGGCCGCTGCGAACGTCTCTGCAGCGGTCAAGTAAGGAGACGAGCCCAATGCCGATGATCGACGTCTACGCCACGGTCGGTACGTTCAAGGATCCAAGGTCGCTCGCGCGCGACCTTGCCGAGACCCTGATGAAGATCGAGCAGGTCCCGGACATCCCGATGTTCCGCAAGAACACCGCGGCATTCATACACGACCTGCCGGATGGCGCCCTTTCTAACGTCGATGGAGACGGCAACTACGTCAGGGTGCAGGTCCTCACCAATGCGGGCGCGCTCAACCGAGAGAAGCAGCTTGCCGTTGTCCGCAAGTTCACCGACCTGGTCGCGGCTGCGGCCGGAGATCCCTCAACTACGGCGAGGACCTGGGTGCTCCTTTCCGAGGCGATCGAAGGCGGGTGGGGCCTTGCGGGGCACGCCAACACCAATGCGGAGCTAGTCGACGCCGCCCGCGCGCAGATCGCCGAGCTGCAAAAGGCGAAAGGCGCTGGCGGCTGAGACATGGGCAGCAGTCCGCTTTCGATTGACGTCTACGTCGCCCCGATGCGGCCGTACGCCAGACCTGGTTGCGGAGTTCGGCTCGTTCGCGGACTACGTCTGGCGATTCGAGCCCGAGCCGCGACGCCGGTTCCTGTCGCGTTCTGAGCTATTAGAGATCAAGACCTCTCCCGAGTCGCTCGCGATGAGCAACGCCCGGCTGGAGCTTACGCGCAGGGGACGACCGCCTCGATCTGTTGGACCTGACCGATAAGGAAGTTTGCGTCGCTGATGGTGATCTTATGTCCCGACTGGGCCAGTACCTCGTTGGTGAATGCATTCAGTCCATTGCATGCTGCGGTCGTCACCCCGGCAGCGAGAGTGGCAAGCACAGACTGAATCTTGGCAGTGAGGCTTGCGCCGATGCCTGCATTCCCGCTCAGAACCGAACTTTGCAGAACCTCCAGCTGCAGCGCCGCACCCCACACGTCGACGGTGAAACTGGCGGTTGCCGAGTCACCTGACCCGTCACTCGCGGAGCAGTTGACGGTTGTAACGCCGATTGGAAAGGTGGAGCCAGACGGTGGCGTGCATGAGATGGTGATGGTGCCGACACCTCCGCTGGCCGTCACGCTGAAGGTGGCCACGGCACCAGCTGGACTCGTCGCCAAAAACGCAACCCCGGGCACGGGTACGTTAAGCGTGATGGGAGTCGGTGTGGACCCTGGACATGCGGTTCCGACCTGACCGATGACGGAACCCGGTCCGCAGACGCTAAATGGGCCCGGCCCCAACAGGCCAGGGCACGAGACCGTAAAGCCTCCGCTCGGACAGATGAACCCTTCCTGGACCACGGCTGTGCCGGTCGCCGTACTCGTGGGAATAGCGATGCGCTCGAGGCCGATCTCCTGTCCCGACTGCACGCTACCGCTCACGACCTTCAGAGGGCAGAAAGTCGTCAGCAGGCCTCCCTCCGGCAGCATGCTGTACGTGGGGGTGACGATTCCCTGGCACCAGGTCACGGCCGAGCCAGTCGGAGAAGTTACGGTAACTGTTATCTCTGAGCCGGTCGGTAGGTCGGTGCCCGTGAACATCGTGCAGAAATCGGTCTGTCCTGGCGAGACGGAGTTATCGGCGTTCACCGCTCCGCTGCAGCTCTTATAGCCCGGGCCCGCCGCAAATACGTTGACTGGACCTCTATCGAACGCAAAAGCCGTCAGAACCAGAGCGGCCGACAGGCCGATCATCAGGGGCGTGCGATTACGCATGGCACCTCCGTCAGTAACCCGGCAACGAGCCGGGGGCCTGTTAGCTGGAAGACGGATACGGGGCAGGGATCCCCGCAACAGTGGCAGCGGTATACACCCTATCGGTCACGAAGTCAAAGCCCGACCCGCAACGTGACTTGTGGGGTGCGAAAGGAAAGCGCTCCTGTGGGCGTGGCATTCGTGTTGCTGGCGCCGCCGACCCCAGGGCGATCGCAGCGCTTGATCACGCTGGGACCCGAGTGCGGCATCGTTAGACTCCGCGCGAAGGGATGGAACCAAACCCGAAGCGCCCCTGCCTAAACGGC
>VBGP01000181.1 GCA_005880795.1 Chloroflexota bacterium | reverse complement strand
CCTGGAAGGTGGACGTCCATCAGAACCAGGTCCGGGTGGAGGCGGCCGGCAAGCACGACCGACTCCTCGCCGCTCTCCACCTCGCCTACCACCTGAAAGCCGTCGGTCGCATTCACCACCTCCCGAGCCGCTGCACGAAAGGCCGCCTGGTCGTCGCAGATCAACACGAGCACCGCCATAGTCGCGAGCAGCGTAGCCCGCGATGCGGCGGCGGCCAAGGGTGCCTGCACCATCGGAGAGTTGGAGCCAGCCCTATCCTTTGCCCGATGCCGATCAGGGTTGTGCTCGCCGACGACAGTTTCCTGATCCGCGAGGGCATGCGAGAGCTTCTCCAGTCGGTAGACGAGCTCGAGCTCGTGGCGACATGCAGCGACCTGGACTCGCTGCAGGCGGCGGTTGAACGAGAGCGGCCGGACGTGGTGCTGACGGATATCAGAATGCCGCCCACCAACACGGATGAAGGCATCCGGATGGCAGAACAGCTGAGAAGCGGCAATCCATCGATTGGCGTCGTCGTGCTGAGCCAGTACGCCGATGCCGAATATGCCCTGGCGCTGCTGGATAAAGGTGCCTCCGGCCGCGGTTACCTGCTGAAGGAGCGAGTGTCCGACCTCGACCAGCTCGTCAATGCCATCCGCGAGGTCGCTCGCGGCGGTTCGGTCATCGACGCCAAGGTGGTCGAGAATCTCATTGCCGCCCGCTCCCGGAACAAGCGCTCAGCTCTCGCCGACCTGACTTCACGCGAGGAACAAATCCTCGCCGCCGTGGCCGAGGGCAAAAACAATGCCGCCATCGCGTCGGCGCTTCACCTCACGGAGGGGGCGGTCGAGAAGCACATCAGCTCGATCTTCTCCAAGCTCGGGCTCACCGAGGAGCCTGCCGTCCATCGACGGGTCAAGGCGACCCTGATCTACCTGGCGGAAGAGCGGGAACCCGATAGGCGGTAACCGGCTGCTGGCGGCCTTTGACCGCGGTCGGACCGAGCTCTACGCACCGTGGACGCCGACTCAAGGCCACCAAGGTCGCGTCACTGAGCACCGTCTCTCCGCACGACGCCAGCTGCTGCAGGCGCTGGGCGAGGTTGACGGCGTCACCCACGAGCGAGTACTCGGCCCGCTCGTCGCTCCCGATCAGTGCGGCCGCGACCAATCCTGTTGAAAGACCGATACCGAGGTCAAACATCGGAAGCCCCTCCGCCTTCCACCGCCGGTTCACGGCAACCTGAGCTGCATGCATCGAATTGGCGGCGACCAAGGCCTGGTCGGCGTGATCGGTGAGTGGCTCAGGGGCGCCGAAGACCGCCATCACCGAATCGCCGACGAACTGCATGACCGTGCCGTGCTCGGCCAAAATGGCATCGCTCACCGCGATGCGATGTTCTTTCAGCTGACCCGCCAGCCGGCTCGGGTCAGAGGTTTCCGCAATCGCCGAATAGCCGCGTACGTCGGAGATCAGGACCGTGACCACGAGCCGTTCGATGCCACCGAGAGCTTGACCGCGCCCACGCAGCCGGGCCGCGATGCCGCCTGGGAGCATGCGGCTGAGCCTCTCGCCCTGCTCCTCGCGATCGACGATGGCCTGGTGCAGGCGTCGCAGGTTGCGAAGGCCCGCCTCGCCGCCGCCGGTGGCTTGTTGGGCAAGCTTCAGGAAGAGCTGCTCGACTGACGCGGCCGCATCCGCGCCCGTGGTATGTCGTTTGACCGCGATAGCATTGATCGGCGTCCCTTCGGCCACCCAGGCGAGCAACTCGTCCTCTGAAGGCGACAGGTCTGCCCCGCCGACGGGCCGGACCAGCGCCTCGACAATCCTGGGATCGAGCACCGAGCCGCCGGCGGTCACGGCGCGGACTGCGCGAGCCAGCTGATCTCCCGCAGCCACGCCATCCTTCAATAAGTAGGCGCACCCTGAGGCCCCCTCGCTGAGCAGGGCGATGGCGTACTCGGGGTCGTCGAACTGAGACAGGATCACGATCCCGGTGCCGGGATGGCGCTTGCGTACGAGCCGAGCGCCATCGATCCCCTCACGCTGGAAAGTTGGCGGCATGCGGATGTCGGTGACGATCACCTGTGGCGCAAGCTCCTCCGCGCGCGCGATCAGCTCTTCGTAGTCGCACGCCACGGCGACGACATCCATATCGCCGGCGTCCTCCAGCAGCGCGCGCAGGCCCTCGCGCACGATCAGGCTGTCGTCGGCCACCAGCACACTGATCCGTCCCATCGGCATCAGTGGACGCGATCCCTCGAGCGCGAGCAAGGGAGCCAGCGTCACCGCAATGCTGGGGCTGGCCCTACGCAAAGAGGCCAGCGGTCACCATCGACCATTACTTCGTCTGACCGTACGTTGCACAGCGGAGGTTGATCAAATGAAATATGAAAGTTCCGTCACCGCGGTTTCCTGGATTCCCTTCGAGGCCGTCCAAGGATTTCTGGCCGTGCCTTTCGAGATGGGCCTGGCCCACTACGACGATCCGCTCCCGTCTCAGCTCGAGGACATCGACGCGTGGCACCGGCAGGACCTCTTCCGCGAGGCAAACGAGCTGCGCGGATGGATCGAGGTCGAGAACGGGAGGATCACCGGCTACGGCCAGGATGGAAGGGGACGGATCGGCTCAACCCGGCTGAAGCTGGGTCCCAAGACCATCACAGTGAAGGCCAAGGCCATGCCTGACATCCGATCGCAGCCTGAGGTCACCGACACCTACGTCAGGTTCACGCAGACCTG
>VBGP01000197.1 GCA_005880795.1 Chloroflexota bacterium | reverse complement strand
CAGCGCCATCGCCGCCGGAGCGAGCGTCTTGTTCTGGCGCCTGTGGTTCGGCCGGCAGCCCCTCCTCCAGACCAGGTCAGTCGTAGGCGTGGGGATTGCGATCGTGGTCTCGCTGGTCGCGGCGGCCCAGCTGGAGGCATGGCTGCTCCAATGATTCGACTGGCTCCCGCCCCCGGACCGGTGCGGATCTTGTTTCTGGCCGTGCCTCTGGCGGGGATCTTCGTCGGGGCCACGCTGATGCGGACGGAGCACCAGGTGCATTGGGTGACGGGCGTGGCCTACGCGGTGGGCACCGTCGCGATCGCGGCCAACCTCGCGTTTCAATTCGTGACCCTTCGGTTCCTGGTCCGCGTGCTGCGACGTAGGGGCGTCATGTTGCTCGAGGGTGTCGAGCCGATCGCCATCCTCGCGCTGCTTGCCGCCGGGACCGCGGTTTCCGCGGGCCTGGTGCTGGCCG
Source organism: Chloroflexota bacterium (assembly GCA_005880795.1). Classification (GTDB taxonomy): domain Bacteria; phylum Chloroflexota; class Dormibacteria; order Dormibacterales; family Dormibacteraceae; genus 40CM-4-65-16. The sequence continues at coordinate 3,684 of VBGP01000197.1, read as the reverse complement.
CGGTGCGGATTCAGCCCGGGCTGACGACCGTCGCCACCGCGATGTTTCCCGGCCTCACCCTCGTGGTCGCGATGGCCGGCGCGCTGCTGCTGGCGCCGGGCCACCGCCTGGGGGCTCGCCGCGCGCTCGTGTTGGTGTTCGCCAGCCAGTTCCTCCTGTCGCTGTGCCTGAGGCTGCTCTAGCGATGCGCTGGGGTCTGCTGTTCGGCGCTGGAATCGTGGCCGCAAACCTCGTTCTTCAATTCGTCTTGACGCCCTTGCTGCCGTGGCAGCTGATCGGTCTGCTCAGCGTGGCCGCGTGGTTTGCGTGCGTGGTCGCGGCCGGGGTGTTCGCGGGGCGGACCGGCTCGCTCCGCGCGGCGGCCGGCGCCGCGCTGATCGCGGCTGCGGTCGACGCCCTGCGGAGCGCGGCCGTCGCGCTGGCGGTTGGAATCCCGATCCTCCCTTCGGCCGGCCCTCACATCGCGCCGACCCCCGGGCTGATCGTCGCGGGGAACGTCGTCGAGTTCATGCTCATCGGCCCGCTCGCGGCCGCGATCGGCGTGGCCGCCGCGCGATTGACGCGGCGCCCGTCCGCACCGAATGCGATGGCCGGGGACTGACGTGTTCTACCTCCGCTACTGTCGCGAGGAGCTTGTCCGGCGAGGCGGCCGCACGTTCCTCGCCGCGCTCGCTCTTGCGGTCGGGGTGGCGCTCGTCATCGACGTCGCTGCATTGGGCAGCGCGCTCCACACAGGCCAGGCGCGCATCCTCAATCCGCTTGCCAGCGTCGGCTCTGACCTGCTGGTCACCCGCGCGGCGCAGAGCGCAGCATCGGCATCGGCGAATCCCGAGATCGACTCCCAGATGCAATCCGTGGTGACCGACCTGTCCAAGCTCGGCAATCCCGGCGATCACTTCATGCACGACTTCTTCTTGCCCTCCGGAGAGCTCCCACTTCCAACCGGGGCGGCCGCACTGATCAGCCTGATGCCGGGCGTCGCACAGGTGTCCGGCGGCTTGACCCTCCAGGTAAGGAACCGTGCCGAAGATCGTCGCCCAGCTGCAGCAGGCCGCCCGGACCTTCACCGTCCAGCAGTCCGTCGCGCCGCTCACCGCCGCGGAGCAGAGCCAGATCCAGACCTGCGTGCAGGCGGCGCAACAGAGCGGTCACATCGACGACGCGACGTTCACGAAGTGCCTGCCCGAGCGATTTCGCAGCACCAGCTTCACCGTGACGATCCCGGCCCAGACCATCCAGCAGGTCGTGAACCCGCCGCAGACCGACATCCGCAGCACGTCTTTCACGATCGGCGGCGTCGACCCGGCTCAGAACGCGATCGGAATCGTCACGCCGGCGCAGGTGACGGCCGGCCGCTTCCTGGAGCCGGGACTGCCGGAGGCCTTGCTCGCCGAGGGCTACGCGCAGCAGCACCACCTCGCCCTCGGCCAGGACTTCGTGATCAACGGCACGCGCCTCACGGTCGTCGGGCTGGTCAAGCCTCCGCTGGCCGGCCAGGCGGCCGACGTGTACGTCCCGCTGCCTGACCTGCAGAAGCTGTCCGACCGCTCGGGGCTGGTCAACGTCGTGCTGGTGCGAGCCGCGAGTGCGGGTGACGTGCCACGGATCAGCGCCGAGATTCATGCGGCCTTCCCCGACGCGCAGGTCACAGCATCCACTGACATCGCCGCGCAGGTGTCCGGGTCTTTGGTCGACGCGCGCAACCTCGTGGATCGGACCGGGCGCTGGCTCGCGGCCATAGTCCTGGTCGCGACGACCTCGATCACGTGCATGCTCATGCTGGCGGCGGTCGGAAGGCGGGTTCGGGAGCTCGGCACGCTTCGCGCCATCGGCTGGTCGTCGGCGCTGATCGTCCGCCAGGTGATGGGCGAGTCGCTTGTCATCGGGTTGCTGGGCGGGATATTCGGCGTCGCCCTTGCCGTCGGCGTCCTCGATGCGGTCGTGCAGATGCTGCCTCCTCTCCAGGCGGTCGCGCCGCCGTCGAGCGGCGCAAGCGCGCTCTTCGGGATGGGCGCGATCACGCATCCGCTCTCGCAGACCATCCGCCTCCAGGCCTCGGCCAGCCCGACGATCGCCGGCATCGCGGTGCTCCTGGCCCTGCTGGGCGGTTTGCTGGCCGGAGGCGGGGCCGCGGCGCGGGCCGCTCGGCTCCGACCTTCGGACGCTCTTCGAGAGCTGGGCTAGATGTACGAGCTGCGCGAGGCGACCCGCCTGTATCGACAGGGCCCGAGCGTCATCGCGGCCGTCGATCACGTGGACCTGAGCATCCACCAGGGTGAGTTCGTCGCCGTCACAGGTCCGAGCGGCTCGGGCAAGTCCACACTGCTGAGCCTTCTCGGCGGGCTCGACCGGACGAGCAGCGGACAGGTCTTGTTCGACGCGCTCGATCTCGCCCGCCTGAGCGACCGCGAGCTGACGGACCTCCGGCGTCACGCCTTTGGCTTCATCTTCCAGCAGTTCAACCTGATTCCGACCCTCACCGCGCTCGAGAACGTCGAGGCCGGCATGGCCCCCATCCGGATGAAGTCGCGATCGCGGCGCGACGCGGCGCGCCAGCTCCTCGATGAGGTTGGCCTTGGCAGCCGCACGCGTCATCTGCCCTCCCAGCTGTCGGGAGGCGAGCAGCAGCGCGTTGCGATCGCGCGCGCGCTGGCCAAGAACCCCAGCGTGCTCCTGGCTGACGAGCCCACGGGGAACCTCGATTCCCGGATCGGAGCCGAGATCCTGGAGCTCATCGCGCTGTTCAGCGAGCGTCGGGGCCAGACCGTCGTCCTCGTGACGCACGATCGGGAGGCAAGCCGATACGCGAGGCGGACGATTCGACTGCGGGACGGCCGGCTGCTCGACCGTGCGAGAGTCGCTCCGGATTTCTCACCGGCGTTGGCGCTGTGATCCTCGAAGTCGAGCACCTGAGCAAGCGGTTCGGAGCGCGGACCGCGGTGCAGGACGTGAACCTGCGCGTCGAGGCCGGTGAGATCTTCGGTTTGCTCGGGCCCAACGGCGCCGGCAAGACGACCGCCATCCGGATGTTGTTGGGGCTGCTCCGACCCGATTCGGGGGCGGCTCGCGTCGCGGGCTACGACTGCTGGCGGCGGCACGTCGAAGCGGCGCGCAATTTTGGCGCCGTCCTGGAGTCCCCCGGCCTGTATGCGGCGCTCACCGCGCGCGAGAACCTGCGCCAGTTCGCGCGTCTCCTTGGCGGGGTTTCTCGGCAAGAGCAATCACGCCTGCTGACGGAGGTTGGACTGGAGAGCCGGGCAGATGATGCCGTGCGCGGCTTCTCGCTTGGGATGCGACAGCGACTGGCCGTGGCGCAGGCGCTTTTGGGACGGCCACGGCTTCTCGTCCTCGATGAGCCCACCAACGGTCTCGATCCACTCGGGATCCGCGACCTGCGCGAGCTGCTGCGCCGGCTGGCACACGAACAGGGCATCGCCATCGTGCTGTCGAGCCATCTCCTAGGCGAGGTGGAAGGGCTCTGCGATCGAATCGCGATCATGAGCCACGGCTTCGTGCGGACGCAGGGAAGTCTTCTCGAGCTGGTCAACGGGGATGGGTACCGGTTCGAGCTGTGGGCCGGTGACCCGGTGCGAGCCCGCCGCGTGCTGGAGGCGATCCCCGGCCTCGAGGTCAGCGACGGAGCCTCTCCGGCGCGATTGGAGCTGAGGTCCGATCGGGACGTGA
>VBGP01000196.1 GCA_005880795.1 Chloroflexota bacterium | reverse complement strand
TATCCCATGAATGGGGAGGAGCCTTCTATCCCATGAATGGGGAGGAGCATTTACTGGACGGTGGGTAGCCATTTGGCGCGGTTTTTCTCGTAGCCGGCGATGTCGGCGTCGTGCTTTTCCACCAGCGCGATCTCGTCCAGTCCGCCCAGCAGGCACTCTCGCGCGAAGGCGTCGATCTCGAAGCGGTAGCTGAAGCCGTCGCCGCGCACCTGCTGCGCCTCCAGGTCGACGGTGACCTCGACCGACGGATCTTCCGAGACCAGGTCGATCAGGTGCCTCACCTGGCTTTCGGGCAGCGTCACGGCCAGCAGGCCTGTCTTGTAGCAGTTGGCCCGGAAGATGTCGGCGAAGCTCGGCGCGATGATCGCCCTGAAGCCAAAGTCGCGCAGCGCCCACGGCGCGTGCTCGCGCGATGACCCGCAGCCGAAGTTGAGAACCGACGCGCCCGAATATTCCGGGCGGTCGAGCACGAAGTTGCCGCGCGCGCGCCAGTCATAGAAAAGGAAGGGGCCGTACCCGGTGCGTTCGATGCGCTTCAGGAACTGCTTGGGGATGATCTGGTCGGTGTCGACGTCGGCCAGGTCGAGGGGGGCCAGGCGCCCCGCGACTTGCTTCACTGCTTCCATCTAGAGAAGCTCCCGAACGTCGACCAGGTGCCCCGTGAGCGCGGCGGCCGCGGCCATCGGTGGGCTCATCAGGTGCGTCCGTCCGCCCGACCCCTGGCGCCCTTCGAAGTTGCGGTTGGAGGTCGACGCGCATCGCTCACCCGGCGCGAGGATGTCCGGGTTCATCCCCAGGCACATCGAGCAGCCGGCGTTGCGCCACTCGAACCCGGCGGCCTTGAACACGGCATCCAGGCCCTCGTCCTCGGCGGCGCGCTTGACCGACGTCGAGCCCGGCACTACCATCGCCCGCACCTTGGGGTGGACGTGCCTGCCCTGGATCACGCTCGCGGCCGCGCGAAGGTCCTCGAGCCGCGCGTTGGTGCAGGAGCCGATGAATACCCTGTCGATCGCGATGTCGGCCAGCGCGGTGCCGGGCAGCAGGTCCATGTAGCGCAGCGCCCGCTCGTCGGTCTCGGAACGCGGGGACGGGACGCGGCCGGTGACCGGCACGACCTGGCCTGGCGTCGTGCCCCAGGTCACATGCGGCTCCAGCTTGCCGGCGTCGAGATCGATCACGCCGTCGAAGGCGGCGTCCTGGTCGGTCGCGAGCGAGCGCCAGTACTCCAGCGCCTTCTCCCACATCGGACCGCGCGGCGCGTGCGGCCGGCCCTCGAGGTACTCGAACGTGGTCTCGTCGGGGGCCACCATGCCGGCCTTGGCGCCCCACTCGATCGACATGTTGCAGACGGTCATCCGGCCCTCCATCGACAGGCTCCGGATGGTCGGGCCCCGGTACTCGACCAGGTGTCCCTGCCCGGCGGAGGTGCCGGTCCGGCCGATGAGGCCGAGCACGATGTCTTTGGCCGTCACGCCAAGCGGAAGGTCTCCGGAGACGTTGACCGCAAGGTCGCCCTGGCGCTTCTGGGGCAGGCACTGCGTGGCGAGGACGACCTCCACCTCCGACGTGCCGATGCCGAAGGCCAGCGCCCCGAACGCGCCGTGCGTCGAGGTGTGGGAGTCGCCGCAGACGATGAGCATGCCGGGCTGGGTCAGGCCGAGCTCGGGGCCGATCACGTGCACGATGCCCTGGCGCCGGCTGCCGATCTGGTGGAGCGGGATGCCCTCGCGGCGGCAGTTCTCCGTCAGCACGTCCATCTGCTTGCGGGAGAGCTCGTCCGCCGCCCGGATGCCGCCCCTGGTGGGGACGTTGTGGTCCATCGTCGCGACGGTCAGATCGGGCCGGCGGACCCGGCGTCCGGACAGCCGCAACCCCTCAAACGCCTGGGGCGAGGTGACCTCGTGGACGAGGTGGAGGTCGACGAAAAGGAGGTCCGGCTCGCCTTCGGCGGAGCGCACCACGTGGGCGTCCCACAGCTTCTGAGCCAGCGTCCTAGGCATTGGGAACGACAACTTTACGCACCAATGGGGTCAGGAATTTGTTCCCGGGCCACAACCCGAACCGGGCCGTCACTCGTTAACATTCACAACCTCAATGGCCAGACCTGCCGGCTCGCTCGTACTGCTCCTTGGACTCCTGGGCCTTATTGGCATCCAGTCGGGGGCACGCGCGAACTAGCCGGAACCACCAAGTAGATCGCAAAAGCCCCCGACCGAGAGGCGGGGGCTTTCTCATTTCAAAGGAGCCCGCCAAGCCAATGACCGGAGCCGACATGGTGCTGGAAGCGCTCGAGCGCGAAGGTGTCGAGTACATCTTCGGCTACCCGGGCGGCGCCAACCTGCCCCTCTACCAGCACCTCCCCGAGCATCCCAAGCTCAAGCACATCCTGGTCCGCCACGAGCAGGGCGCCGCCCACATGGCCGACGGCTACGCGCGCGCCTGTGGCAAGCCGGGGGTCGTGTTCGCCACCTCCGGGCCCGGCGCCCTGAACCTGGTGACCGGGCTCTGCACGGCATACATGGACTCGGTGCCGATGATCGCCATCACCGGCCAGGTCAACAGCACCCAGGTCGGTCGCGACGCCTTCCAGGAGTCGGACGTCATCGGCGCGACCAGCTCGGTGACCAAGCACAGCTACCTCGTGACCAAGATCGACCAGCTGCCGCGGGTGATCCACGAGGCGTTCCACATCGCGACCACCGGCCGGCCCGGCCCCGTGCTGATCGACATCTGCAAGGACGTGCAGCAGGCCGAGGCGGAGCGGGTGACGCCCGAGTACCTCGAGCTCCCCGGATACAGGCTGAACGGCCACGTCAACCTGGACCAGGCGCGCGAGGCGGCCCGCGCGTTGGCGGGGGCTGAGCGTCCGGTCATCCTCGCCGGCCACGGCGTGCTGCTCAGCCGCGCCGAGAGCGAGCTGATGGCTCTGGCCGAGGCAGCTGCAGCGCCTGTTGGCACCACGCTGCTCGGCATCGGCGCGTTCCCGGTCAAGCACCCGCTGTCGCTGCACATGACCGGGTTCATGGGCACCGGCTGGTGCCTCAAGGCCGTCCAGAACGCCGACGTCTTGATGATGGTCGGGATGCGGGTCGACGACCGCGTCACCGCGAAGCTCTCCGAGTTCGCGCCGAACGTGAAGACGTTCATCCACGTCGACATCGACGAGGCCGAGATGGGCAAGAACGTGCGCTCCCACATCGAGCTCGTTGCGGATGCCAGGCTCGCGCTCGAGGCCATGCTGCCTCACATCGGCAAGGTCGATGCGGGCAGGGCCGAGTGGCTGGGGCAGATCGACAGGTGGCGCGAGGAGCACCCCCTTCGCTACAGGCAATCGAACGGGCGGCTTCAGCCGCAGGACGTGCTGATCGACATGTACCGGCGGGCCAAGAGCGAGGCGATCGTGGTCGCCGACGTCGGCCAGAACCAGATCTGGGCCGCTCTGTGGTGGAACTACGACCGGCCGGGCCTGTTCATCAACTCCGGCGGCTCGGGCACGATGGGCTTCGCGCTGCCGGCGGCGCTCGGCGCGAAGTTCGGCCGCCCCGATCTCCCGGTGTGGTGCGTCGCGGGCGAGGGCGGCTTTGTCATGACCGCGCAGGAGCTGTCGGTCGCGGTCGAGCACCAGCTCGACGTCAAGATCGTGCTGCTCAACAACTTCTCTCTCGGCATGGTCCGCCAGTTCCAGGACGACTTCTACGGCGGCGTCCGCTCGCAGGTCGACCTGACCCACATGCCTGACTTCGTCAAGCTCTGCGAGGCGTACGGGCTGCCCGCCCTCCGGGTCGAGAAATTCGAGGACATCGCGCCGTCCTTTGACGCCGCGGAGCGGACGAAGGGGCCGTTCCTGATCGACTTCCGTATCGACCCCGAGGCCAATGTGTATCCGATCGTTCCGCTCGGCAAGGGGTTGAACGAGTTCCGGGAGGCTCCTGAATATGCTTGAGATCAAACCCACACCAGCCCCTCCGTCGGGCTCCGCCCGACACCTCCCCATGAATGGGGAGGAGCCGATCCCCTCCCGGGTTCGCATTCTGTCGGTGCTCGTTGAGGATGGGCAGAACACCCTCACCAAGGTTTCGGGCGTGCTGCGCCGCCGGGGCTTTCACGTGCGTGGGATCTCCGTCGGGCCAAGCCGCCAGCCGGGACGATCGCGGATCACGCTGCAGATCGACCACGGACACGCCGAGGCCGACCAGGTTCGCAAGCAGCTGGAGCGGCTGGTCGAGGTCCTGGAGGTCGAGGACCTGACCGGCGACGCGGTGCACAACCGCGAGCTGGTCGTGGCGAGGGTCGCGGCTTCCGAGCTCGAGGCGCTGCTCAAGCTGGGCGCGAAGGTCTTGTCGACAGGGGCCGGCGGCACGGCGGTCGAGTTCTCCGGAGACGCCGCCCAGGTGGCGCAATTCGTTAGCGAGCTCACCCGGCACGGGATCGCAGACGTGGTCCGGTCTGGCCCCGTGGTGATGAGGAGGACCGCATGAAGATCCATTACGACGCCGACTGTCCGCCGGCTCTCGGGGAGCCAGTGGCGGTGATCGGTTACGGAAG